>NZ_CP133778.1:5526194-5869888 GCF_034347405.1 Pseudomonas sp. CCC3.1
TGGCCGGGCTCGACCAGCCCACGGGGGGTCAACTGCTGGCCGGTAGCGCACCGCTGCAAGACGCGCGTGACGACACCCGACTCATGTTTCAGGAAGCGCGTTTGTTGCCCTGGAAAAAAGTCATCGACAACGTGGGCCTTGGCCTCAAAGGCGACTGGCGGCCAAAAGCCCTTAAAGCGCTGGAAGAAGTGGGTTTGGCCGAACGGGCCAACGAATGGCCAGCTGCTTTATCGGGCGGGCAAAAACAGCGTGTGGCCTTGGCCCGCGCCTTAATCCACCAACCGCGTTTGCTACTGCTGGATGAACCGTTGGGTGCCCTGGATGCGCTAACCCGCATCGAGATGCAACAACTGATCGAACGCCTGTGGCGCCAACATGGTTTCACTGTATTGCTGGTGACCCATGACGTCAGTGAAGCCGTCGCGATTGCTGATCGGGTCATCCTGATCGAAGACGGCGAAGTGGGGCTCGACCTCACTGTCGAACTGCCGCGCCCTCGGGTGCGGGGTTCACATCGACTGGCGGCATTGGAAACCGAAGTGCTTAACCGAGTCCTCGCCTTACCGGGTTCGCCACCTGAACCAGAACCTGTAGCACCGCTGCCCACGCAATTGCGTTGGGCGCAATAAACCTACTTTTAATCCCAAGACAGGAATCCACACCATGACTATCAAAGCCATCAACGTTCGCAACCAATTCAAAGGCCACATCAAAGAAATCGTACTGGGTGACGTACTGTCCGAAATCGACGTACAAACCGCGTCCGGCATCGTGACGTCAGTTATCACCACCCGCTCGGTCAAAGAGCTGGAGCTGGTGGTCGGCAGTGAAGTCATCGCCTTCGTAAAATCCACCGAAGTGTCCATCGCCAAGTTGTAATCCATGAAAGATCCACAACCCCGAACGGTGTGAGCCCTTCGGGGTTTTTTTATGGTGTTGCAAAGATCAAAAGATCGCGAGGCAAGCTCGCTCCTACAGGGGGTGTGGACATATTCAGATTCACAGCAGTGCTTCAACCCTCGCTGTAGGGCACTAACCTTTTTCCTTTGATATCTAAAGGAATGCCTGTGTCAGCTCATGCATGTCGGCTACGTACCGGGAGATTCTCTGAGGCTGGACGTATCTATCTAGTCACCGCGGTTGTTAGGAATCGAGAGCCGATTTTCAATGACTTTCATTTAGCTCGTTCTTTGATCAATGAGCTAAGACGAACTGATAAGGAAGGTTGGGTGAAATCACTTGCCTGGGTTGTGATGCCCGATCACTTCCATTGGTTGGTTGAGATTAAGTGCTCAAGTCTTTCAGCGGTGATGCAACGGACAAAATCACGGGCGGCCATGAGCATTGGCGTTGCACAAGGAAGGCCGCTCAAGCTTTGGCAAAAGGGCTATCACGACCGGGCAATCCGTTATGACGAAGATGTGGTTCATGCTGCCCGCTATATCGTTGCCAACCCACTGCGGGCAGGCTTGGTCAAGCGATTGGGTGACTACCCTCACTGGGATGCCATCTGGCTATAAACACACCACCACACTGTAGGAGCGAGCTTGCCTCGCGATCTTTTAAAAGATCAAAAGATCGCGAGGCAAGCTCGCTCCTACAAAAAAAGGGCGTTACTTACGCCAAACACTCACCAGCCATGGCTGCTGATCGCGGGGCAACCCAGTCGGGCGGTAGTAATGTTCCAGTTCCACAAACCCCGCCGCTGTGAGCATCGCGCGCCAATTATCCAGGTCGTGATACGCGCCATAACGTTGGCCATTCCAGCCTTCACGGTTATCCCCACGTGGGTTCGAACTCAGCAGTACGCCGCCCGGCTTCAGGCTGGCATGCAGTTCACGCAGCACGCGTTCCAGCTCCTGGGTCGGTACATGAAATAACGAGGCGTTGGCGAAGATGCCATCAAAGTGCTCGGCCGGCAGGTCAAGGTTGAGAAAGTCTTGATGCCACACTTCACAGCCGCTGTCTTCGCGGGCCATTTGGGTGAAGCGTTCGGTGCCGTCCAGCCCGATGGCGATGTGCCCCAGTCGGGTGAAGGTTTGCAGGTCACGGCCCGGCCCGCAGCCAAAATCCAGAATTGTGAACGGTGCCGCGCCTTGAATATGTCGCAGCAAGGCGTTGATGTTCTGGCTCACGTCGTGGTCGCGCGTGCCTTCGCGAAATCCTTCTGCACTCTGTTGGTAGTGCGCCAGGGTGGTGGCAGCAATCTGTTCGAGGGTGTTGGGATCGAGGGTCATCGCAGGGCTCAGTCGGCGGCAGTGTGGCCGCCGACTATACCTCAGCGCTTGTTCAGTACGCGGGCCAGGCGATCGCCGCCGAGCTGAATCACGGCGACGAGCAGCACCAGCAAGACGATGACGGTGAGCATGACTTGGGTGTCAAACCGCTGGTAGCCGTAGCGATAGGCGATGTCACCCAGGCCGCCCGCACCAATCGCACCGGCCATGGCCGAGGAGTTGATCATGGTGACGATGGTGATGGTAAAACCACCGACGATGCCCGGTAACGCTTCGGGCAAAAGAACGTGCCAGATGATGTGATGTCGCTTGCAGCCCATGGCCTGTGCGGCTTCGATCAGCCCATGGTCCACCTCGCGCAAGCTGACTTCGGCAATGCGCGCAAAGAACGGCGTGGCCGCGATGGTCAGCGGTACGACCGCCGCCCACACGCCGTAGGTGGTACCGACGATCAAGCGGGTAAACGGGATCAGCGCCACCATCAAAATCAGGAACGGGATGGAGCGAAACAGGTTCACGAACGCGCCCAAGGCTTTGTTCAGCGCGGGGGCTTCATAGATGCCGCCCTTGTCGCTGGTGACCAGTATCACCGCCAGCGGAATGCCTAGAATCAGCGCGATAAAAGACGACACGCCGACCATCAAAAAGGTGTCGATCAGGCCCTGCCATAAACGATCAAGCCCCATAGCCCAGCACCTCGACCTGTTGCGCCCATTGTTCAGCGCGCTTGCGCAATTCTTCGGCACCCAATGAGCTGCTGGTGACACTGAGCAGCAACTGCCCCAGCGCATGGCCCTGGATCTGCTCGACGCCGCCATGCAGCAACCGCACCTGGCCGCCCAAGGCGCTGAAGAGTGCGCCCAGATCGGGTTCTTGGGCCTGGCTGCCGGTAAAGCGCAGGCGCAAAATCACGCTCGATTGTGCCGATTGCGGGGCGGCGTGAATGCGGCTTTGCAGCGCCTCGGGCAAGTTGTCTTGCAGCGGTGCAAGCAAGGTTTTGCTGACCTCGTGCTGCGGGTTGCCAAACACTTGCCACACCGGACCTTGTTCGACGACCTGGCCTTGTTCGAGCACCACCACGCGGTGGCAAATGTCGCGGATCACCGCCATTTCGTGGGTGATGAGGATGATGGTCAGGCCCAGCCGCTGATTGATCTCGCGCAGCAAGCCAAGGATCGACTGCGTGGTTTCCGGGTCGAGGGCTGAGGTGGCTTCGTCGCAGAGCAAAATCGCTGGGTCATGAACCAGCGCACGAGCAATGCCCACGCGTTGTTTTTGCCCGCCGGAGAGCTGTGCCGGGTAAGCCGTGTGCTTGCCTTGCAGGCCGACCAGCTCCAGCAACTCGCGAACTTTTTGTTCGCGTTGCAGCTTGGGCACACCGGCCACCTTGAGCGGCAGTTCAACGTTCTGCCACACGGTTTTGGCCGACATCAGGTTGAAGTGCTGAAAGATCATGCCGATCTGACGGCGCAAGGCGACGAGCTTGTTTTCGTCAAACTCACCGATGTCGATTTGATCAATCAACACGCGGCCGCTGCTCGGTTGTTCCAGTCGATTGATGGTGCGGATCAGCGACGATTTACCTGCACCGCTGCGGCCGATAATGCCGAAAATTTCTCCGCGTTGAATCGCCAGATCAATGCCTTTGAGGGCATCGACCGGGCCTTGGCGACCATCATAGGTTTTGCCGACGCCAATAAAACGCACGTGGGCGTTTGTCAGCTCCGGGTGCAGATCGGTCTTGGATGCGCTGGGTGGCGGTTCATCGAGCCGCGTGTGGGCAATGGCTACGCTCATGGTCAGTTCGTCCAGCCAGGTTGGTACAGGGTGCCGTAGGTTTTATCCAGCGAGGCCTTTACCACCGGTGAGTGCTGATAAATGTCGATGAACTTGGCCAGGCGCTTGTCGTCCTTGCTCTTGGGCTGGATGACGAACTGAATCACGTATTCGGGGTGGTCGATGCCGTCGAACAGCAGCGCGGACTCTGCATCGAAGGTTTTGGCCATGCGGATGTAGGCCGGATAGCCCTGCACCAGGTCAGCATCGTCGTAGGCACGTACCAATTGCACGGCTTCGACCTGCAGGATTTTGATCTTTTTCGGGTTGGAGATGATGTCTTCTTCGGTGGCTTTGTAGCCGACGCCGGGTTTAAGCGTGATCAGCCCGGCCTTGGCCAGCAGTTGCAGGCCGCGCCCGCTGTTGATCGGGTCGTTGGCGATGGCCACGGTAGCTCCGACGGGCAGTTCATCGAGGCTTTTGTATTTTTTGGAATACAGGCCCACGTTGTTGATCACGCCCTTGGCGTAAGGCACCAGATGAAAGCCGCTGGCGGCGTTGGCGTTTTCCAGGAATGGAATGTGCTGGAAGTAGTTCACGTCGATGTCGCCGCTGGCCAGGCTGACGTTGGGAGCGATCCAGTCGGTGAACTCGATCAGCTCGACTTTCAGCCCTTGTTTCTCAGCTTCAGCCACGGCGGCTTCCAGCGGAATGGCAAAGGCGGAGGTGGTGCCGACCTTGAGGGGCTTTTCGGCGGCGAAAGTGAGGCCGCTGAACAGCCCGAGAGCCAGAACCAGTGCGTGTTTTTTGTTCATGAAATTCATCCAGTCAAAAGGGCGTAATTCGGTCTTTGTAGGAGCGAGCTTGCCTCGCGATCTTTTGATCGTTTAAAAGATCGCGAGGCAAGCTCGCTCCTACAGGGGGTTAGTGTCTAAAAGAGGCGCCGGTATGGCGCTCGGGCAAGTGCGCATCGCCTTCGGTAAACAGCTTTTGCCGCAAGCTGCCGGTGTCGTACGCCGTCTTGTAGGAGCCCCGACGTTGCAGCTCGGGGATCACCAGATCGATGAAGTCGGCATAGCTTTCAGGGGTGACGATGCGGGTCAGGTTGAAGCCGTCGAGGCCGGTCTCGGCGATCCACGATTCCAGTTCGTCAGCGACCTGTTCCGGCGAACCGACCACGGTCATGTAACGCCCGCCCAGCGCGTGCTGTTCGAGCAGCTTGCGGCGCGTCCAATCGTTGTTTTGCAGCACTTTGGTCGCGGACTGAATGGCGTTGCTTTTTACGTACTGGATCGGCTCGTCCAGTGCGTAGTCGGCAAAGTCGATGCCGGTGGAACTGGCGAAATGCGCCACCCCGGCCTCGGCGCTGGCATAGCTCAGGTATTCCTCACGCTTGGCCTGTGCCTCGGCTTCGGTCGGCGCGACGATGACGTTGAGGCCCATAAACAGTTTGATGTCGTCAGGGTTGCGGCCCGCCGCCGCAGCGCTGGCGCGGACTTTGTCGACCTGGATTTTGGTCGCGGCTTTGGTCTGCCCGCTGATGAATACGCACTCGGCGTGGCGCCCGGCAAATCGCAGTCCACGGTCCGAGCTGCCCGCTTGGAATAGCACGGGCGTGCGCTGTGGCGACGGCTCGCAGAGGTGATAGCCCTCGACCTGATAAAACTCGCCCGCGTGTTTGACCTTGTGCACTTTGTCGGGCTGGGCGTAGATGCGTTGCACCGGATCGTTGAGTACGGCACCGTTTTCCCAGCTGCCTTCCCAGAGTTTGTAGAGCACCTCCAGGTATTCGTCGGCCTGGTCGTAACGGCGGTCGTGTTCCACTTGCTCGGTCAGGCCCATGGCCTTGGCCGCGCTGTCCAGATAACCGGTCACGATGTTCCAGCCCACCCGGCCACGGGTCAGGTGGTCGAGGGTCGACATGCGGCGTGCGAATAAATACGGCGGCTCGTAGGTCAGGTTGGCGGTCAAACCAAAACCGAGGTTTTTGGTGACAGCCGCCATGGCCGAAACCAGCAACAACGGGTCGTTGACTGGCAACTGGATGGACTCTTTGAGCGGAACATCAACCGATTGTTGATAAACGTCGTAGACGCCGACGATATCGGCGATAAAAAGGCCGTCGAACAGCCCGCGTTCCAGCAACTGCGCCAGCTCAGTCCAGTATTCCAGGGTGTTGAAACGGGTCGAGGTGTCGCGTGGATGCGTCCACAGCCCGTGGTTGATATGGCCAATGCAGTTCATGTTGAAGGCATTGAGCAGGATTTTCTTTTTGCTCATCAGAGGGTCCCCCGCAGCGGTGGATTTTCACTGTTGAGGTAGTAATTGCCCACGGCGTGGTACTTCCAGCGCACCGGGTCGTGCAGGGTGTGCACGCGGGCGTTGCGCCAGTGACGATCAAGGCCGTGCTCGGCCAGGGTGGCCTGGCTGCCGGCCAGCTCAAACAGGGTGCTGCCAGCGGCCAGCGACACTTCTGTGCTAATGGCGCGCGCTTCGGCCACGGCAATTGAAGCTGCCGCCACGGTGCTGGCGTTGGTGTTGGCCTGGGCGGTATCGAGAAACTCGCCGCTGCGGTCCAGCAAGGCTTCAGCGGCATGCAAGCGCACGCTCAGGCGGCCGAACGTGTTGAGGGTCAATGGGTCTTCGCTGGCGATGTCAGAAGTGGCGTCGATCCAGGGCCGGGTTTTGGTGCGTACAAAGTGCAGGGCGTCTTCATACGCTGCGCGGGCGATACCGGTGTCGATGGCCGCGTGCAGAATCTGCGCCAGCGGGCCGACCGGCGTCGGGCGTTCGAAAGCGCTTTGAAACGGGATCACGTCGTCGGTGGCGACAAACACGTTGTCGAACACCACAGAGCCGCTGCCGGTGGTGCGCTGGCCAAAGCCGCTCCAGTCGTCGATCACCTTTAAACCTTCACTGTCGCTGCGTACAAAGGCCAGGTGTTGCACGCCGTGGTCATCCACCACCGAAGTAGGAATGCGTTGCGCGTACAGCGCGCCGGTGGCGTAGAACTTGCGGCCGTTGATGCGATAGCCGTGTTCCGCCTTGGCCAGATGCGTGGTGCGGTCGTGGGCGGTTTTGGTGCCCAGTTCGGCCAACGCATTACCAAAGCGTTGCCCGGCCAGGACTTCGGCGTAGAGCCGTTGTTTTTGCGATTCGCTGCCGTTCACGCGCAGCACTTCGAGGGCGTAAAAATGGTTCTGCGGGATTTGTCCCAGCGAACTGTCGGCGGCCGAGATAAGGGCCACGACTTGCGCAAGGGTGACGTTGGACACGGCGGCGCCGCCATACGCCTTGGGCACTGTAATGCCCCACAGGCCGGTGTGGGAAAACAGCTCCAGCTCATCGAAAGGCAGGCGTCGTTCGCGGTCACGCAAGACGCTGTCACGCTTGAAATGGGCGGCAAGTTCACGCGCTACGCTCAGGGCCTCGGCATCGCTGTGGATAACCGGGACCTGTTTGGATGTCAGTGACATGGGTGTCTCCGTTAGATCCAGGAATGTCGGGCAGGCAACGTGCCGTTGAGGCGGTAGGCGCCGATGGCGTGGTATTTCCAGCGCACGGGGTCGTGCAGGGTGTGCACGCGCGCGTTGCGCCAATGCCGGTCCAGGTTGAACTCGGCAAGGGTGGCGCGACTGCCCGCCAGCTCGAAGAGTTTTTCACTGGCCAGTAATGACAGCTCAGTGCTCAAGGCTTTGGCTTCGGCCACGGCAATCGAGGCGCGGGCAGCGGCCTGTGCATCGATCGGCGCTGCGCTGACCTCGTCAAGCACGCGACCGGCTTTGCGCAGCAGCGCTTCGGCGGCGTGCAACTCGATCTGCAACTTGCCGATGTCAGCGATCACGTAGGGGTCATCGCTGTTGCGTTCGACCTTGGCATCAACCCACGGGCGCGAGCGTTCGCGCACAAAGCTGAGGGTGTCGGCGATGGCGCCGCGTGCAATGCCCAGGTCGATGGCGGCCTGAATCAGTTGCGACACCGAGCCCTGAATGTTCGGTATTTCAGCCAAGCGCCAGTTGTCGATGACCAGCTCGGCTTCAATCGGTACGTTGTTCAGCAAGACCGTGCCACTGGCTGTGGTGCGCTGGCCGAAACCGGACCAGTCATCGACCACCCGCAGGCCTGGTGTGCCGCGACGGACAAAGGCCATGACTTGCTTGCCGTCATCGTTGAGCGCCTTGACGGCGATCCAGTGCGCGAATAGCGCCCCGGTGGAGTAAAACTTTTGGCCGTTGATCACGAAGTCATCGCCATCGGCGGTGATGCGGGCTTTCAGATCGAGGGTGTTTTTAGTGCCGCGCTCCGGGCCCGCGTTACCAATGCGCCAGCCTTGCAGCACGCTGGTGAACAAATGTTCTTTTTGCGCCGGGGTCGCGATGCTTTCAATCAGGTTGAGAAGGCCCACCTGATTTTGCGGAATTTGCCCCAGCGCCGGGTCGGCTGCCGAGATGATCGCAAAGACTTCAGCCAAGGTGACGTAAGACACCTGCGGCCCGCCAAATGCGCGAGCAATAGAAATACTGCCCAAGCCACTGCGGGTAAAGGCTTCGACCAGTGACCACGGCAGTTTGCGTTGCTGATCGCGCTTGGCGGCATGTTCACGGGCGGCGTTGGCCAGTTCGTGGGCGGCTTGAAGGGCTTCGTTGTCAGTGCGCAGGACGTGCGCTGCTAGCAACAGGGGCGCGACATCGAGGTCGCTTTGCAGTTGTGCATTCGCCAAGAGGGACATTAGTTGTGCTCCTTGACTGCACGCAATGCCCTGGCGATCTGCACAAGGGTAATTGTGTTGCTGGCCATACCTACCTCGCGTCTCGTTGTTTGGAGCGCCGCTGAGCGGCGCGAGTTAAAGCAAGAGAGTCCGGTGGTCCGGTGCATATACCCTAATCGAGTATAAAAATTATAAAAACTACATTTTTGGAATATGGATAGACGATTCACGCTGGCCTCAGCGATCAGTTTCGCCAGTTAGGACGCGGCTCTGCGGCGAATAGCACCTCACGCGGGGCGGTGTTGATATAGCGTTTGTTGGCGCCCACCTTGAGTGTTCGGGCCGGTGCCCAGCGAGAGTTGTTGCCGACGCGGTCAATTACGCAGTAAGTGACCTCCAGTTTTGGGTCCTCGCCGGCTTCCTGAATAATCTCGGGGGGCACGAAGACGCTGACAGGTTTGTTGACGTCGACCTGACGCAGTTTTGGCAGATCCAGGCGCACATCGCCCCAGAGCAAGGTAATTTCGTCTTCGCTGGCCATGTTGCGGTAGGGCTCGATGGTCACAGGCACACCGCGTTTAATCTGGCTCGGGTTAACCCCGTAACGCTGGATCGGGTCGGGAATCATCAGTGGCGCAAGCCCCTGGTTTTCCTCACCGATGGCTTCGCCTCCGGGGCAATCAAGTTTGACCAGCACTTTAAGTTGGACCGAAAGCGCAGGGCTGCTGCCAATGTGCATCACCCTGTAATAAAGACGGGCCGTTCCATTTTGAATGAAACTTTCGGGCACTCTCAATGAAATGGGTTGGCCAATGTTTGCTCGGGTTAGTTGTTGTGAAGATACATAGCAGCCGTCCCAAAATAGTTCGATTAAATCGCCTTCTTCCATATTTATATAGGGTGCGACAGTGACGAATAGTTGTTCGGCTGCACGTGCACAAATAGTGTGCTTATTAGATTGGGCCAGCGTGGGGGCTGCTAACTTATGAGTGTGCAAGGTAAAAGGCATGGGTTAAATTCCTTTCTAACTTTGAGGCGCCACAGAGCACAGTGGCGCGGCTGCTTTGGGTTCCAGCGCTGAGTGAAACGGGTGCTCGTGTGGCTTGGGTAATGGGTTTGAAAATCCGTATGCAGCCTGTTCGGGTGATAAATGACTGTGTTGGGTGCAGGTTGGAACAGTGTTTTTTATTAGATAAGAGTCTTGGCTCATCAGTGTCAAGGCGGGATGTAGCAAATGTTAGTGTATTCGGCTTAATCAGAAAGTTCCTACTGGCAAGACGTTTAATAGTGCTGCCTCAGGGGACGTTTAGACAGGGGGAGACGGACTTGAAGTTATAAAGTGCCGAGTGTGAGGGGGCGTGTTTTATGTGGCTGTGCTTGGGAAGTTTGGCGTGTAAGAGTGTGTGGGAAAATATGGCTGTTGATAAATATAGATTAATCCTACACATGTTTTTTATAGTTTCAGGGTGAACATTGAGACGAAAAAATAGGGAAGGCTAAGTCCTTCCTGCTAGGGGAGGGGGCTGGTGTTAGCAATTATTTCACACACAATCTGCATAATAACGTCGCGCGAGGCAGTCGGTTTTGCCCGCTTTGTGCTATTAGACCTAGCAAAATTTCTTGGATGATCCTGCCCATGGCTACAGACCCTCAGCTGACCCCTCCCGCGCGTCGACCTTCTCGCTTTGGCCGTTGGTATTACTGGCTATTGGTGCTGGCTGCGCTGCTCTATGGGCTGGCGTCAATCATGCACTGGGATGACCGTGGGGCACTGTGGGTGCTGGAGCAGTTTGAGAGCCCGATGGAGCAGAATGAAAGCGTGTGGTTGCCTGACTATACGGCGGTCATTGATGCCAAGCCGTTGCCGGGGATGGAGAAGGACGAAGCGTCGGATCTTGCCTACAACCCCTTGAGCAATACGTTGTTCTCCGTGATGGGCAAAAATCCGTTTCTGGTGGAGTTGACCCTCGACGGCGACGTGCTGCGCAAAATCCCGCTGGTGGGCTGGAGCAACCCGGAAGGTTTGACGGTGATGGAGAATGGCCTGCTGGCGATTGTCGATGAGCGCAAACACATGCTGAGCATCATCAAAGTCGAGCCTGACACTAAAAGCCTGAACGTTGATGACTTCCCGAAGTACGACCTTGGGCCTTCCAAAAACCAGAACAAAGCCTTCGAAGCCATCGCCTGGGACCCGCGTCGCCAGCAGTTGTTGTTGGGTGAAGAGCGCCCACCGGCCATGTTTGTGTGGAAAAGCGATGGCAGCCAGGTGCTCATCGGGGACAAGCAAAAAGTGCCCAGCGATGAGCTCGATCTGCGTAATTTGTCGGGATTGAGCATGGACCCGCGCACCGGCCACACGCTGGTGCTGTCTGCGGACTCGCACCTGCTGCTCGAACTCGATGAGCTGGGTGAGCAAGTCAGCTTCATGACCTTGCTTCGTGGGTTCAATGGTCTGAAAAACACCATTCCTCGGGCCGAAGGCGTGGCGATTGATAACAACGGCACCCTGTACATGGTGAGCGAGCCCAACTTGTTCTACCGTTTCGAGAAGAAGGCCAAGTAAAGACAGGGCGGGGCCCTGTAGGAGCGCTGCCAGGCTCCCACAAGCAACATACCGTGCATCCAGAATTAAGCTTGAGTTCATGCAGTCGTGGTATTCCAACCGCCTGATTTGTTTAGAGCCCGAGCCAATGCGCCGTGTTAATCGTTCTACCTTCCTTTTTATGAGCGTGTTGCTTGCGGCCTTGATCGCCGCAGGCTTCGCTGCGCAGCATTACCGTTTGTTCGAACGCACCTGGTTCAACCTCAGCCAGCTATGGCAGCCCGCGCACCCTGACAGCATCAATCTGGGTGAGTACCGCGCCGTGCTGCAAGGCCAGGCAATCGATGGCCTTGAAGACAATGTTTCTGCGCTGACCTTCGACCCATTGCGCAAAACCCTGTTTACCGTGACTAACAAAAAAACCGAATTGGTCGAGTTGTCGCTCGATGGGCGGATCGTTCGGCGTATACCGTTGGTCGGGTTTGGTGATGCCGAGGCCATTGAGTTCATTGGCGAGAACACTTATGTGATCACCGATGAATCTCAGCAGCGCTTGATCAAAGTGACGATCGATGACAACACCCGCGTACTGAATGCCGCCGATGCCGAGCAATTGACACTTGGGATCAACCCGCTGGGCAATAAGGGGTTTGAAGGCCTGGCCTACGACTCGGTTGGCAAGCGTTTGTTTGTGGCCAAAGAGCGTGATCCGATGCTGATATATGAGGTGCGCGGTTTTCCTCATGACAACCCGCGACAACCTTATGCCACTCACGTGGTGACCAACCCGAGGCGTGATGCGCGGTTGTTTGTACGTGACTTGTCGAGCTTGCAGTTTGACGAACGCAGCGGGCACTTACTGGCGCTGTCGGATGAGTCGAAGTTGCTGCTGGAGCTGGATATAAACGGGCGCCCGATCAGCACGTTGTCGCTGAGAAAGGGCCGTCATGGTCTGGAAAAATCAGTGCCGCAAGCAGAAGGCGTCGCCATGGACGACGAGGGGACGGTGTATGTGGTGAGTGAGCCGAACCTGTTTTACGTGTTCAAGAAACCTTGAATCAACACCGTGTAATTACATGGACTCGCCCAAGCCGAGGCGTCTGTGCGCCACGGTGGCATTCTATTAGAAGCCAACGACAGCGAGGGCGAGTCCATGAAAAAGAATACGACGACCAATCAGTCCATGCCAACCGATGTTTCGAAATGCACCGTCATCGCCGTAGACCTGGCTAAAAGGGTCTTCCAGGTGGCTGGCCAGGATGCCTTTGGCCTAACGGTGTATGAGGAGCGCATCAATTCACGTGAGGCCTTTCATGCATTTCTTCGGAAATTGCCAACAAGCGTAACCGTGTTGGTGGAGACAGGTCCGGGGGCTCAGGCATGGGCGCAATTGCTGAAAACCCAAGGCAATCCTGTCCGGATATTGCCAGCCCAGCATGTCGCCAATCACCGCAGCGGACCCAAGAACGATCGCAACGATGCACTGGCTATCTTGCGCGCAGGGCGAGATATCAATATCTCGTCGGTACCGGTCAAGAGTGCTGCTGCCTTGGCCATGCAAGCTCTTCATCGTGTCCGGCAAGGTTACGTGCGCCGTCGCACAGCAATGAGTAATCAGATGCGCGGCCTGTTGCTAGAGCATGGTCTTGCCATGGCGCAGGGCGAAGCAGCAATCAGCCAGGTTATCCCCCGGATTCTGGAGGATGCCAGCCAACCATTGCCTGACCTGTTACGCGAATTGATAGATGAGTTACTGGGCGAATGGAGTCAGTTGGGCGAGCGCATCAATGTACTGACCGGTCGACTGGAAACAGCGGCAAAAAATGACGAAACAGCCAAACGGCTGATGACCGTACGCGGTATCGGCCCAATTATTTCTACAGCAGTGATCGCTAAACAAACCGAACCTGAGCGCTTTGCCAACGCGCGGCAGTTCGCTGCTTACTTCGGCTTGGTGCCCAAGCAGCACAGCAGCGGCGAGAAAGTCCGATTGGGCAAGATGAGCAAGCATGGCGATGCCTACTTGCGAAGCTTGGCGATTCAGGGCGCTCACGCGGTGTTGAGACAGGTACGCACTGATTCAGAGGATCCAGATGACCGGCGCTTGCAACGCTGGGTCTCAAAGTTGGGTCGCAAAGAGGCGGCCGTTCGGTTAGCCAACCGAAACTTGCGCATCATCTGGGTGCTGTTACAAAACGACCAAACGTATCGCCGCCAAGTGAGCAACGGCCAAGAGGCAGCGATGAGTTAAGGATCTAAAGAGTTCTGCCACCGGGGTGTAAACCGCTCCAACCCATGCTTAAGAACATTGATCACAGGTCAGACCGTCGCGAATTTATGCCTGCGCTCCTACCGGCCCTTGAGGCCTAACTGTAATTGGCATATCGCGAGCTCATAAAATGTTGGCCAGAAGCCGATTATGGCTTCCCAAAATAGGCCTTATACATAGATGCAGCCGGGTATCAGTGGGAAAAAGCGGGTTGACAGTGGGGGCGAGTCCATACATAGGAGCGAGCTTGTCTCGCGATCTTTTGATCTTTAAAAGATCGCGAGGCAAGTTCGCTCCTACCCGTTTTACGGGTTACTTGCTCAGGGTTTTCACGCCTTCAGGTGTGCCCAGCAATAGCAGGTCGGCCGGACGGGCAGCGAACAAGCCGTTGGTCACGACACCGACGATGGCGTTGATTTGACGCTCCAGCTCCACCGGGTTGGTGATCTGCATGTTGAACACGTCGATGATGATGTTGCCGTTATCAGTCACCACGCCTTCACGGTAGACCGGGTCGCCGCCCAGTTTGACCAACTCGCGGGCCACGTGGCTGCGGGCCATCGGGATCACTTCAACCGGCAGCGGGAACGCGCCCAGTACCGGCACCAGCTTGCTGGCGTCGGCGATGCAGATAAAGGTTTTAGCCACGGCCGCGACGATTTTTTCGCGGGTCAGGGCTGCGCCGCCGCCTTTGATCAAGTTCAGGTTCTCGTCGCTCTCATCGGCGCCGTCCACGTAGAACTCCAGGTCGCTGACAGTGTTCAGCTCATACACCGGAATGCCGTGGCCTTTCAGGCGAGCGGCGGTGGCTTCGGAGCTGGCCACGGCGCCGTCGAATGCGCCCTTGTGCAAGGCCAGTGCGTCGATGAAGCAGTTGGCCGTGGAGCCGGTGCCGACCCCAACGATGCTCTTGTCATCCAGTTTTGGAAGGATGAAGTCGACAGCTGCCTGGGCAACGGCCTGTTTGAGTTGATCCTGGGTCATGCGGGCTCCGGGGCGGGAAGGGTAAACAGAAGGGCGTGGAGTATAACTAAAACCTTTGGATTCGTATGGTCGCCCGTGTAAACGCTGGGGTAGACTCCTTGGTCCCTGCCCACCCGCTCAGTGAAGTTTTCCGATGCTCGAACAGTACGTTAAGAAGATCCTCACCTCGCGCGTTTATGACGTTGCCGTAGAAACCCCCTTGCAGACGGCCAATCAGTTGTCCCTGCGTCTGGGCAACCAGATTTTGCTCAAGCGCGAAGACTTGCAGCCGGTGTACTCGTTCAAGATTCGTGGCGCTTATAACAAGCTCACGCAATTGAGTGACGCCGAGCGCGCATGCGGCGTAGTGACTGCATCGGCAGGCAACCATGCGCAGGGCCTGGCGCTGGCCGCCAAGGTATTGGGGGTTAAAGCCACCATCGTCATGCCTAAAACCACGCCCGAGATCAAGATTGAAGGCGTACGTTCGCGTGGCGGGATTGTGGTGCTGCACGGAGACTCCTTCCCGGAAGCCTTGGCTTACTCGCTGCAATTGGTCGAGCAAGAAGGCTACGTTTACGTCCACCCGTACGATGATCCGCACACCATCGCCGGGCAGGGCACCGTGGCGATGGAAATTTTGCGCCAACACCCGGCACCCCTGGATGCGATTTTCGTGCCGGTGGGCGGTGGCGGATTGATTGCGGGTATTGCTGCGTACGTGAAGTACCTGCGACCAGACATCAAGATCATTGGCGTCGAGCCCGATGATTCCAACTGCCTGCAAGCCGCGATGGCAGCGGGCGAGCGCGTGGTCTTGCCGACCGTCGGGATCTTCGCCGATGGCGTGGCGGTGGCCCAGATTGGCCAGCACACGTTCGATATCTGCAAAGACTATGTCGATGAAGTGATCACCGTCAGCACCGATGAAATCTGTGCTGCCATCAAAGATATTTTCGACGACACCCGCTCGATCACTGAGCCTGCGGGCGCGCTGGGTGTGGCAGGGATCAAAAAATACGTCGAGCAACGTGGTGTGCGCGGCCAGACACTGGTTGCCATCGACTCGGGTGCCAACGTCAACTTCGACCGTTTGCGCCATGTGGCCGAGCGTGCCGAACTGGGTGAAGGCCGCGAAGCGATCATCGCGGTGACCATCCCGGAAGTGCCAGGCAGCTTCAAAGCGTTCTGCCAGGCGGTCGGCAAGCGCCAGATCACTGAGTTCAACTACCGCTACCACACGGGCAGCGAAGCCCACATCTTTGTCGGTGTGCAGACGCACCCCGAGAACGACCCGCGCAGTGCCTTGCTGGCCAGCCTGACTGAACAAGGCTTTCCGGTGGTCGACCTGACTGAAAACGAATTGGCCAAGCTGCACATCCGCCACATGGTCGGCGGGCACGCGGCCAAGGTCAGTGATGAGTTGCTGTTTCGCTTCGAATTTCCGGAGCGTCCGGGTGCGCTGTTTAACTTCCTCAACAAACTGGGCGGGCGCTGGAACATCTCGATGTTCCATTACCGCAACCATGGCGCGGCAGATGGCCGTGTGATGGCGGGGCTGCAAGTGCCGGCTGACGAGCGTCATCTGGTGCCAGCGGCGCTGGCTGAAATCGGCTACCCGTATTGGGATGAAAGTGATAACCCGGCTTATCAACTGTTTCTTGGCTGATAAACGCTACGCTGATTGAACGGCTCAAGAGATAAATCAAATGGAAACGTTCACCGCGTTAAAACTGCTGCATGGTGTGTCGACACTGCTGCTGTTTATCAGCGCGCTTGTACTGTTGGTTGTGGTGATTCGCCGTCGGCGTGCCGGTGACGCCTTCCTGGCGGGTGGCCTGGTGCGCCGCCCGTGGGCGTTTCTCTGGGGGCTGATGGGCCTGTGCTTGCTGGCGCTGCCGGTGAGTGGCTGGTTTTTGGTGCACATGTCGGGTTGGCCGCTGAGCCAGCTGTGGTTGCTGGGCGGGAGCAGTCTGTACCTGCTGGGTGGCTTGAGCTGGTTGTGGCTGTTGGTGCGCCTCAACCGCCTGCGGCTGGGGCGAATGGCCAAATACCCGGGCTTTACCGTGGTGCTGGCGGCTTTTTGTGCGATTTGCTTTATCGCAATTGCGGCCATGATGGGCGCAAAACCGGTTTAACCAACCCCTGTAGGCGCGAACTTGCCTCGCGATCTTTTAAAAGATCAAAAGATCGCGAGGCAAGTTCGCTCCTACAGGATTGGGGGTTAATCGCGCAGCGAAATCACTGGCCAGCCACGCTTCTGCGCTTCTGCGCGCAAGTTTTCATCCGGGTCGACGGCCACGGGGTGGGTCACTTGCTCCAGCAACGGCAAGTCGTTCATCGAATCGCTGTAGAAGTAGCTGCCTTTGAGGGTGTGGCCGTTTTCTGCCATCCAGCGGTTCAGGCGTGTCACTTTGCCTTCACGGAAGCACGGTACGTCGGCGCTGCGGCCGGTGTAACGGCCATCGACGATCTCGCATTCGGTGGCGATCAAATGTTCCACGCCCAGCTTGGCAGCAATCGGAGCGGTGATAAAACGGTTGGTCGCGGTGATGATCACCAGCGTATCGCCCGCAGCGCGGTGTTCGGCCAACAGTTTTAGCGCTTTTGGCAGCATCAGTTCGTCAATGCAGTCGCGCATGAATTCGCGGTGCCATTGATCGAGTTGAGCCATGTCATGGCGGCCAAAAATTTCCATGCTGAAATTAAGATAGGCGGCGTTATCCAGCTTGCCGGCCAGGTAATCCTGGTAAAACTCGTCGTTACGGGCCTTGTAGGCGTCACCGTCGAGAATGCCGCGTCGGCACAGGTAGTCGCCCCACGCGTGATCGCTGTCACCGCCCAAAAGGGTGTTATCCAAGTCGAATAAAGCCAGACGCATTGAAGTTACTCGCTGAAATGTCAATTTGAAGGCCACAAGAATACGGTCTTTTCATAAGAGTGCACATAAGGCAGGAAGGCGCGTTGCTGCTTTCACAACCTTTGTGGAACAATGCGGCGACATGCGTTTGCGAGGTTGTTGCCGTGATCGACCCCGATGGTTTCCGTCCTAATGTCGGGATTATTCTGACAAATGACGCCGGACAGGTACTGTGGGCTCGCCGAATCAATCAAGACGCGTGGCAGTTTCCACAGGGCGGTATCAACCCTGACGAAACGCCAGAAGACGCCTTGTACCGCGAGCTGAACGAAGAAGTTGGCCTTGAACGCGAAGATGTAGAAATACTCGCCTGCACGCGAGGCTGGTTGCGCTATCGTTTGCCGCAACGACTGGTCCGTACCCACAGCCAACCGCTGTGTATCGGTCAGAAGCAAAAGTGGTTTTTGCTGCGCCTGGTCTCGAATGAGCAGCGGGTGCGGATGGATTTAACCGGTAAACCGGAATTCGATGGCTGGCGCTGGGTCAGCTATTGGTATCCGTTGGGCCAGGTGGTGACATTCAAGCGCGAGGTCTACCGTCGCGCTCTCAAAGAGCTTGCCCCGCGCCTTTTAACGCGCGCCTGACACGGAGTTCGACCCCGAACCATGCTCAATACGCTGCGCAAGATCGTCCAGGAAGTTAACGCCGCCAAAGATCTCAGGGCGGCGTTGGGGATTATTGTGTTGCGCGTCAAAGAGGCCATGGGCAGTCAGGTCTGCTCGGTCTATTTGCTTGATCCAGAGACCAACCGTTTCGTGCTGATGGCCACCGAGGGCTTGAACAAGCGCTCGATCGGCAAAGTCAGCATGGCGCCCAACGAAGGCCTGGTCGGTTTGGTGGGCACCCGTGAAGAGCCTCTGAACCTCGAAAACGCCGCCGATCACCCGCGCTACCGATACTTTGCCGAAACCGGCGAAGAGCGCTATGCCTCCTTCCTCGGCGCGCCGATCATCCACCACCGCCGTGTGGTCGGGGTGTTGGTCATTCAGCAAAAAGAACGCCGTCAGTTCGATGAGGGCGAAGAAGCCTTCCTCGTGACCATGAGCGCGCAATTGGCCGGGGTTATCGCCCACGCCGAAGCCACGGGCTCGATTCGCGGCTTGGGGCGTCAAGGTAAAGGCATCCAGGAAGCCAAGTTCGTGGGCGTACCCGGTTCGCCCGGGGCCGCGGTCGGTACAGCGGTGGTCATGCTGCCCCCGGCTGACCTGGACGTGGTGCCGGATAAAACCATCACCGACATCCCGGCTGAAATCGCACTGTTCAAAACCGCGCTCGAAGGCGTGCGTAACGACATGCGTGCGGTGTCTAAAAAGCTTGCCACTCAACTGCGGCCTGAAGAACAGGCGCTGTTCGATGTGTACCTGATGATGCTCGACGACGCATCGCTGGGCAGTGAAGTCAAAAATGTCATCAAGACCGGCCAGTGGGCTCAGGGCGCGTTGCGTCAGGTGGTGACTGATCACGTCAACCGTTTCGAATTGATGGACGACGACTACCTGCGTGAGCGGGCGTCGGACGTGCGTGACCTTGGGCGTCGTCTGCTGGCCTATTTGCAGCACGACCGCCAGCAAACCATGGTCTACCCCGACAACACCATTCTGGTCAGTGAAGAACTGACCGCGACCATGCTCGGCGAAGTGCCGGAAGGCAAATTGGTCGGCCTGGTGTCGGTATTGGGTTCGGGTAACTCCCACGTGGCGATTCTGGCCCGTGCCATGGGGATTCCGACCGTGATGGGTCTGGTCGACCTGCCGTACTCCAAGGTTGACGGCATTCAGATGATCGTCGACGGCTACCACGGCGAGGTCTACACCAACCCCAGCGACGTGCTGCGCAAGCAATACGCCGATGTCGTCGAAGAAGAGCGCCAACTGTCCCAGGGCCTCGACGCCCTGCGTGAACTACCGTGCATTACCCCGGACGGCCACCGCATGCCGCTGTGGGTCAACACCGGCCTGCTGGCCGATGTGGCGCGCGCGCAACAGCGTGGCGCTGAAGGCGTAGGTCTATACCGCACCGAAGTGCCGTTCATGATCAACCAGCGCTTTCCGAGCGAAAAGGAGCAGCTGGCGATTTATCGCGAGCAACTCGCCGCCTTCCATCCGCAACCGGTGACCATGCGCAGCCTGGACATTGGCGGCGACAAGTCACTGTCGTACTTCCCGATCAAAGAAGACAACCCGTTCCTGGGCTGGCGCGGGATTCGCGTGACCCTCGACCACCCTGAAATCTTTCTGGTGCAGGCCCGGGCCATGCTCAAGGCCAGCGAAGGCCTGAACAACCTGCGTATCTTGCTGCCGATGATCTCTGGCACCCACGAACTCGAAGAAGCCCTGCACCTGCTGCACCGCGCCTGGGGTGAAGTGCGTGACGAAGGCACCGACGTGCCGATGCCGCCGATTGGCGTGATGATCGAAATCCCGGCGGCGGTGTACCAGACCAAAGAGCTGGCACGCCAGGTGGACTTCCTTTCGGTGGGTTCCAACGACCTGACTCAGTACTTATTGGCAGTAGACCGCAACAACCCGCGTGTGGCCGATTTGTACGACTACCTGCACCCGGCGGTGCTGCAAGCCCTGCAATCGGTGGTGCGTGATGCGCATGCCGAAGGCAAGCCTGCGAGTATTTGCGGCGAAATGGCCGGTGATCCGGCGGCGGCGATTTTGTTGATGGCCATGGGTTTTGACAGCTTGTCGATGAACGCCACCAACTTGCCGAAAGTGAAATGGATGCTGCGTCAGGTCAGCCTGAGCCGTGCCAAAGAAATGCTGGCTGAAGTAATGACCATCGACAACCCGCAAGTCATCCGCAGCACCATGCAACTGGCCCTGAAAAACATGGGCCTGACGCGCATGATGAACCCGGCGGCGATCAAGCCTTACTAGCTTTGGTGGGGATGAATCCGTAGCAGTTGCCGCAGGCTACGTCCGGCGACGCAGTCGTCGTAAAATCGGCTATCACGATCTTTCAGATAGAACGTGATCTTCGCATTTACGATCGCTGCGCAATCGGACGCAGCCTCGCTGAGCTCGGCAGCTGCTACGAGGTTAGATGCACCTCGCCCAATCGCCCACCCTGCGGCCCGAAGCTGTGTTCCACCATCACCCGTGAACCATCAGCGTTGACGATCAACGCCGTGCTGGCGCGCGTGCCGTAGCTTTGGCTGGCGATAAACACACTCGACAACAACGACTCGGTGGCCAGCCCGACTCCGGTGTCGGGCAATTTATTGAAAGGCGCTGCTTGCGGGTCTTTGAGCAGTGCCAGCAAGGCTTGCGGCTGCGGGTCGTTCAGTACCTCGGCCAGCGCCGCCTTGGCCCTGAGCAGCTTGGGCCACGGCGTGTCCAGCCCGGCATTCGACAGGCCATACAGCCCCGCACTCAGGGGCTGCGGCACCAGCTCTCTGGAGTTGAAATGCCAAAGCTGGTCGCGATCACCCAGCAGCAGGTTAAAACCGGCATAACTCAGTCTTCGTTGGTCAACATCGTCGAAATAGTCAGTAATTGTCTGGTTGCCACTCAAGAAGCCAGACACCAATTCGCCCCGTGAACGCCGGCCCGGTGGCCGGTGCGGCTCGCGAATATTGGTCAGGGCAGCAAAGCGGCCATTCGCTCCCACGCCCAGCCAGGTGCCGCCTGCCTGCTGGTCACGACCGGCAAATACCTGCGGCGCTTCAACCCACTGGGCCAGCGGTAGACTGGGGCGCGCATAAAACTCATCACGGTTGGCCGCAACGACCAGAGGCTGTGCGTGGCCGGGGCGCCAAGCGAAGACAATCAGGCACATGGGCAGTCCTTAATGTTTTTTTAATCACTCTACTTATAGATTGCTCGGGCGTGTTGCGCCATGCAGTGGAGCCCAAGCCCTTGCTCCGTTACCATGCGGGTCAAAAAACAGGGGCTAGTCATGGAATTTCTGCTCTATCTGGTGTTGGGAGGCTTCGCTGGCGTGCTGGCTGGGCTGTTTGGAGTCGGTGGCGGGCTGATCATCGTGCCGGTGCTGGTGTTCAGTTTCACCTTGCAAGGTTTTAGCCACGAGGTGTTGACCCATTTGGCCGTGGGTACGTCATTGGCCACTATTATTTTTACCTCGATCAACTCGGTCATTGCGCACAACCGCAAAGGCGCGGTGCTGTGGCCTCTGTTTGCCTGGATGAGCCTGGGCATTCTGGTCGGGGCCGGGATTGGCGCGTTGACCGCTGAGGCGATCTCAGGTCCGCACTTGCAGAAAATCATTGGTGTGTTTGCTGTGATCATCGCCCTGCAAATGGCCCTGGACCTAAAACCCAAGGCCAGCCGAACGGTGCCGGGCAAGTTGGGTCTGAGCGTGGCCGGTAGCGTGATTGGCTGGGCTTCGGCGATTTTCGGGATCGGCGGCGGCTCGCTGACGGTGCCGTTTTTGACCTGGCGCGGCGTGACGATGCAGCAAGCCGTGGCCACCTCGTCGGCCTGTGGGCTGCCGATCGCTTTGGCAGGTGCATTAAGTTTCATGATGATTGGCTGGCACAACCCTGACTTGCCCGCGCATAGTCTCGGGTTTGTTTACTTGCCAGCGCTGCTCGGGATCGCCCTGACCAGCATGTTTTTTGCCCGTTTCGGTGCGCGTTTGGCCCACAAACTCTCGCCACGCCTGCTGAAACGGCTGTTTGCCGCACTGTTGTTCTGTGTCGGTTTGAGTTTCCTGATCTAACAAGGAGTCGCAATGCTGCCTTACCCGCAGATTGACCCGGTGGCATTGGCCATCGGACCGCTGAAAATCCATTGGTACGGCTTGATGTACCTGATCGGCATTGGCGCCGCCTGGCTGATCCTGTCGCGACGCCTGCACCGCTTCGATCCGACCTGGACCAAAGAGAAACTCTCGGACCTGGTGTTTTGGGTGGCCATGGGCGTGATTGTCGGCGGCCGTTTGGGTTACGTGCTGTTCTACGACCTGAGCGCCTACATCGCCAACCCGTTGCTGATTTTTGAAGTGTGGAAAGGCGGCATGGCGTTCCACGGCGGCCTGATCGGCGTCATGCTGGCCACCTGGTGGTTCGGCAAGCGCAACGGCAAGTCGTTTTTCCAGATTCTGGATTTCATCGCCCCCGTGGTGCCGATTGGTCTGGGCGCAGGGCGCATTGGTAACTTCATCAACGGCGAGCTGTGGGGCAAGGCCAGCGACGTGCCGTGGGCGATGATCTTCCCTACCGACCCGCAACAATTGGCGCGCCATCCGTCGCAGCTTTACCAGTTTGCGCTGGAAGGTGTGGCACTGTTCCTCGTTCTTTGGCTGTACTCGCGTAAACCCCGTCCTACGATGGCGGTTTCCGGGATGTTCGCCCTGTTCTACGGGATCTTCCGGTTCATCGTCGAATTCGTTCGCGTACCCGATGCTCAGCTAGGCTATCTGGCGTTCGGCTGGGTCACGATGGGGCAAATCCTTTGCCTCCCGATGATCGCGGGCGGACTGTTCCTGATCTGGCTGGCTTACAAGCGAGATCCAGCGGCTCAAAAGGCTGCGCATTAAATTCGAATCGCGGGGCCGTGCGGCCCTGCATTCAAACGCTAGGAAAACCATGAAGCAATATCTCGAACTCGTTGCCAACGTCATTAAAAATGGCACCTTGCAAGCCAATCGCACCGGCGTGAAGACCATCAGTCTGCCCGGCGCCATGCTGCGCTATGACCTCAAAGAAGGCTTTCCGGCCATCACCACTCGGCGCATGGCGTTCAAATCGGCGATTGGCGAGATGTGCGGCTTCTTGCGCCCGGTCAACAGCGCGGCGGACTTCCGTGAGCTGGGCTGCAAGGTCTGGGACCAGAACGCCAACGAAAACGCGCAGTGGCTGGCCAACCCGTTCCGTCAGGGCGAAGACGACCTGGGCGAAATCTATGGCGTGCAATGGCGCAAGTGGCCGGCTTACAAGCAAGTGGCCCGCAGCAACCAGGCGGCCATCGAGCTGTGCCTGAGCCAAGGCTATCGTCAGATTGCTGAAGGTGAAGAAGACGGCCAGGCCTACGTGGTGCTGTACAAGGCCATCGACCAAGTGCGCCAGTGCGTGGACACGATCATCAATGATCCGGGCAGCCGCCGTATCTTGTTCCACGGCTGGAACTGCGCCCAGCTCGATGAAATGGCCCTGCCGCCGTGCCATCTGCTGTACCAGTTCCACCCGAACGTCGAGACCAAGGAAATCTCCCTGACCCTCTACATTCGTTCCAACGACCTGGGCCTGGGCACGCCGTTCAACCTGACCGAAGGCGCAGCCCTGCTCAGCCTGATCGGCCGCCTGACGGGCTACACGCCGCGCTGGTTCACGTACTTCATTGGCGATGCCCACGTGTATGAAAATCACTTGGACATGCTCAACGAACAACTGACCCGCGAGCCGTTCCCGATGCCAAAACTGGTGATCTCGGACCGCGTGCCGGAATTCGCCAAGACCGGCGTTTACCAGCCAGAGTGGCTGGAGCTGATCGAACCGAGCGACTTCAGCCTCGAAGGCTACCAGCACCACGCTCCCATGACCGCACCGATGGCGGTGTAATCCGCAAACTGTAGGAGCGAGCTTGCCTCGCGATCTTTTAACGATCAAAAGATCGCGAGGCAAGCTCGCTCCTACAGGGGGCCTAATGCCCGTGGCTTCTGCCCACATGGCTCGGTTCGCCTTCTGGCGCGGCCACTGAGCCGCTGACTTCCAGACGCTGCAAAATCCCACAATGATTGTTGTCCGGCCCTTCGCCGCAGCGTTGGCGCAGGTCGAGCAGTTGCACCTGCAACGCCTGTAACCCATCAATGCGCGCCTTCACGTGATGGATGTGCTCGTCGATCAGCGCATTCACGCTTTCGCATTGGTCTTGCGGGCTGTCGCGCAGGTTGAGCAGGCTGCGGATCTCTTCCAGGGTCATGTCGAGGCTGCGGCAATTGCGGATAAACGTCAGCCGCTCAACGTGCGCCTGGGTGTACAGCCGGTAATTACCCTCGCTGCGCGCAGGCTCAGGCAACAAGCCTTCACGCTCGTAGTAACGGATGGTTTCGACCTGACAATCGGTCAATTTCGCCAGTTCACCAATCTTCATCGCGCTTATCTCCCAAAGGATGCTTGACCCTATAGTGGCTACAGGGTCTTTACTTGGCAACAGGCACCTTTTTTGGACGCACCCGATGAGCGACTCCCTTCACACTCCGCACACACCACACGCTGACCATGACCATGAGGGAAAGCACGACCACGCCAGCCACGCGCACAGTTGCTGTTCAAGCAGCGCTGCGCCAAGCGTGATCAAGTTGAGCGCCGCGCCAACCGCGGGCGCTCGCCTGAGCAGCTTTCGCATTGAAGCCATGGACTGCCCAACCGAGCAGACCCTGATCCAGAACAAACTGGGCAAGCTGGCCGGTGTGCAGCAGTTGGAGTTCAACCTGATTAATCGGGTGCTGGGCGTCACCCACGACTTGCCGACCACTGATTCGATTGTTGCGGCCATCAAGTCCCTCGGCATGCAGGCCGATCCGCTGGAGTCGGACACCGACACCCCGCCAGCGCCGGTTGCCAAAAAGCACTGGTGGCCGCTGGCTGTGTCGGGTGTTGGCGCGTTGGCCGCCGAAGTGCTGCATTTCACCGACGCGGCGCCGACGTGGGTGATTGCCCTGGTGGCGCTGGTGTCGATTCTCAGCGGCGGCCTGACCACCTACAAAAAGGGCTGGATTGCCCTGAAAAACCTCAACCTGAACATCAACGCCCTGATGAGCATCGCCGTGACCGGTGCGATTCTGATTGGCCAATGGCCAGAAGCGGCGATGGTGATGTTCCTGTTTACCGTGGCTGAGCTGATCGAAGCCAAATCCCTGGACCGCGCGCGCAATGCCATCAGCGGCCTGATGCAAATGGCCCCGGACAAAGCCACCGTGCAGCAAGCGGACGGCACATGGCAGGAACGTGAGGTAAAAGACGTCGAACTGGACGCCATCGTGCGTGTTAAACCCGGCGAGCGTATCGGCCTGGATGGCGAAATCGTGGCCGGGCACTCGACCATCGACCAAGCGCCTATAACCGGCGAAAGCTTGCCGATTGAAAAAACCGTGGGCGACAAAGTCTTTGCGGGCACCATCAATCAGGCCGGTGCGCTGGAGTATCGGGTCACGGCAGCCGCCAACAACTCGACCCTGGCGCGCATCATTCATGCCGTCGAACAAGCACAGGGCGCGCGTGCGCCAACTCAGCGGTTTGTCGACAGCTTCGCCAAAATCTACACCCCGGTGGTGTTCCTGTTTGCCTTGGCGGTGGCGGTTATCCCGCCGTTGTTGATGGGCGGCGTGTGGTTCGACTGGGTCTATCGTGCGCTGGTCTTGCTGGTGGTGGCGTGCCCATGTGCACTGGTGATCTCGACCCCGGTGACCATCGTCAGCGGGCTGGCGGCGGCTGCGCGCAAAGGCATTCTGGTCAAAGGCGGGGTGTACCTCGAAAGCGGTCACACGCTGGACTTTTTGGCGCTGGATAAAACCGGCACCATCACCCACGGCAAGCCGGTGCAGACCGACTACCTGCCGCTCGACCCGCTGCACACCGAGAGCGCGCAGTTGCTGGCGGCCAGTCTGGCCTCGCGCTCCGACCACCCGGTTTCTTTGGCCGTCGCCAATGCCGCTGTGGATAAAAACCTGTCGCTGCGTGCTGTGGATAACTTCAGCGCGCTAGCAGGGCGGGGCGTGCGCGGCGAAATCGACGGCAAGGCTTACCACTTGGGCAACCATCGCCTGATTGAAGAGCTGGGTCTGTGCTCGCCTGCCCTTGAAGAAAAACTCTTCGCGCTGGAAGAACAGGGCAAAACGGTGATTTTTCTCATCGACAGCACAGGCCCATTGGCCCTGTTCGCGGTGGCCGATACGGTCAAAGAGTCGAGCCGCGAAGCGATTCGTGAGCTGCACGCCTTGGGGGTTAAAACCCTGATGCTGACCGGCGACAACCCGCACACCGCTAAAGCGATTGCCGCACAAGTGGGCATCGACGAAGCGCAGGGCAACTTGCTGCCGGAAGACAAACTCAAGGCCATTGAAGCCCTTTACGCCAAGGGGCATCACGTGGGCATGGTCGGTGACGGCATCAACGACGCCCCGGCGCTGGCCCGTGCAGAAATCGGTTTTGCCATGGCCGCAGCCGGTACCGACACCGCGATTGAGACAGCAGATGTCGCCTTGATGGACGATGATCTGCGCAAAATTCCGGCTTTTATTCGCTTGTCGCGCAACACCTCAAGCATTTTGAAGCAGAACATCGCGTTGGCATTGGTCATCAAGGCGATCTTTCTTGCGGTAACCTTCCTCGGCTTGGCCACCATGTGGATGGCCGTTTTTGCCGACATGGGCGTGAGCCTGTTGGTGGTGTTTAATGGTTTGCGCCTGTTGCGCAAATAGACCAAGAGAGGGCCGCAGTGCTGAGTGCCGAGCTGAAAGCGTTTTACCGGGTGGCCCAGTTGGGCAGCATTACTCAGGCCGCGAAAAAGCTCGGCCTGAGCCAGCCGACCGTGACCACGCAGATTCGCCAGCTTGAAAGCCAGTACGGCGTGGAGTTGTTCTACCGGGGCGGGCGGCGCCTGACGCTCAGCGATGACGGCGTGAGTTTGCTGCCCATGGTCAAGACGTTGTTGCAGCAAGAGGCCGACATCGAGTTCTTCTTGCGCAACAGCGGCCACGGCACCGGCACCCTGCGCATCGCCGCCACCGCGCCATATTACATTCTCGACCTGGTCAAAGCGTTCCGTGAGCGTTTGCCGCAGATGGCGGTGTCGGTGGACATCGGCAACTCCCAGCAAGTGCTCGAAGCACTGGACGAGTACCGGGTCGACCTCGCCGCCTCATCGCAATTGCTTGAAGACCCCAGGCTGATTCGCCGTGTGTTGGGCACTGACCCGCTGGTGGTGGCGGTGCATCGCAATCACCCGCTGGCCAAACTGGATCATGTGCCGTTGAGCGCGCTGGCCGGGCATTGCCTGCTGATGCGCGAACAGGGCTCGACCACACGCAAACTGACCGAAGACCTGCTCAATGGCGCAGGCGTGAGCGTTGGCCCGCTGCTGGAGATTGGCAGCCGTGAGTCGATACGCGAAGCGGTGCTGCGCAACATCGGGATCAGCATCATTGCCCGGCAAGAAGTCCCCCACGACCCGCAACTGCGGGTGTTGAGCCTTGAAGGCGCGCCGCTGATCTCTGAATACCTGTACTGCCTCAAAGAGCGAAAGTCAGCGCGTTTGCCCGCAGCTTTTCTGGGCTTGGCGCAGGAAATGGCCCCGGCCTGACAACCACTCACCCCTGTAGGAGCGAGCTTGCTCGCGATCTTTTGATCGTTTAAAAGATCGCGAGGCAAGCTCGCTCCTACACATCCCAAATCCACCAATACCTCTATCGGCAGCTTTTGCCTATCTGCCACATCTTGTACGTATTGCGTCTCTAGGATGAGCCCATCTGCTTGATGAGGCGCACCCATGAACAGCACGAACGCAACCGCTCTGACCCAACCCGGCGTCCCGATGAGAGTGCGCAATGTCAGCAAACGCTTTGGCGCCTTCAATGCGCTGGATAACGTCTCGCTGGAAGTGGCCGCAGGCGAATTGGTGTGCCTGCTCGGGCCTTCTGGCTGCGGCAAAACCACCCTGCTGCGGTGCATCGCCGGGCTGGAGCGTCAGGACGATGGCAACCTGTACCTCGGTGAGCGCGACGTTTCCGACCTTGCACCGCAAGCACGAGACTACGGGATTCTGTTTCAGTCCTACGCCTTGTTTCCCAACCTGACCGTTGAAGCCAACATTGCCTACGGCCTGGCGGGCAGTAACCGCGATGGGGTGCGCAAGCGCGTTGCCGAGATGCTGGAACTGGTCGGCCTGACCGGCAGCGAGAAGAAATTCCCCGGCCAGTTGTCGGGTGGTCAGCAGCAACGTGTCGCACTGGCCCGTGCCTTGGCGCCAGCCCCGTCGCTGCTGTTGCTCGATGAGCCGATGTCGGCGCTGGATGCCCGTGTGCGTGAGCATTTGTGTACCGAGTTGCGCCAATTGCAACGCAGCTTGGGCATCACCACCTTGATGGTGACCCACAACCAGGATGAAGCCATGCTGATGGCCGACCGCATCGCCGTGATGAACAACGGCAAGGTCGAGCAATACGCCACCCCGCAAGACATCTACGACAAACCCGCCACGCCGTTTGTTGCCGAGTTTGTCGGGCAAGGCAACTGGCTGCCTTTTCAGCGCAACAGCGACAGCCACGCTCAAGTGGGCGGCCTGAACATGCGCTTGGCTGCGGACGCTGGCCGTGCTGCATCGGGCCGTTTGTTTTGCCGCCCCGAAGCGATCAGCGTGAACCCGGTGCTGCACCAGGAAAACCTGTTTGCGGCCCGCGTGCGAGAAATCACCTTCCTCGGCAACCGCTGCCGCATGCGTTTTGAACTCAACCATTTGCCGGGCCACGCGCTCACCGCAGAGGTCGGCACCCACGACCTGCCGCGCCTCGGCGCCCAAGACATCTTCGTCGCGTTGCCGCCGAGCAGCTTGCAGGTGTTTGCCTAAGATGGCCGCGCACATGGCCTTGCTGCTGACGGGCAAACAGAGCGCTCAGGTACAACTGGGTGACCGCATTTTTGTCGTCGGCGGCAAAGTGCTGCTGTTGCTATTGCTGAGTGTGGCGGTGCTGATGCCCTTGCTGGCGATCTTCTGGCGCGGTTTCAGTGCCGAAGGCGGCCAAGGTGGCGGTTGGATAGCGGCGCGGGCGTTGGTCACCAGCGACAACTTTCATTGGCTGGTGGGCAATAGCCTCAAGGTATCTCTTAGCGTGGCAGCGATAGTGGTGCCGCTGGCGTACCTGTTTGCCTATGCGCTGCAACGCACCCTGATCCCCGGCAAACGCATCTGGCGCGGGCTGTCGTTGCTGCCGCTGATGGCGCCGTCGATGTTGCCCGGTATTGCGCTGGTGTATCTGTTCGGCAATCAGGGCCTGTTGCGCGGGCTGGTCGCGGACAACATCTACGGCTTCTGGGGCATCGTGCTCGGCGAAGCGATCTACACCTTTCCTCACGCGTTGATGATTCTGCTGTCGGCGCTGTCGCTGGCCGATGCGCGCCTGTTTGATGCCGCATCGAGCATGGGCGCAAGCCCCTTCAAGGCCTTTCGCAGCATCACCTGGCCCGGCACTCGCCAAGCGGTGTTCGCCGCGTTCTGCCTGGTGTTCACCCTGACCATCACCGATTTCGGCGTGCCGGTGGTGGTCGGCGGCGACTACCAAGTGCTGGCGCTGGAAGCCTATAAAGCGGTGGTCGGGCAGCAACAGTTTGGACGGGGCGCCTTGATCGGCATGGTCTTGCTGCTGCCTGCGCTGTTCAGTTTTGGCGTCGATGCCTGGTTGCGCCGTCAGCATGGCGACGCCATGAGTGGCCGCGCCCAGGTGTTCAAACCGCTGCCATCGAAAGGGCGTGACGGCTGCTATCTGGCCATCGTGTTGCTGATTTGCGCGGCCCTGTTGCTGGTGTTCGGGATGGCGGTGTACTCGTCGCTGGTCAAATTCTGGCCGTACAACCTGTCGCTTTCACTCAATCACTATCAGTTCAGCGACACCGCTGGCGGCGGCTGGCTGGCCTACCGCAACAGCGTGACCATGGCGCTGTGCACGGCGTTGATCGGTAGCGTGGTGATCTTCACCGGCGCGTACCTGATGGAAAAGACCCACAGCCAGAAACGCCTGAATCTGACGCTGCGCATGCTCAGCTTTGTCCCGATGGCAGTGCCAGGTCTGGTGCTGGGCTTGGGCTACGTGTTCTTTTTCAACCTGCCGGGCAACCCGCTGCACGTGTTCTACGGGACCATGACGCTGCTGGTGGTGTGCACCATTGCTCACTATTTGACCACCGCGCAAATGACTGCCACCACCGCGCTGCGCCAACTCGATGGCGAGTTCGAAGCGGCGGCGCTGTCACTCAAGGCGCCGCTGTACCGCCACTACTGGCGCGTCACCGTGCCGATTTGCCTGCCCGCGCTGCTGGACATCGTGCGCTACCTGTTCGTTTCCGCGATGACCACGGTCTCAGCAGCCATCTTCCTCTACAGCCCCGACACCCTCCTCGCTGCGGTGGCGGTGCTGAACATGGACGACGCGGGCAACGTCGGCGGCGCGGCCGCCATGTCGACCCTGATTTTGTTGACCTCCATCGGCGTGTCCCTGCTGCTGGCCTGGGCTTCACGCGGCGTATTGCGCCGCTCCCAGGCCTGGCGCCAAGGCGCACCTGCGCACTAACCCATCCACCTCAAGGAACCGCACCATGTTCAAGCCTCTTGCTCTTGTCGCTGCTGTCCTCACCGCTTTCAGTGTTAACGCGTTTGCTGCCAAAACCGAGTTGACTGTTTACACCGCCCTCGAAGCCGAGCAACTGAAGACCTACAAGCAGGCGTTTGAGAAGGCCAACCCGGACGTGGAAATCAAATGGGTACGTGATTCCACCGGCATCATCACCGCCAAGCTGCTGGCCGAAAAAGCCCGCCCGCAAGCCGATGCTGTCTGGGGCCTGGCAGCCTCCAGCCTGGCGATCCTTGACCAGCAAGGCATGCTGCAAAGCTATGCCCCGCAAGACTTGGCCAAGATCGGCCCCAACTATCGCGATGCGGCCAACCCGCCTGCCTGGGTCGGCATGGACGTGTGGGCCGCGACCCTTTGCTTCAACACCATCGAAGCTGAAAAGCAGGGCCTGACCAAGCCGGTGAGCTGGCAAGACCTGACCAAGCCTGAGTACAAAGGCAAGATCGTGATGCCGAACCCGGCGTCGTCCGGCACTGGCTTTTTGGACGTGAGTGCGTGGCTGCAAACCTTTGGCGAGAAGCAAGGTTGGGCGTACATGGACGCCCTGCACCAGAACATCGGGCAGTACGTTCACTCCGGTTCCAAGCCGTGCAAATTGGCGGCGGCAGGCGAGTTCCCGATTGGTATCTCGTTTGAGTACCCGGCCGTGCAGCTCAAGCGCCAGGGCGCACCGCTGGACATCATCCTGCCCAAAGAAGGCCTGGGCTGGGAAATCGAAGCGACGGCTGTGATCAAAGGCACGCCACATGAAGCAGCGGCCAAGAAACTGGCCGACTTCTCGGCCAGCCCGGCGGCGATGGAGCTCTATAAAGAGAACTTCGCCGTACTTGCGCAACCTGGCATAGCCAAGCCGCAGACCGAACTGCCAGCGGACTACGAACAGCGCCTGATCAAAAACGACTTCGCCTGGGCCTCGAAAAACCGCGATGAGATTTTGACCGAATGGCGCAAACGCTATGACGGCAAGTCCGAGAAAGTGGCCGAATAACTCTTCAGTAACCTGACCCTGTAGGAGCGAGCTTGCCTCGCGATCTTTTGATCTTTTAAAAGATCGCGAGGCAAGCTCGCTCCTACAGGGATTGGATTTGCTCTTCAGGACAGGTGTATGACGCAACCCATTCTCATCGTCGGCGCTGGCATTCTGGGCTTGTCCCACGCCTTCGCCGCCGCCAAACGCGGGCTTAAGGTCCATGTATTCGAACGCACCAGCACCCCATTGGGCGCTTCAGTGCGCAACTTTGGCCAAGCGCTGGTCACCGGCCAGCCGCCGGGTGTGATGCTTGATCTGGCCCAGGTCAGCCGTGGCATCTGGGGCGATTGGGCGCAGCACGCGGGCTTTGATCTCAAGCGCAACGGCTCGTACCTGTTTGCCCGCACCGAGGCCGAAGAACACCTGTTGGACGCCTTCTGCCAAGGCCGCGCCCGTGAGTTCGGCTACCGCGCCGAATTGCTGCGCGGGGCTCAAAAGGACGCGCTGTACGACGGCCAGTTCAGCCATCATCGCGCCGCGTTACATGGGCTGGACGATCAGCAGGTGTACTCGCGTGAGGCGATTCCAGCCTTGATCCAGTACCTGCAACGCGACCTTGGTGTCGAGTTCCATTTTTCAACGCTGGTGCGCGACGTCGAGCCAGGTCGGGTTCATACCACGGCGGGCAGCTTTAACGGCGCGCAGGTGATCGTGTGCTCCGGGCATGACTATCAGACCTTGCTCGCCGAGCCGCTGGCGACGCTCAACCCGCAGATCTGCCGCCTGCAAATGCTGCGGGTACGGCCCAAGGTTGATATGCGGTTGCAACACGCGCTGCTCACCGGCCTGAGTTGCGTGCATTACGGCGCCTTTGCCGATTTGCCGGAAGCGGCTGAGGTGCAAGCGGACATCCTGCGCGACAGCCCGCATCTGGACCAACACGGCATTCACTTGCTCATCAGCCCTACGCCATACGGCGAACTGATCGTCGGTGATTCTCACGATTACAGCCGCGATCCATCGCCCTTTAACGGCGAACAGGTCGACAACTGGATGCTTCAGCTGTGCGAAGAAACCCTGGGCTGCGAGGTGCACGTGGTGGAGCGCTGGCAGGGGGTGTATGGCGCTCGCGGGGCCAAGCCGTTCACGTGGCTGGACGTGGCGCCAGGTTTGAGTGCCGCCTTGATGCACACCGGCGTTGGCATGAGCGTGGGCCCGGCTCTGGGCGAGCGCAACATTGCCCGCTTGCTGGGAGAAGCGTGATGACCCCGGCGCAACAAGTGGTCGAGCAAGTGTTCAGCCTGTATCAGCAGTTTGGTACCGAGGACTACATCGGCGAGCCGGTTTCACAGATCGAACACATGTCCCAAGCGGCGCAGTTGGCGTTGGCCGAGGGCTGTGATGATGAAGTGGTGTTGGCAGCGTTCTTTCACGATATTGGGCACTTGTGCGTTAAAAATGCACCGATCATGGGTGGTTACGGCGTGGTCAGTCATGAGCAACTGGGCGCGGACTATTTGCGCCGTGCTGGATTCAGCGAGCGGCTGGCCACGCTGGTGGAATATCACGTTCAGGCCAAGCGCTACCTGACCCTGCGCCAACCCGGTTACTACGACCTGCTGAGCGAAGCCAGTATCAAGACCTTGGGTTATCAGGGCGGGGTGATGAGCGACGCCGAGGCCGATGCCTTTGAGCAAGACCCGCTGTGTTCGCTCAGCCTGCGCCTGCGTGCGTGGGACGAGCAGGCCAAGCAACTGCACGTCCCGCTCATCGACCTGCAACTCCTCAAAGCCAAAGCCTTGAACCTGTTAAACACCTAACCCGTAGGAGCGAGCTTGCCTCGCGATCTTTTAAACGATCAAAAGATCGCGAGACAAGCTCGCTCCTACAAGGTATTTGCCAGCAACTCGATCTGTTCCTGGCGCTCGGCCTGGCTCAATTTGGGATGCGGGTTGAGCGATGACCATTGCGGGTGCGCACGGGCTTTGTTCAGCGCTTCGGGCAGCTTGCCCTCGCGCCAGGTTGTGTCTTGCGGGGTGGCGACCTTGATGCTGTCCACCGCCGCATGCCCGCGTGCATTCAGTGCGTGCAGCAACTGGCGCTGGCGCAAGGCAAGCAAGCGCAACACGCTGTCATCCACGGTCAGTTCACGTTGGCCCTTGAGCTTGCCCAATAACCGGCTGCCGTAGCTGCGCGCCGTTTGTAGCGCGCCTCCGGCAATCGCCCCTGCCAAGGCAGCGGCGCCCAGCGTCAGCCCGCCGACCATCAAATCCACCCCGGCACCCGCCGCCGCGCCTGCCGCGATGCCGCTGCCCACGCGCACGCCCAGTTGCTTGAGGGTTTCGGGGTTGAACAAGTCATCGCCCCAGCGCCCGTCCAACAGCGGCAAGTCGCTGGCCGCCGCGTCATTGGGGCGAAAGCCGTACAGCTTGAGCAGCGCTTCAACGCAGCGCTGCTCGCGTTGGCGAACCGCTTCGCGCAGTTGATTGACGGCCTGTTGCTCGACGGTTTTTTCACTGGCGACACTGCGTCGACAGGCGGCGCAGTCGATCAACAGTTCGGCGATCAAGCGCAATGCGCTGTGTTTGCGCGCTTCGCGCTGGGCTTGCTGGTCGGTGATCAAGCGTTGCAGCGCCCCACGTGAATGCTCCAGCAACAAGGCCAGGCTTTCATACAAACGGCGTTCGCCGTCTTCGGGCGGAGCCACGCTGTCAAACCGCACCAGCGCATGCAGGCCGAGCCGGGCCAGCGCTTCGCGCCATTCAGGCTCGCGGTGTTGCGGGCTGCTGACAAAATTCAGCACCGGCAGCAGCGGCTTGCCGCAACTGGCCAGCACGCTGAGTTCGTCGCGGTACTTGGCCAGCACCGGTTCGCGTGCGTCGATCACGTACAACCCGGCGTCGGAGGCCAGCAGTTGGCGCAACACTTTGGCTTCTTGCTCGAAACGCTGGCGCGCTTCGCTGCCGTCGAGAAACCGCGCGACCCGCGCCGGGCCGTCCAGACGTTCGCCAGGGCGGTCGAGGCGTTCAAGGTAATCGAGCAGAGCGATGGCGTCCTCCAGCCCCGGCGTGTCGTACAGCTCCAGCAGCGGCTCGCCGTCCACCGACAGCCGCGCCCCTTCGACATGCCGGGTGGTGCTGGGGCGATGAGACACTTCGCCAAAGCCGACGTCGCGGGTGAGGGTGCGCAGCAATGAGGTTTTGCCCACATTGGTGTGGCCGACCACGGCCAGCGTCAGAGGCTTAGTCATGGCCTGTCTCCAGCCAGTTGATCGGTGCGCGGGTGGCGAAGGGCAGCCCCAGTTGGTCAAGGGCGTGGTGCCAGTCGCTCAGGCGGTCGGCGTCCAGCGCCTGGCCGGGCGGTGCTTGCAACAGCCAGATGCGGGTCTCGGCAGCACTGCGGGCCAGTTCGCCGATCAAGGCGAGGCTGCCGCGATCCGGCGAGCGCCGTGGGTCGCAGGCGATGGCCAGGCGGGCGGGCGGGAAACGGGTCATTTGTTCCAGCAGTTTTTGCCGTGATTCGCGGCTGTCGAGGATGCCTGCATCCTTGACCGTGTCAGGCAGCTTGGGTGGCCACGGGTGCTGGTCATCCAGCTCGATGGCCACGATCAGCGCGCCATCGGTTTGCAGGTAGGTCTGCCCGGCGTGCACGTTGTGCAGGTGTTCGGGGGCCACGTCGTTAACCCCAAGGCGCTCGCTGCTTGGCATCAAGCGTTCGCGCAGTTGGCTGTAGCCGGGCAGGTTGAGGTCGAGTTGCAACGCGTTGCGCCCGCGTTTCCAGCGCCACAGGCAGAAAGCTGCCAGCAACAGTCGCGGAATGACCCCGTAAACCAGGACCACTCCGACCAGCCACACGGCCCAGGTTTGACGCACCAGCTCGCTGCTGTAAGCGGTGTCGGTGCTGGCGCGGATCATCTCTTCGGTCGGGCCATTAAGCCCCAGCCAGCCGGGCAGCGCGCCGAGTGCGCGGGTGGCGCTGACAAACACATCGGCGCTCAGAATGGTGGTTTCCCAGACAAAGCCGTAACGGCGGGTGGCCATTAGCAACAGCATCAACGTCAGCGCGCTGAGCATCGCCAGCAACCACAGGCCATTGACCAAGGTGCCGAGCGCCCAGCGGTTGAGCTTTTGGCGTTGCAGCAACAGCAACAAGGCCGGGGCCAATTGCGCGGCCTTGGCGTCGCGGGCCAGTTTGTCGCTGAGCCACAGCCATAAACGACCGAGGCTGGCGCCGTGTTCACCGGCAAACAGCAGGCCCAGCGCCCAACTGAGCAGCAGAATCAGGTTGAGCCCGAGCAGGCTGCCGAGCGCCCAAAACACATTGACCGGGGTTTGCCCGTCACCCAGCGCAGCAAAGGCCAGTCCGGCGCCGCTGATGATCGCCAGCACGGCGAGGCCCAGCAGCGCGAGGCGTGCGCCTTGCAGCCAATGTTTCAGGGCGGTGACCAGCCCATCGCGCTCGGCCAGCCACAGGGCACGGTTTTGCAAGCGTGTGGCTAAATCGCCCCCGTCGTTGCGGGCGCGGCGGTTGGCTTCTAGGTCGTCCAGCGGGCCTGCGTGTTCTTCGCGCAGGCGCACGGTTTCGGTCAGCCAGAGACGTTGCAGCGGGGAAAGTTGAGTCACGCGACATTCCATTCAAGTGAGCCATGAGCATAACCGCTGTGACGCAAGTCGGGGTACTGCACCCAGGCGAGGGCGGCTCTGGTATCCTCGCCGGCATGAAAAAATCACTCCCCCTCAGCCTGATCGCGGCCCTCGGTGAAAACCGCGTGATCGGCGTCGACAACAGCATGCCGTGGCATTTGCCGGCGGATTTCAAATATTTCAAGGCCACCACCTTGGGCAAGCCGATCATCATGGGCCGTAAAACCTGGGATTCGCTGGGCCGCCCATTGCCGGGTCGCTTGAACCTGGTGGTCAGTCGTCAGACCGACTTGCAGCTCGAAGGTGCCGAAGTCTTTGCCTCCCTAGAGGCCGCCGTCGAGCGCGCTCAAGCGTGGGCAAACGAGCAGGGCGTGAGCGAAGTGATGTTGATTGGTGGCGCGCAGCTGTACACCCAAGGCCTGGCGGATGCCGACCGCTTGTACCTGACGCGCGTGGGCCTGAGCCCGGAAGGAGATGCATGGTTTCCTGAGTTTGATCAGGCGTTGTGGACGTTGGTATCAGAAGAAAAGCACGACGCCGCAGAGGGCAAGCCAGCGTTCAGCTTTGAGGTGTGGGAAAGGGTTTAACGCTGACACATCGCCTGTAGGAGCGAGCTTGCCTCGCGATCTTTTGATCGTCTAAAAGATCGCGAGGCAAGCTCGCTCCTACAGGGGCTCGAGGGTTAAGCGTGCGCCAAATCCCCGTGATCGTCTTCAGCCAAGATGGCCTTGTCGGTCTGGTGCAGAATCTGGCTGGTGACGGTACCGGCGACCATCGAACCACTGACGTTCAACGCCGTACGGCCCATGTCGATCAACGGCTCGACCGAGATCAGCAACGCCACCAGTGACACCGGCAAGCCCATCGCTGGAAGTACGATCAGGGCCGCGAAGGTTGCACCGCCGCCCACGCCCGCAACGCCCACCGAACTCAAGGTCACAATCGCCACCAGTGATGCGATCCACACCGGGTCCAGCGGGTTGATGCCCACCGTTGGGGCAACCATGACGGCCAGCATGGCCGGGTACAGACCCGCGCAGCCGTTTTGACCAATGGTCGCGCCAAACGATGCCGCGAAGCTGGCGATCGAAGACGGAATCCCCAGGCGGCGGGTTTGTGCTTCGATGCTCAGCGGGATGCTGGCAGCGCTCGAACGGCTGGTGAAGGCGAAGGTCAGCACCGGCCAGACCTTGCGGAAGAAGCGCAGCGGGTTAACGCCGGACACCGACAAGATCACGCCGTGAACCACGAACATCAGCGCCAGGCCGATGTAGGACACCACCACAAAACTGCCGAGTTTGAGGATGTCTTGCAGGTTGGACATGGCGACTACTTTGGTCATCAGGGCCAGCACGCCGTACGGGGTCAGCTTCATGACCAGGCGCACCAAGCGCATCACCCAGGCTTGCAGGGTGTCGATGGCGTTCAGTACTTTGCTGCCTTTTTCCGGCTCGTCCTTGAACAGTTGCAGTGCCGCAACCCCCAGGAATGCCGCAAAAATCACCACGCTGATGATTGACGTCGGCTTGGCGCGGGCCAGGTCGGCAAACGGGTTTTGCGGGATAAACGACAGCAGCAACTGCGGCACGTTGAGGTCCGAGACCTTGCCCACGTAATCGCTCTGAATGATCTGCAGGCGGCTCATTTCAGCTGCGCCTGCGACCAGGCCGTCAGCGGTCAGACCGAACAGGTTGGTCAGGCCGATGCCGACCAGCGCTGCGATCATGGTGGTGAACAGCAGCGTGCCGATGGTCAGGAAGCTGATTTTGCCCAGCGATGATGCGTTGTGCAGGCGCGCAACGGCGCTCAGGATCGAGGCAAACACCAACGGGATGACGATCATTTGCAGCAGTTGCACGTAGCCACTGCCGACCAGATCGAACCAGCCGATGGAGGTTTTGAGGGTTTGGCTGTCCGTGCCGTACACCAGGTGTAAGCCCAAGCCGAAGAGCACGCCGATAACCAGCGCCAGCAGGACTTTTTTTGCCAGACTCCACGCGGTGTGGCGGGTCAGCGACAAGCCGAACAGCAACGCGAGGAACACCAGCAGATTGAGGATCAGCGGGACATTCATGAAAGCTCCGAGGGGACGACTTGAACCAGTCTTTTAGCGATAAAAATTTCGAACCGGAAATGCTAACAGGTTGATATAGCTCGAAATATATCGTTCTGGAATGATGACCTTGGTTTTTGGAATAAGAGGGTGGCGCTTTCAGGATGCTAAAGGTCGTATCCACGCTAAAACTGTCACAGAGGTTTGCTAGCGTCGACGCCTTTACGAGGAGCATAGCTGATGAATCTGACGGCGAAGTGGATAGCTGCAACCCTGTGTTTTGGCTTGGCCGGGCAGGTATTGGCGACTGAATTGGAGCACTGGCCAGCGGATCAGGCCCAGCAATTGAACGCCATGATTGCCGCCAACGCGAACAAGGGTAACTTCGCGGTTTTTGACATGGACAACACCAGCTACCGCAACGACCTGGAAGAGGCGCTGTTGCCGTACATGGAAAACCTGGGTCTGATCACTCGTGACAGCCTTGATCCGTCGCTCAAGCTCATCCCGTTTAAAGACACGGCCGATCACCCGGAAAGCCTGTTCAGCTATTACTACCGTTTGTGTGAAGTCGACGACATGGTCTGTTACCCATGGGTCGCGCAAGTGTTTTCCGGCTTTACCCTGCAACAGCTCAAAGGCTATGTGGACGAGTTGATGGCGTCCGGGCAGCCCATTCCTGTGACGTATTTTGAAGGCGATACGCTCAAGACGGCCGAGATCCAACCGCCCAAGATCTTTGCGGGTCAGGTTGAGCTGTTTAACAAACTGATGGAAAACGGCATCGACGTGTACGTGATGACCGCCGCCTCTGAAGAGCTGGTGCGCATGGTCGCGGCCGATCCAAAGTACGGCTACAACGTCAAACCACAGAACGTGATTGGTGTGAGTACGTTGCTCAAAAACCGCGACACCGGCGAGCTGACCACGGCGCGTAAGCAGATCAGCGCGGGCACTTACAACGAGCAAGCCAACATGGGGCTTGAACTCACGCCTTACCTATGGACCCCGGCCACCTGGATGGCGGGCAAACAGGCGGCGATTTTGACGTACATCGACCAATGGAAAAAACCGGTGCTGGTGGCAGGCGATACGCCATCGAGCGACGGCTACATGTTGTTTCACAGCGTTGACGTGAACAAAGGCGGGATTCATTTGTGGATCAACCGCAAAGACAAATACATGACGCAGCTGCAAGGCATGATGGCCAAAAACGCCGCAGCACAGGCAAAAGAAGGTTTGTCGGTGACGGCAGACAAAAACTGGGTGATCGTCAAACCCGATGAAATTCAGTAAACGCAGATGTATCAAACAAAAATCCCGGCACATGGCCGGGATTCTTGTTTGGCGGGTTGGCTTATGGCACCAACTTGTCCAGCAGTGCTTTGTCACGCACCGCGCCCTTGTCGGCGCTGGTGGCCAGCAAGGCGTAGGCCTTGAGCGCCGTGGTGACTTTGCGCGGACGCACTTCAACCGGCTTCCAGCCTTTCTTGTCTTGCTCAGCACGGCGTGTGGCCAGTTCTTCGTCGCTGACCAACAGGTTGATCGAGCGGTTCGGAATGTCGATCAGCACTTTGTCGCCGTCTTGCACCAGACCAATCGCACCACCGGCAGCGGCTTCTGGCGAAGCGTGGCCGATGGACAGGCCCGAGGTGCCACCCGAGAAACGACCATCGGTCAGCAGGGCACAGGCTTTGCCCAGGCCTTTGGACTTGAGATACGAGGTCGGGTAGAGCATTTCTTGCATGCCCGGACCGCCTTTCGGGCCTTCGTAACGGATGATCACGATGTCACCGGCCTGCACTTCGTCAGCCAGAATGCCGCGCACGGCGCTGTCTTGGCTTTCGAAGATTTTGGCGTTGCCTTCGAACACGTGGATCGACTCGTCGACACCGGCGGTTTTGACCACGCAGCCATCCAGCGCGATGTTGCCGTACAGCACAGCCAGGCCGCCCTCTTGCGAATAGGCGTGTTCAACACTGCGGATGCAGCCGTTTTCACGGTCGTCATCCAGGGTGTCCCAGCGGGTCGACTGGCTGAACGCGGTCTGCGTCGGGATGCCGGCCGGGCCTGCACGGAAGAACGTATGCACGGCTTCGTCGTCAGTCTGGGTGATGTCCCACTTGGCGATGCCTTCGGCCAGGGTCTTGCTGTGCACGGTCGGCAGTTCGGTGTGCAGCAGGCCGCCACGGGCCAGCGAGCCGAGAATGGAGAAAATGCCGCCAGCGCGGTGCACGTCTTCCATGTGGTACTTCTGAATGTTCGGCGCCACTTTGCACAGTTGCGGCACATGGCGTGACAGGCGGTCGATGTCTTTGAGGTCGAAGTCGATCTCGGCCTCTTGGGCAGCGGCCAGCAAGTGCAGGATGGTGTTGGTCGAACCGCCCATGGCGATGTCCAGCGTCATGGCGTTTTCGAACGCCTTGAAGTTGGCGATGTTGCGCGGCAGGACCGAGTCGTCGTTCTCGACGTAGTACTGGCGGCACAGGTCAACGATGGTGCGACCGGCTTGCAGGAACAGTTGTTCGCGGTCGCTGTGGGTCGCCAGGGTCGAACCATTGCCCGGCAAGGCCAGGCCCAGGGCTTCGGTCAGGCAGTTCATCGAGTTGGCGGTGAACATGCCGGAGCATGAACCGCACGTCGGGCAAGCGCTGCGCTCGTACTCGGCAACCTTCTCGTCAGAAGCGCTGGAGTCGGCGGCGATGACCATGGCGTCTACCAGGTCGAGACCGTGGCTGGCGAGCTTGGTTTTGCCCGCTTCCATTGGCCCGCCCGAAACGAAAATCACCGGGATGTTGAGGCGCAACGAAGCCATCAGCATGCCAGGGGTGATTTTGTCGCAGTTGGAAATGCACACGATGGCGTCGGCGCAGTGGGCGTTGACCATGTACTCGACGGAGTCGGCGATGATCTCGCGGCTCGGCAGCGAATACAGCATGCCGTCGTGGCCCATGGCGATGCCGTCATCGACTGCAATGGTGTTGAATTCTTTGGCAACGCCGCCAACGCGCTCGATCTCGCGGGCCACCAGTTGACCCATGTCCTTGAGGTGGACGTGGCCGGGTACGAACTGGGTAAAGGAGTTGGCAATAGCGATGATCGGCTTCTTGAAGTCGGCATCTTTCATCCCCGTGGCGCGCCACAAAGCGCGGGCACCGGCCATATTGCGGCCGTGGGTGGAGGTTTTCGAACGATAGTCAGGCATGGAACAACTCCGGGCGGCTAATCAGGTAACAAACAGGGAAGTGAGCTTCTAATGACTGGCGGATCACACAGAAATGACCACGTATCCGCGAGTTGCCGTGAACGCTGCGGGATCGCCGCGCGCTTGGGCTTGAGCTCATAAACCCGCCGGGGATGATTGGCGATGAATGCGTCGATTCTACACGGCTGGCGGCGGGAAGGAATGGCCCAGACGTTGCTGGCGCAAAACCTGCCTGTGGGTTTTGTTGCCTTGTTAGAGGGGTATTTCGACGTTTGCCCATTCAAGGGATAAAGTGAAGCGTCATTTTTCAGCAGGGATTCTGAATGCTCACCCTCAATCGATCCGTTTACAGGTGCCTGGCCATTGGCCTGATCCAAGGGCTTTTACTGTGGCTGGCCAGCCATGTTGGCGGGTCGAGCCTTAAACATGCGTTGATCGCCTTCACCTTGGTGGGTGGTATCAATTTGATATTGCTGGGCGACAGTGTTCGCCTGCGGGGCACGCGGTGGCTGGTGACGGCTTTTACCCTGCTGATGGCGGCGATCAGCGCGTGGGTGTTCCAGGACGCAGGAGAGCTCTGGCACACCAATAATTGGCTCGCAGGCAGCTGGCTGTTTTTTTCGGTCGTCATTACGTACATCGTGACGGCGTTTATCCTCAGTTGGCCGACCCGTGAAGCGCGCATGCCGCGCTATGAAGATTTGTTTCGCCATGCCTGGGACACGGTGTTTATCGTGTTGCTGGGCTTGCTGCTGAATGCGGTGTTTTGGGCGCTGCTGCTGTTGTGGGGCAGCTTGTTCAAGATGCTCGGTATTGTCGCGCTGAATCAGCTGTTCTCAACCACTGGGTTTATCTGCGTCAGTTCGATGATGGTGTTCGCGCTGGGCCTGCACATGGGCCGTGAGAATGATCGGGTGATTGGCCTGTTGCGCGGCATTCTGCTCACGCTGTGCCGCTTTCTGCTGCCGCTGAGTTCGATGATTGCGATTGTGTTCACGTTTGCGCTGCCCTTTAGCGGGCTGGCACCGATTTGGGGTACGGGCTATTCGACGCCGATCATGCTGTGCCTGGTGGCGGTCAATCTGTTCTTTCTCAACGGCGTGTTTCAGGACGGGCAGCAGAGCAGTGGTTACCCGGTGTGGCTGGTGCGCATGGTTGATCTGTGCCTGCTGTGTTTGCCTGTGCTCGTGGTGCTGGCGGGGTATTCGAGCTGGTTGCGAATTGAACAATACGGCCTCACCCCAAGCCGCCTGTTAGCGATGCTGCTGGTGCTGGTGGTCTTTGCGCACAGCGTGGCGGCGGTCTTGGCCGTGCTTGCGTCGCGATCAGTCTGGTTGGGCAGTTTGCGTGTCAGCAATCCATGGATTGCACTGGGTTGCGTGGCGGTGTTGCTGGCGATCCACACACCTTGGTTCAGCCCGCTGCAGATCAGTGCAAAGAATCAAGTGCAGCGCTTGTTGAGCGGCAAAACGGCGGTTGATGCGTTCGATGCGCAAACGTTGCGCTATCAATTGGGCTTGCCGGGCGAACAGGCGTACGAGGCTTTATTGGCGCAAGTCGAACAAGGCAAGGTGTTGGCCGAGCCTGCACGGCAGGTGTTGTTGAAACGGCTCAAGGAAGCGGACACAGGCCAGGGCGCACGCGCGTCCAACGACAGGCTGCTGGAGTGGATCGGGCCCGCTGTGGACGGCAGTGAGCAGTTCGAAGCGCTGGGCATGCCAGGCCATCTGTGCCGGTATCCGGGGTGCGCGATGTGGGCCGTCGATCTGGATCAGGATGGGCAGAACGAAGTGTTGCAAGTGCCTAAGCAGAAGTGGTCTGGCCCGTTGTACTTCTTTAAGCGCGATGCTCAGGGTAAATGGCAGCGTGCGGGCAAGTTTGAAGTCGACGACAACCCGCTGGAGCTGATTGAGCTGATTCGGGAGGGGAAAGCGAAGGTGGTGAAACCGCGTTACCAATCGTTGGAGATGGGGGGCGTGGAGCTGAGCCCGAGGGTGGATCGGCCCTGAACATGTAGTCGCTGCCGCAGGCTGCGATAAGGCCCGAAGGGCCTTCAGGACTGCTTCGCAGCCCATCGCAGCCTTCGGCAGCGACTACAGGGGGTCATTGCGACTTAGCTGTTAGGCAGCAAGCGGCAGGTGATGCTCTTGATGTAGCGCGTTTCGACGATGGCCGGGTGTACCGGGTGATCCGGGCCTTGGCCGCCGCGTTCCAGCAGCTGGATGTTGCGATCCAGATGGCGGGCGCTGGTCAGCAGGATGTTTTGCAGGTCGTCTTCGGGCAAGTGCATCGAGCACGAAGCGCTGACCAGAATCCCGTCTTTGGTGAGCAGGCGCATGGCTTGCTCGTTCAGACGGCGGTAAGCACCTTCGCCATTTTTCAGGTCTTTTTTGCGTTTGATGAAGGCGGGCGGATCAGCCACGATCACGTCGAAACGCTCTTCGTTGGCTTTGAGCTCTTTGAGCGCTTCAAACACGTCGCCTTCCATGCAGGTCACGCGCTCTGCAAAGCCGTTCAGCGCGGCGTTGCGTTCTACACCGTCAAGTGCGAACGAGGAGGCGTCGACGCACGTCACTTCGCTGGCGCCAAACGCAGCGGCTTGTACGCCCCAGCCGCCGATGTAGCTGAACAGGTCCAGGACCTTCTTGCCTTTGACGTATGGCGCCAGACGGGCGCGGTTCATGCGGTGGTCGTAGAACCAGCCGGTTTTCTGGCCAGCCATGACCGGCGCTTCGAACTTCACGCCGTTTTCTTCCAGGGCAACCCACTCCGGCACCAGGCCGAAAACGGTTTCAACGTAACGCTCAAGACCTTCGGCATCGCGGGCGGCCGAGTCGTTCTTGAACAGAATGCCGCTTGGCTTGATGACTTGCACCAGGGCGGCAATGACGTCGTCCTTGTGCTGTTCCATGGTTGCCGACGCCAGCTGAACTACCAGAATGTCGCCGAAACGGTCAACGACCAAACCTGGCAGCAGGTCAGAATCGCCGTACACCAGACGGTAGTAAGGCTTGTCGAACAGACGCTCGCGCAAGGACAAGGCCATGTTCAAGCGGTGCACCAGCAGCGACTTGTCCAATGGCAGCTTGATGTCACGCGACAGCAGGCGAGCGCAGATCAGGTTGTTCGGGCTCATGGCCACGATGCCCAGCGGTTTGCCGGTGGCGGTTTCGAGCACGGCTTGGTCGCCAGCCTTGAAGCCATGAAGAGGGGTGGTGGCTACATCAATTTCGTTGCTGTAGATCCACAGGTGGCCGGCGCGCAGGCGTCGATCGGCATTGGCTTTAAGGCGCAGGCTTGGCAGGGACATGACGTCGCTCCGGGTATTGAAAAGGGCGCGATTATAGCCTTAGACGCGGCCTTCAAGCTTGGTAGATTCGCGGTATTGCGTCGGATCACGCGCCCATCCGGTCATAAATTTCCGATAGAATCGCGGCCTAATCCAGAGTAAGTCGACATGCCCCCAGAGCTTTCATCCGAGCAGATCAGCCAGGCACTGCAAGGCATCAGCGTGCCGCCTCAACCGCAAATCATGGTGGATTTGCAGATGGAGCAATACATGCCTGATCCGGATCTGGAAGTGATCGCCCGCCTGATCTCCCAAGACCCCGGTTTGTCTGGCGCACTGATGAAAATCGTCAATTCGCCGTACTACGGTCTGACCCAAAAAATAGCTTCGATCCGGCGCGCGGTGACGCTGCTGGGCAGTCGCACCGTGATCAACTTGATCAACGCGCAGTCGATCAAGGGTGAAATGACCGACGACACCATCGTGACCCTCAACCGTTTTTGGGACACCGCCCAGGACGTTGCCATGACCAGCCTGACGCTGGCCAAACGCACCGGCACGCTGGCCGCTGATGAGGCTTATGCGCTGGGGTTGTTTCACGATTGCGGCATCCCGCTGATGCTCAAGCGCTTCCCTGAGTACATGCATGTACTGGAACAGGGCTACGCTAACGCGGGACCGGGCAGCCGGGTGGTCGACACAGAAAACCGGCATTTCAACACCAACCATGCGGTGGTCGGCTACTACACGGCCAAATCCTGGCGCTTGCCTGCGCACCTGACCGAAGCGATTGCTAACCACCACAATGCGCTGGCGATTTTCAGCGACGAGTCGTCGCGCAACAGCCAGCTTAAAAACCTGCTGGCGATCCTCAAGATGGCCGAGCACATCTGCGCGTCTTATAAAGTGTTGGGTAACCAGCGTGAAGACCATGAGTGGAACAGCGTCGGCCCTCTGGTGCTGGACTACGTCGGCCTGTCTGACTATGACTTTGAGAACGTGAAAGAAAGCATCCGCGAGCTGGGTGCTCACCCGTGAGAGCCTCTGATGCCTGAATTACCTGAAGTCGAAACAACCCGCCGTGGTATTGCTCCGCACCTTGAAGGGCAGCGGGTCAGCCGGGTGATTGTGCGCGACCGGCGCCTGCGCTGGCCAATCCCCGAAGACCTCGATATACGCTTGTCGGGGCAGAAAATCGTGCGGGTTGAGCGCCGCGCCAAATACCTGCTCATCAACGCCGAAGTCGGAACGTTGATCAGTCATTTGGGCATGTCGGGTAATTTGCGTCTGGTTGAAGCCGGGTTGCCAGCGCTCAAGCACGAGCACGTGGACATTGAGCTGGAGTCGGGGCTGGCCTTGCGCTACACCGACCCGCGTCGCTTTGGTGCGATGCTCTGGAGCCTTGACCCGCTGAACCACGAGCTGCTGCTCAAGCTGGGGCCGGAGCCGCTGACCGACCTGTTTGATGGTGATCGACTGTTCCAGCTGTCGCGCAAGCGTGCGATGGCCGTCAAGCCGTTCATCATGGACAACGCCGTGGTGGTCGGTGTGGGCAATATTTACGCGACCGAAGCGTTGTTCGCCGCAGGCATTGATCCGCGTCGCGAAGCCAAGAGCATTTCGCGGGCGCGCTATTTAAAGCTGGCGATTGAGATCAAGCGGATTTTGGCCGCCGCCATTGAGCGTGGCGGCACTACATTGCGCGACTTCATCGGGGGTGATGGTCAGCCGGGTTACTTCCAGCAAGAACTGTTTGTGTATGGCCGTGCGTACGAAGCGTGCAAGGTCTGCGGCACCGAACTGCGCGAAGTCAAACTGGGTCAGCGCGCCAGCGTATTCTGCCCGCGCTGCCAGAAGTAACCCTAAACCCTGTAGGAGCGAGCTTGCCTCGCGATCTTTTGATTGTTTAAAAGATCGCGAGGCAACCCTTACGCCTTGCCGGTGATTTTCCGGTATTTTTCCATCAGTTCGTCTTCGGTTTCCGGGTGCGCTTCATCCAGCGGGATGCAGTCAACCGGGCAAACCTGCTGGCATTGCGGCTCATCGTAATGACCAATGCACTGGGTGCACAGGTTAGGGTCGATCACGTAGATCTCTTCACCCTGGGAAATGGCAGCGTTCGGACACTCGGGTTCGCAGACGTCGCAGTTAATGCAATCGTCGGTGATGATCAGGGACATGGGTACTCCGGCCGGGGCGGTTTGCCCGGGCAACTGAAATCGAATGCGGCAATTGTGCCGCATTGGCGCCCGCAGTGCACGCGGGCGCCGCTTCAGCGGTTACTTCTTGCGAAACCGCTCGGTCAGGGCATCGGCCACAACCGGGTGCACAAACTTGCTGATATCGCCGCCTAACGCCGCTATTTCACGCACCAATGTCGATGAAATAAACGAATAACGCTCTGACGGCGTCAGAAACAGGCTTTCGACATCGGGAGCCAGTTGGCGATTCATGTTCGCCAGCTGAAACTCGTATTCGAAGTCCGACACGGCCCGCAGGCCACGCAGAAAGACATTGGCGTTCTGTTCTTTGGCGAAGTGCGCAAGCAGTGTCGAGAAGCCGACTACCTCAACATTGGGCAGGTGCTTGGTGACTTCACGCGCCAGCTCAACACGCTGTTCCAGAGGGAAAAGCGGGTTTTTCTTGGTGCTGGCAGCGACCGCTATGATCACATGATCGAACAGGCGCGAGGCGCGTTCGACCAGATCGCCATGGCCCTTGGTAATAGGGTCAAATGTACCTGGGTACAACACTCGGTTCATCGCGTCGTCCTGGCGGGAATCCGTTGGGGAGTCGGATGGTATCGCAGCATTCTCGGTCGGCCAAGTCGCCATTCGCAGAAGAAAGGACTATAGACGCGGCGAATTAAGGTCTTTTTCACGGATTTTTAAGCCTTTCGCCCAGCTGCGTCGCGAGTTTCGCCGTGAGCCCGTACACCGATAATTGCGGGTTGGCACCAATGCTGGTGGGGAACAAAGAGCCATCATGGATCGACAGATTACGCAGTTGGTGATGGCGCCCAAGGCTGTCGGTGACCGCCATGTGCGGATTTTCACCCATCGCACAACCGCCCATCACATGGGCGCTGGCCAGTCGTGTGTGATACAGCTCAAGGCTCAAACTGTCGATCTGTTCACGGGTTTTGCTCAGGCTGTTGATGTACTGCGCGTCACTGTGCAGCGGCATCACGCTGCTGGCGCCCGCGGCAAACTGGATCTCGGCCATGCTGTGGAAGGCCCGTTTGAGCCCTTCCCAGCCATAAGGCGTGAGGCTGTAATCGAGCACCGGGCTGCCATCACTGCGCAGCTCGACACTGCCGCCAGGGCTGTCGGGGTGAAAACCGTCGCGCATCAGAGCCAGCATCATGTGGGTATGCGGCAACTGCGCCATGTGTTTGGCGCTGGTTTCGCCATAACGGGCAAACAAGGTGGCGGCCAGCGCCGGGTGCAGCGGCGGGACTTCGAGCTTGTAGCCCATGGGGCCCGTGGCGCCGTCTTTCCACTGAAAATGATCTGAGTAAATCGACTGTGGCGCGCCATAAAACGGGCTGATGGCATCGGGAAATTGCGCCGCCGAGAAGTTGACCAGATGCAGAAATGTCCGCTTGCCCACGCGTTTATGAGGATCGGGCGCTTCAGAGCGCATCAACAGGCCCGGGGTGTTAATGCCGCCACCCGCCAGCACGTAATGCCGGGCCTTGACCGTGATGGTGTGGCCATTGGGCGCCACGCAGCGGCTGTCCATGCCTTGGCATTCCAGGCCGGTAACCTGACCACCATTGATCAGCAAGCGCTGGGCGCGGGCCAGATAGAGCAGTTCGCCACCGTTTTCCAAGGTGGCAGGGATGGTCGTGACCAGCATCGATTGCTTGGCATTGGTCGGGCAACCCATGCCGCAATAGCCCAGGTTCCAGCAACCGCGCACATTGCGCGGGATCACGTGCCAGCTGTAGCCGAGTTTTTCGCAGCCGTTGCGAATCACCTCGTTGTTGGCATTGGGTGGGATCAGCCACGGTGCCACGCCGAGACGTTGCTCCATCTGCTCAAACCATGGCGCCATGGCCTCTTCGCTATGGCCTTTGACCGCGTGCTCGCGAGCCCAATGCTCCAGGGTTTGCGCCGGGGTGCGAAAGCTTGACGTCCAGTTGACCAGCGTGGTGCCGCCCACGGCACGGCCTTGCAGGATACTGATGGCGCCGTCTTTGCTCATGCGCCCGACGCCTTCCTGGTACAGGCTGGTGTAGGCCTCGCCTTCGAGAAGCTTGAAATCGCTGCTGGTTTTGAGCGGGCCTTCTTCGATCAGCACGACCTTATACCCGGCGTTACTGAGGATTTCAGCCGTGGTGCCGCCGCCTGCGCCGCTGCCGATGATAGCAACGTCGGCTTCGAGCGTCAGATCACTGTCGAGTCGCGAACCGTCATAGGTTTTCCAGCCTCGCGCCAGGCCTTCGCGGAACAGATCGGGTACGGGCATAAGAGGTTTCTCATCGGAATAAGAGGTCTGTGGGAGCTGGCTTGCCAGCGATGGCATCACGCTGGCGTGTCAGATAGACCGAGGCGCTTGCATCGCTGGCAAGCCAGCTCCCACGGGGGGGTTGTATTGCTCAGTTAAATTTCCGGCGGGCCGGGATACCCGCAATGGGCCCATAACTCGGGCTGTTCGTAGCCGCTCATCATCACAAGTTGCATCAGTGAGCCATGGCCCATGCGCAACAGGTTGAGGCTGCTGTTTTGCCAGCGCTGCAAAAAATGCTGAATGCGCTCGGGGCTGGTGTCCTCCCAACGGTTCCACACGCCGGTCAGCGGGCCGCGTGTCACGGGCATGGCCAGTACGTCGAACAGTTGCAGGGTCAGCTTGAGCAGCTCGGGCGACAGGTGAGCCAGGTTGCTGTCCAGTTGATGCAAGGTAGCGTCTGTTGCGCCGGGAAGGGCGACATGGGCAATGCTGCCTGCCAGCATGACCGGAATCAGCGCCTGCAAAAAATCCAGATCAGCGCTGCGCAGTACCTCAAAGCCACGGGCGCTGGTGCTGGTCGAGCAGCCACTGAGGCTGGCGCCCAACCCGGCGACGGCGAGAAAAGCCGTCGCGCCCAGTCCGATTTTTAAAGCACCGCGACGTGAAAGCAGCGCCGTTTCAACAGGCGATTCAGGCATGAGCAGGTCTCGCTGTCAGGGGCTAGTGGATAAACAGCTTTTGAATCAGGCGCACCAGTTGTCGGCCATAAGGCGGATAGATCGTCAGCGAACTGTTCCAGCGCTGTTTGATCAAAACGCCTTTGGCGTGGCTGAAGGTCAAAAAGCCTTCGTGACCATGGTAGTGCCCCATCCCCGAATGCCCGACGCCGCCAAAAGGCAGGTCGTCGATAGCCACATGCAGCAGGGTTTCGTTGATGCAGACGCCGCCGGAGTGGGTGTCCTGGATTACGCGCTGCTGTTCGGCCTTGTCGTAGCCGAAGTAATACAGCGCGAGCGGACGAGGCCTGGCGTTGATGTAGGCCAGCGCCTGCGCAAGCGTGCTGTAGGCCACCACTGGCAGCAGCGGGCCGAAGATCTCGTCCTGCATGACCTGCATATCGTCGTTTACATCCAGCAACAGGGCGTGGGGCATGCGCTGACCCTGGCCTTGTGCGTACAGCGGGATCAGCCGGGCGCCCTTGAGCGTGGCGTCTGTTTGCAAGTGCTCAAGGCGCGCCACTTGGCGTTCGCTGATGATCGCGGTGTAGTCCGGGTTATCGGTCAAGGTGGGGTAAAACCCATGAACGGCCTGGCGGTAAGCGTCGATAAAACCTTCGACCCGGTCTTGCGGCACCAGCACGTAATCCGGCGCGATACAGGTTTGCCCGGCATTCAGGGTTTTACCCCAGGCAATGCGCTGGGCCGCGTCTTTGAGCGGTACATCGGCCGACACGATGGCGGGTGATTTGCCGCCCAGTTCCAGGGTGACCGGGGTGAGGTTTTCAGCCGCAGCGCGCATCACCAGCCTGCCGACATGGGTCGAGCCGGTGAACAGCAGGTGATCGAACGCCAGGCTCGAAAACGCCACGGCCACCTCTGCATCCCCCAGGACAACGGTGACCAAGTCTTCGGGAAAGATCCTCCCCAGCAAATCTTTAAGCAATCGGCCAGTGGCCGGGGTGAATTCGCTGAGTTTGAGCATGACCCGATTGCCTGCCGCCAAAGCGCCAATCAACGGTCCCATCGCCAGGTACAGCGGGTAGTTCCACGGCACGATAATCCCGACCACGCCCAGTGGCTGGTACACCACCTTGGCACTGGCGGGCTGGAACATTACGCCCACGCGGCGCGATGAGGGCCTCATCCAGCGCTTCAAATGCTTGAGGGTGTAATCAATGCTGTGCAGGCTGGGCATCAGCTCGGCAAACAAGGTCTCATCAGCGCTGCGGTGGCTGAAGTCCTGGCTGATGGCGTCGATTAAAACTTCGCGCTCATCACTCAATATTCGGCGTAGACTTTTCAACCATTGCTGGCGTTGTGCTATTGGCGGATATGGATGTTCTGCGTAGGCCTTACGCTGTGTGGCGAAAAGGGGCTGGAGGTCACTCGGCAGGAGAGAGGATGCGTGGTGGTGGGCACTGTCGGCAGACATGATTCGCTCCTGCAGGTTTCTTATTGACTGTTCTTGTGAGAGCTACGATGTTTTTAGAGCTTGCGCTCTACGTTGTCAATTGGGGGGGCTGCCACTCAGGTTGTTTAACGATCCGTGGTCAAGCCTTAAGATGTTTTCAATTTAGACTTAAGTCCAAGCCATGGCCGCACGATTAAAAACCAGCCAGCGAATCGTTAATAACAGCCTTGAACTGTTTAACCAGCTGGGCGAGCGCAGTGTCAGCACCAACCACATTGCCGCCCACATGGAAATTTCGCCGGGTAATTTGTATTACCACTTCCCGAACAAGCAGGCGATTATCTCGGTGTTGTTTGGTGAGTACGAGGCGCTGGTATTGGGGTTTTTACACCCGCCAGAAGGGCGTTTGCCCGGCGTCGGCGACAAGCGCGATTACTTGAGGCATCTGCTGAATGCCATGTGGCGCTACCGGTTCTTGTACCGCGATATTGAGCACCTGCTGCACAGCGACACGGAGCTGGCGGTTCGCTATCGCCGCTTCTCCGAGCAATGCCTGCGGCAGGGGCGAGCGATCTTTACGGGGTTTGTGACAGCGGGAATCCTGGACATGACGCCACTGCAGATTGAATCGTTGACCCTCAATGCCTGGATCATTCTTACCTCGTGGATCGGCTTTTTGTGCACCAGCAGTGAGAACCGTGACCAGCTATCCGAGCAGGCTATCAAGCGCGGGGTTTACCAACTGCTGGTGCTGGAGTCAGGCTTCGTCACCGATCAGTACCGTCACGCGGTCGATGAGTTGATCAAGGAGTATTACGTTCCGCTGGAACAGGCAATGGACGTACATTAACTGCATTTCACCCCTCACAGGAGTTCACTATGCCCGTTGCTCAACTGATCAGCCCTCAAGCCTTGAATGAGCGTCAGGCTCAGCCTGGGCTGGTCATTCTGGATTGCCGTTTTGCGCTGGAAGACCCGGACTATGGCCGCAGCAGCTATGCCGAAGGGCATATTGCCGGGGCGCAGTTTGCTGATCTTGAGCGGGACCTGAGCGGGCCGGTGATCAAAGGCGTGACGGGCCGCCATCCGCTGCCTAAGCCGGATTTTTTGCTTGAGCGTTTACGCGCGTGGGGCATCAACGACGACAGTGATGTGGTGCTGTATGACGATGGTCCGGGTGCTTTTGCGGCCCGTGCCTGGTGGCTGTTGGCCTGGCTGGGCAAACGCGACGGTGTATTTCTTCTCGATGGCGGGCTAAAGGCCTGGCAGGCGGCAGGTTTTCCGCTGAGTCTGGATGCCTCTGTTACTCAGCTCGGAACCTTCAATGGCAAACCCGACAACAGCGTGCTGTTGAGTGCCGAGCAACTGCAAGAACGCCTTGGCGAGCCGGGTCTGACCTTGATTGACGCTCGCGCCATGCCGCGTTTTCGTGGCGAGGTTGAGCCCCTCGATCCCGTGGCTGGGCACATTCCGGGCGCGCAGTGTGCAGCGTTTGCTGAAAATCTCGACAGTACGGGGCGCTTCTTGCCCGCTGAACAACTGAAACAGCGCTTTGCCGAACAATTGGCAGGCCGTTCGCCCGAAGAACTGGTGGCGTATTGCGGCTCTGGCGTGACAGCGTGCCACAACCTGTTTGCACTGGGATTGGCCGGTTACCCGTTAGGCAAGCTGTATGCAGGCTCGTGGAGTGAGTGGATCAATGACCCCGCACGTGGCGTAGCAACCGGGGATTGAGACCGTCAGGCCTGGGAACTGGCCGCCCGATACGCACCGGGGCCTACGCCATAGACCTTTTTAAACTGTCGGCTCAGGTGGCTTTGGTCGGCAAAGCCCAGTTGCGTGGCCACCTGTAACGGTAAACATCCCTGCTGTAACAACGCCCGTGCATGGGCTATGCGTTGCTGCATCAGCCAGGTGTGCGGCGGCATGCCGGTCGCTCGTTGAAACACGCGGGCAAAATGAAACGCTGACAAGTTGACCGCCGCCGCCAGTTCTTCCAGCGAAGGCGGCTCGGCCAGTCGCGCCTGCAGCAACTCCTTGGCCTGGCTGACTGCGCGGTGCTCAACCCCAGGCTTGCCCGGCATAGGCAGGCGGGCGTGGCGATTGAGCAGGGCGAGCATCATGTGGCGCCAGACCGTTTGCTGGTGCAGTGCAGATTCCGGACCTTCGAGCAGTTGATGCAATTGGTGCAAACCCTTGAACAAGTCTGAGTCGTGCAGCAGCGTTTCATTGAAGGTCGGCAAGTGGGTGGCGGGCAGCTCCAGCTCTTCCAGCAGCCCGTGTAACTGCGCGTTGTCCGGATAAAACGCACGATAGTGCCAGCCCGCATCATGGCCTTTGTAACCGTTGTGAACTTCGTCGGGGTTGATCAGCACCAGCGTGCCAGTCGGTGCCAGGTGTTCGGCCCCGCGATAGCGGTAGCGCTGGGCACCGGCCATGATCATGCCGATCACAAAACCATCGTGTACGTGGGGCACGAAACGGTGTTCGATGTAGCGCGCCGTCAGCAGTTCGACGCCGTTGAGCGGCGGTGCTTGCCAAAAGCGGATCGATTCTTCCGTTTCGTGGTTCATCACGTTGGCTCGCCCCTTAGCCCGCTCAGCCATTGCGGAATACGGCGTTCAAGGTAGTAATCGGGTTTTCTCGCAGAGCCGCCAAAGAATCCGACATGCCCGCCCTTGGCGTGCAACTCCAGTTGGGTGCTCGCTGACAGTTCGCTAGCGTTGGGGATGCTGTGCTTGAACACGAAGGGATCGTCTTCGGACTGAATAATCAGGGTTGGCGTGTCGATGGTGCCAAGAAAGTAGCGGCTCGACGCCCGGCGGTAGTAATCCTCGACATTGAGGTAGCCGTTCAGTGGCGCTGTGACCCGGTCGTCGAACTCCCAGAAGGTGCGCATTTTGCTCAATGACTTTACGGAGCCCAATTTAGCCAGCGTGGCCAGGCTTTCGTGTTTGTCATCGCGCTGGAACCGGTGTTGCTTGAGTTTCAGGTAAGCCAGCATCTCGCGCATGAAATGCGCCTGATACACCTTTGAAAAGCCCATGCCAATGCGGTCGGCGCACTGATCCAGACGAAACGGTACCGACACCGCGACCGCGCCATGCAGGCCGCTTTCGCTGCCCGACTCGCCCAAATACTTGAGCAGCACATTGCCCCCCAGCGAATAGCCCACGGCATACAGCGGCGCTAACGGGTGCTTGGCCCGCAACTGCGCCACGACTTCAGCCAGGTCCTCGCTGGCGCCGGAATGGTAGCTGCGGGTCAGCAGGTTGGGCTCGCCAGAGCAGCCGCGCCAGTTCAGCGCGACACTGGTCCAGCCTTGTGTCGCGAGTGCGGTTTGCAAACCCAGCACATAGTGCGACCCCGAAGAACCCGTGAGGCCATGCAGCACCAGCACCACCGGCGCATTGGCTGCGGGCGTGCCGTGCCAGTCCAGGTCCACAAAGTCGCCGTCTTTTAGCCACAGACGCTCTCGCTGATGGCTAATGACGGGTTTGGTGCGCCACAGCGGCCCCCATAATGTTTGCAAATGAGGGTTGCTGAAGCCTGAAGCTGGAGTGAACAGTTCCACGGGTAACGCAGGGGAAGCGAGGGCGCGCACTTAAGTTCTCAGTCGGTGACAGGTGTCGGAAACTGCCTAAGTTGCCACAACACGGCTCGGTGCCCAAGCAGTGTGTGCAGCGCGATGCTCATCCAATGGGTCAAATGTCAGAGCAGCTGGCGCCCAGCTTCTACAAAATGTCGAGGGTAAAGCGTGGGGATCAGGATTCGCGCGGCAGGCTATGCGCGACGCTCAAGCGCTCCGGGCTGAAGTACATGTTGGCCACACGCTGGATGTCATCTGCCGTCACGTTTTGGATCTGCTCTGCTTCACTGTCGATCAACTCCAATGGTTGCCCGATGGCGGCCAGGTTGCCAAGGAGCGAGGCCTGTAACTCCAGGGTGTCCCGCTCTGCCAGGCTTTCAAGGGCCTGCTGTTGGCCGTACGTCAAGGTTTCGGCATCCAGTGCGCGGTGTTTGAGTGATTCCAGCAGCTGTTTGATTTCCAGCTCTACCTGTTGCAGTGACAGCGATGACTCTGCGCCCAGGGTGGCCGCCAGCAGAAAGAGGTCATCGTTCGGGCGGAAGATCGGGAGTTGGCTGACCACGCTGTACAGCGTGTCTTTGCCTTCAGACAAACGTAACGGCAGCCATGCCTCTGGACCTTTGGTCAGCAGGGCGCTGATCACTTGCAGAACGCGAATGTCGTTAGTGGCGCCAGGGGTTGCGAGGCTTGGCGTATTAAAGGCCATTTGCAGCCGTGGCAGTGGCGTATCGAGGTGCTGGACCAACCGGCGTGGCTCGCCTGTATATATGTGGGCGGGCTGCTCTGTCGGGGTAAGACTGTTGAAGGGCTTGATGTCGCCAAACAGGCGCTGGATCAATGGCTGGATGTCTTCGAGCGTCGTATCGCCAGCGATGACCAGAACCGAATTATTGGGCGCGTAACCTTCTTCATGCCAGCGCAGGACGTCGGCCACCGTCACGCGTGCAAGGTCGTCGATATTGCCGAATTTGTACGCTTTGCGTGCTTGAGGAAAAATCAGTTGCTCGAACGGCATGGTCATCCAGTAGTCGGAACTGAAGTACGGTTCGCCCTCTTCGAGTTCTTGAGTGCGCTTGATGCCTTTATCGAGCCGCTCCTGGGACAGCGTCTGAGGCTCCATTCTGGCGGCGAGCAATTGCAGCACTGTCTGCAGATCGGCGCTGGGCGCTTCGAGGCTGTAGGTACTGAGGTGATAATCAATCCAGCCGTTGGCCACGGCGCCGATTTTTCGCTCAAGGTCTTTGTCCTTGAAGGTCGCGCCACCTGCCAGATACGCCAGCCCGCGCTGGTTTGGGCGTTCATGGTCGGTGCCCACCTTGTGGGACAGCGAGGCACAAATGTCTGGCGTACGGTGGTCCTGGCGCACGATTACCAGCAGGCCGTTATCCAGTGTGTAGGCGTGAGTCGGTTTTTCAGCAGCAAAGGTCATTTTTCACATTCCGTTGTTCTTGAACACGCCAGCCGGTGTGCAGATGCACACGGGGCGAGTGATCAGTTAGAACCGGCAGAATGCGCTGGCGCAGGGTGCTGGGTGCGGTACATAAATAGAGCGGATTGCACAAGAATGTGTGCAATCGTTGCCGCAATGCGCGGCAGCGACTGCACAGATCAGCGGTAGTTACTGCGCTGTGGGAGCCTGAACCGCTTCGCGCTGCCACAGGGCGTAGTTCACCCCCCCGGCTTTTTGCTCACGGTGTAGACGCCAGTTGCCGGGCAAGCCCAGTTCGGACGGGCGCAACTCGCTTTCGGTGTAGATCCAGGCGTCCTCTGTCAGCCAGCCGCGTTGCTCCAGCAGGTCGCAGGCAGGCTTGAGCAGTTCTTTGTTAAACGGCGGGTCAAGGAACACCACGTCAAAGGTGTCGCTCGGGGTCGCGTCCAGGAAGCGCAGCGCATCGGTCTGTTGCACGTCACCGATGGTGCAGCGCAGCAGGCCCATGTTTTCGCGGATGTTGGAGATGGCGTCACGATTGCTGTCCAGGGCCAGGCCTTTGGCCGCGCCACGCGACAAGGCTTCAAGGAACAGCGCGCCGCTGCCGGCGAACACGTCCAGCACCTTGGCGCCGGCGATGTACGGGGCCAACCAGTTGAACAGGGTTTCACGGACACGGTCTGGCGTGGGGCGCAGGCCTTCTACATGGGGGAAGTCGAGTTTGCGGCTGCGCCATTCCCCGCCAATGATGCGTAACTGACCGGCACCTGAGTGCGATGTGTTTTTTGGCTTTGCCATTAATGCTCCGGAACCCCAAGAGGTTGCTCTGAAGGTTTATCGGTAGGAGGTGGCAGTGGTTTTTGCGGCACGGTTGGGCCAGCGGTCACTACGACCATTTTGTCGGCGCTCAAGTGCTTGTTCATGGCGTCTTTGACCTGTTCGATCGTCAGGTTTTGGGACTGCTGCCTTAGGGTTTCGAGATAGTCCAAAGGCAGATCATAGAAGCCTATCGCGCCCAGTTGGCCGACGATTGCCGCGTTACTGGCGGTTGACAGCGGGAAGCTGCCAGCGAATTCACGCTTGGCATCGTCGAGTTCTTTTTGCGTCGGACCGTTTTTCAGGTAGTCAGCCAAAATGTCTTGCACCAGTTTGAGCGTGTTTTCGCTCAATTCGGCACGGGTTTGCAGGTTGATCATGAACGGGCCGCGCGCCTGCATGGGGCTAAAGCTTGAGTAAACGCCGTAGGTGAGGCCACGTTTTTCACGCACCTCGGTCATCAGGCGGGTACCAAAGCCACCGCCGCCCAAGACTTTGTTGCCCAGCAGCAACGCGGGGTAGTCAGGGTTGTCGCGGTCGACACCCAGTTGGGCCAGCAGCAGTTGGGTCTGCTTGGACGGGAACTCAATGTGGGTTTCGCCCGCTTTAGGCTCGACCGGTTGCGCAACTTTGGCCACCGCAGGGCCTTTAGGCAGTGCAGCCGACACTTGAGCTGCCATGGCTTCGGCTTCGGCGCGAGACAGATCGCCGACAATCGCAATCACCGCGTTGCCAGCGGTATAGGCCTTGTTGTGGAAAGCCTTGATCTGATCGAGGGTGATCGAGCCGATGCTTTGGGCTGAGCCGTCGGTGGGGTGCCCGTAAGGATGGCTGCCGTACAGACGGCTGAACAGTTCATTGCTCGCCAGCTTGGCAGGGTTTTGTTTTTGAACTTCAAAGCCTGCGAGCAGCTGGTTTTTGATGCGTGCCAGCGAGTCGGCCGGGAAGGTGGGTTTGCCCACTACTTCGGCAAACAGGTTGAGTGCCGAGGTGCGCTTGTCGACATCGCTGAGGCTGCGCAACGAAGCAATGGCCATGTCGCGATAAGCGCCATTGCCAAATGCTGCGCCCAAGCCTTCAAAACCTTGTGCAATGGCGCCAACGTCTTTACCCGCCACACCTTCGTTGAGCATGGCGTTGGTCAGCACTGCCAAACCCGGGGTGTTCTCGTCCTGGCTGCTACCGGCGGCAAACGTCAGGCTCAGGTCGAACATCGGCAGTTCACGGGCCTCGACGAACAGCACCTTGGCGCCTTCGGCGGTTTGCCAGGTTTGGACATTCAGTTTGCGATTAGTGGGGGCCTTGCCGTCGAGTTCAGCCAGAGACTCTAACTTGCGCTCGGACTTGGCTTGATCCAGGGTCTGGCCGGCCACCGATTCTGCGGGGCTGGCGAAATAGTAGCCGAGTACGCCGACCAGAACCGCAGTGGTCAGGGCGAGCAGGGCGTAGCGGGGGCCTTTACGCTCACTCATGGGTCTTCTCCTCGGGCAGTACATGCGCAACGCTGAGGCGGTCGCGAGTGAAATAGGTACGAGCGGCCTGTTGAATGTCGGCCGGGGTGACCTTTTGCAGGTCAGCCAATTCGCTGTCCATCAACTTCCATGACAGGCCCACGGTTTCGAGTTGGCCAATCGAGGAGGCCTGGCTGGTGATCGAGTCGCGCTCGTAGACCAGACCGGCAATCACTTGGGCGCGCACACGCTCAAGCTCTTCAGCGCTAGGCGGGGTCTTTTTCAAGTCATCCAGCAAGCGCCACAGTCCGGCTTCGGTCTGGGCCAGCGTGACTTTTTTCTGGCTGTTGGGCATTGCCGACAGCAAGAACAGGCTGTCGCCACGGGTGAAAGCGTTGTAACTGGACGAGGCGCTGGACACCAGTTCTTCGCCGCGTTCCAGTTGAGTCGGCATGCGAGCGCTATAGCCGCCGTCCAACAGTGCCGAGATCAGGCGCAGGGCGTTGGCGGTCACGGGGTCTATGGCTGTGGCAACGCTCGGGACGTTGAAGCCCAGCATCAGACTGGGCAGTTGCGTTTGAACGTGGATCTTGAGCAGGCGCTCACCGGGAGTGGCCAGTTCGAGCGGTATTTTGGCCGCCGGAATATCACGCTTGGGCACCGGGCCAAAGTAGCGCTGGGCCAGGGCTTTGACTTCATCCGGGGTCACGTCACCGACTACCACCAAGGTGGCGTTGTTGGGGGCGTACCATTCTTCGTACCAGGCGCGCAGCTCGGCAACATTCATGCGCTCCAGATCAACCATCCAGCCGATGGTAGGCGTGTGGTAGCCGCTGGACGGGTAAGCCATGGCGCTGAAAATTTCATACGCCTTGCTCATCGGCTGGTCGTCAGTGCGCAGGCGACGTTCTTCTTTAATCACCTCGATTTCGCGCTTGAACTCTTCTGGCGGCAGGCGAAGGCTGGCCATGCGGTCGGCTTCCAGCTCAAAGGCAACGCCCAGGCGGTCACGGGCCAGCACTTGGTAGTAGGCCGTGTAGTCGTCGCTGGTGAAGGCGTTTTCCTGGGCCCCCAGATCGCGCAAAATCAACGACGCTTCGCCGGGGCCGACTTTGTTACTGCCCTTGAACATCATGTGCTCAAGAGCGTGGGACAGGCCGGTCTTGCCGGGTGTCTCGTAACTGGAACCCACCTTGTACCAAACCTGCGATACCACGACTGGGGCGCGGTGGTCTTCACGCACGATGACCTTGAGGCCATTGTCCAGACGAAACTCGTGGGTGGGTTGTGTATCGGCAGCAAAGGCCGAAAGCGGGACTAAAACTGTGCTGAAGAACAGGCCAGCAGCGTGGCGGGCTAGAGCATTCATTCGTTTTTAAACCTGTTGGGCTGCCCGCTTGGCCTTAGCGTCTGCGGGTGATGAGGTGCTAGGATACTGATCCGTTTTACTGGCGGCCACGTCTATCAAGCCAATGACGATCAGACCACGTTTGATCGGGCAGTATAGGAGCCGACCTGAAAGTGTGGATGTATCTCGGTAAATTTCGTTTTTTTGCCGATTTTCCCGCTTCAGATCTGAGTTAAGACGAAGTTATAGGGGTGTTTCTTTACACTCTGAATAAGTTGTGTGCGAACGAGCTGACAAAAAAACAGTCTTTTTCGTACCGAATATTATTTGCCGGGGCGCCACAGTGGCGCTTCGCTACGATGAGATAGCCGTCCTCCATGTTTGGTTCCAACGACGACAAGAAGAACCCAGCTGCGGCTGGCGAGAAGAAAGGCCTGTTCGGATGGCTGCGCAGAAAGCCGCAGGAAACCGTCGTTGAACAGCCGGCAGCGCCTGAAATCACCCCCGAGCCGTTGATCGAAGCCTCTCCTGTGGTGGCCGAGCCGACGCCTGAAGTGGTTGTGATCGCCGATGTGCCCGCGCCTGTTGCTCAATTGCCAGAGACGGCCAAAGCCGAGCCGTGGCCATCGCTGCCGGTTCCCGAAGAGCCGGTTGCACTGGTCGAAGACCTGGATGAGCCGCATGTTGTGCCGCCGATCCCTGAAGCCGCTTTCGACGTTGCCGTCACTGCGCCGGTCATCGTCGCCGAGCCGGTGGTTGAAGTGGTTGAAACCTTCGTCGAGCCAGAACCTGCCCCAGAGCCAGAGCCAGAGCCAGAGCCAGAGCCAGAGCCAGAACCAGAACCTGTTCCAGTTCCAGTTCCAGTGCCAGTTCCAGTGCCAGTCGTTGCGGCTCCCGCGCCGGTTATTGAACCGCCAGCCCCTGCTCCGGCACCTGCTCCTGCTCCTGAAGCCAAGGTCGGTTTCTTTGCCCGTCTCAAACAAGGCTTGTCGAAAACCAGCGCCAGCATTGGCGAAGGCATGGCCAGCCTGTTCCTGGGCAAGAAGACTATTGATGACGACCTGCTGGATGAGATCGAAACCCGTTTGCTGACCGCCGATGTTGGCGTTGAAGCGACGTCGGTGATCATCAAAAATCTGACACAGAAAGTGGCGCGCAAGCAGCTGACCGACGCCGATGCGTTGTACAAATCGTTGCAAGACGAGTTGGCCGCCATGCTCAAGCCGGTCGAGCAGCCGCTGAAAATCGAAGCGAAGAACAAGCCATTTGTGATTCTGGTGGTCGGCGTGAATGGTGCGGGTAAAACCACCACCATCGGCAAACTGGCCAAGAAACTGCAACTGGAAGGTAAAAAAGTCATGCTGGCAGCGGGCGATACCTTCCGTGCGGCGGCGGTCGAGCAGTTGCAGGTGTGGGGTGAGCGCAACAACATCCCGGTTATCGCCCAGCACACCGGTGCCGACTCGGCCTCGGTGATTTTCGACGCGGTGCAAGCGGCCAAGGCCCGTGGCATTGACGTGTTGATCGCTGACACTGCGGGTCGTCTGCACACCAAAGACAACCTGATGGAAGAACTGAAAAAAGTCCGCCGGGTGATCGGCAAGCTCGACGAAGACGCGCCGCACGAAGTGTTGTTGGTGCTCGACGCAGGCACCGGTCAAAACGCGATCAGCCAGACCAAGCAGTTCAACCAGACCGTTGCCTTGACTGGCCTGGCGCTGACCAAACTCGACGGCACGGCCAAAGGCGGCGTGATTTTCGCTCTGGCCAAGCAGTTCAATATTCCGATTCGCTTTATCGGTGTCGGTGAAGGCATCGACGATTTGCGTACCTTTGAGTCCGAACCCTTTGTCCAGGCTCTGTTTGCGGAGCGGGAGCGTCCATGATTCGTTTCGAGCAGGTCGGTAAACGCTATCCAAATGGACACGTGGGCCTGCACGAGCTGAGCTTCCGTGTTCGTCGCGGCGAATTTCTGTTTGTCACCGGCCACTCCGGCGCAGGTAAAAGCACGCTGCTGCGGCTATTACTGGCGATGGAGCGCCCAACCAGCGGCAAATTGCTGCTGGCTGGCCAGGACCTGAGCCAGATCAGCAACGCGCAGATTCCATTTTTGCGTCGCCAGATCGGCGTGGTGTTTCAGAACCACCAACTGCTGTTTGATCGCACGGTATTTAACAACGTTGCGCTGCCGTTGCAGATTCTTGGTCTGTCCAAGGCCGAGATTGCCAAGCGCGTGGACTCGGCGCTGGAACGCGTATCGCTGTCGGATAAAACCGATCTGTACCCCGGCGACTTGTCCACAGGCCAACAACAACGTGTCGGCATTGCCCGCGCTATCGTGCATCGCCCAGCATTGCTGCTGGCCGATGAACCCACCGGCAACCTCGACCCGCGTCTGGCGGCGGAAATCATGGGCGTATTTGAAGACATCAACCGTTTGGGCACCAGCGTACTGATCGCAAGCCACGATCTGGCGCTGATTGCACGTATGCGTCATCGCATGCTCACTTTGCAGCGCGGCCGACTGATCGGTGACGGGGAGGCCGCGCAATGAGTGCAACACGCAGCCCCAAGGTATCCGAGCGCGTCGCGCCGAAGGCCGCCGATCCACAGCCGCCGAAAAAGAAAAAACACGACGAAGACGATGGTCCTAGCTTCGCAATGTTGTTTCAGGCCTGGGTTGAGTCGCACCGCGCCAGCCTGCTCGACAGCTTGCGGCGTTTGGGCAAGCAGCCGATAGGCAGCTTTTTTACCTGCCTGGTGATGGCGGTGGCCCTGAGCTTGCCGATGGGCTTGTCATTGTTGCTTAACAACGTCGAGCGACTGGGTGGTTCATGGCAGCGTGCGGCGCAGATTTCGTTGTACTTGCAGATGGACGCCAGCAGTGAGCAGGGCGAGCAATTAAGCAATCAGATAAAAGGTATGGCTGGGGTCGCGGACGCTGAATTTATCAGTCGCGAAAAAGCCCTGGATGAGTTCCAGCAGCAGTCAGGGCTGGGCGAAGCGCTCAAAGAGCTGCCGGATAACCCGTTGCCGGGCGTGGTGCTGGTGACCCCGAATGAGGTCGATAAAGCCACCCTCGAGGCCTTGCGCGAGCGACTTGCTGCGTTGCCGAAGGTGCAACAGGCGCAACTTGATCTAGTCTGGGTCGAACGCTTGGCGGCCATCCTGAAATTGGGTGACCGGTTTGTGTTTGGCCTGACCGTGCTGTTGGTCTCGGCGTTGCTGCTGGTCATCGGTAATACGATCCGCCTGCACATCGAGAACCGTCGTATCGAAATTGAAGTGATCAAGCTGGTCGGTGGTACAGACAGCTATGTACGTAGGCCGTTTCTTTACATGGGCGCGCTTTACGGATTTGGAGCCGGGATTTTGTCCTGGGGTGTATTGGCGTACGGCCTGAACTGGCTCAACGATGCCGTTGTAGGGCTGGCCGGATTGTATGGCAGCAATTTTGCACTGGCCGGAGTGCCAGTAGCCGATGGTCTGTCGCTCTTGCTTGGCGCGGTGCTGTTAGGGTATATCGGTGCATGGATTGCAGTAGCGCGTCACTTACGTGAGCTTTCGCCCAAGTAGTTTCCTTTTTACCTGTTGACCTTTTCAGCTATTTTCGGGAACTTTTTTCAGGGTTCCCGGTCAACTTTCGCAGTGCTGAACTGCACGAGTTATGTAAGACGGAGGTTTTTTCGTATGACCACTTCTTTGCAACCTGCGTATGCGTTGGTCCCTGGTGCGAACCTTGAGGCCTATGTCAACACGGTGAACAGCATTCCATTGCTGACACCGGAGCAGGAGCGTGAACTGGCCGAGAGTCTCTACTATGAGCAGGATTTGGGGGCGGCTCGGCAGATGGTGCTCGCCCACCTGCGTTTTGTTGTACACATTGCCCGTAGTTATTCGGGTTATGGCTTGGCTCAGGCAGACCTGATCCAAGAAGGTAACGTCGGCCTGATGAAGGCGGTCAAACGCTTCAACCCTGAAATGGGTGTGCGTCTGGTGTCTTTCGCTGTGCACTGGATCAAAGCAGAGATCCACGAGTTCATCTTGCGTAACTGGCGGATCGTGAAAGTCGCGACCACCAAGGCTCAGCGCAAATTGTTCTTTAACCTGCGCAGCCAGAAAAAACGTTTGGCCTGGCTGAACAATGAAGAAGTTCATCGTGTGGCTGAAAGCCTCGGCGTAGAGCCTCGCGAAGTCCGCGAGATGGAAAGCCGCCTGACTGGCCACGACATGGCGTTCGATCCGGCAGCAGAAGCTGACGACGACAGTGCATTCCAGTCGCCAGCCAATTATCTGGAAGACCACCGGTACGACCCGGCGCGTCAACTGGAAGACGCTGACTGGACCGATAACTCCAACACCAACCTGCACGAAGCGTTGGAAGTGTTGGACGAGCGTAGCCGTGACATTCTGTATCAGCGCTGGTTGGCTGAAGAGAAAGCCACGCTGCACGACCTGGCCCAGAAATACAACGTGTCAGCCGAGCGGATTCGTCAGCTGGAAAAAAGCGCGATGAACAAGCTCAAATTGTCGATCGCCGCCTAACCCGGCCCGACAAAAAAACGCCCCGATCAGATCGGGGCGTTTTTGTTTGTGTTGCAAATACAGTGTAGGAGCGAGCTTGCCTCGCGATCTTTTGATCGTTTAAAAGATCGCGAGGCAAGCTCGCTCCTACAGTTGGTTTACTCCGCCCAGGGCATGTCGCTGCGGGGAGGTGTTCAGGGTGGTGAGGTAGTTGTCCCCGCCCAGTTGACGCATTTGCTGGCGAATCCACGCTGCACGGCTGGCCACATACGGACTAGGACGGCTGGCACTCCAGTTACGCGGGTTAGGCAGCACGGCGGCCAACTGACTGGCCTGCTGGCGCGACAGGTTTTTGGCATCCACGCCGAAGTGATGTTGAGCCGCCGCCTGCGCACCAAATACCCCGTCATCCCATTCGGCGCTGTTGAGGTACACCTCGAGGATCCGCTGTTTAGGCCACAACACCTCAATCAGCCCGGTAAACCAGGCTTCCAGGCCTTTGCGCAGCCAACTGCGCCCCGACCATAAAAACAGGTTCTTCGACACTTGCTGGCTCAGCGTACTGGCGCCACGCAACGTGCCGCCCTGCTCGTTGTGCACGAAGGCCGCCCTGATGGCACTGAAGTCAAAGCCCCAGTGTTCGGCAAATTTTTGATCCTCACCGGCAATCACTGCGACTTTCAGCTCATTGGAGATTTCATCCCAAGGCCGCCAGTTGCGTTGCAGATCAATGGGCTGGCCGTCGAACCATGACTCGACCTTGCGCTCGACCATCAGCGCGGTGCCGGGTGGCGGCACCCAGCGAAAAATCAGCACCAGCAACGCACTGCCCGCTGCGAACCAGAGCAGGGCTTTAAGAAAGCGATGTAAAAGATTACGCAGCATAGATGGCTTGGCCGAACCCGTTGAGCGCGCCATTATACAGACCCTGCGCCATTCGATGATCCTGACGGGAGTTAACCATGTTGCGCGTTTTTCTGATGTTGGCCGCGTTCTTCGGCTTTACCGGTGTGGCTCTGGGCGCCTTTGCGGCCCATGGCCTGAAAGACCGACTGAGTGAGCAATACCTGGCTATTTTTCATACAGGGGTGACCTATCAACTGGTTCACGCCCTGGCCCTGTTCGGCGTGGCACTGCTGGCGACCCAATTGCAAAGCCGTTTGATCACGTGGGCGGGTGTGTGTTTCGCGCTGGGTATCGTGCTTTTTTCCGGCAGCCTTTACGTACTGACTCTGACTGGCATCAGCAAGCTGGGGATGATTACCCCTATTGGCGGGCTGGGATTTCTGGCCGGTTGGTTGTGCCTGGGTCTGGCCGCCTGGCGCGTAAGTTAAGACTGTAGGACGAATGGCTTGGGTCGCCCTGACTGATCGGGCTAGAATGCGGGCCCCTAAAAATGATGGCAGCGTCGCGCATGCGCATTCAGTTGAACGGTGAATCCCTTGAACTGCCGGACGGCGAAACCGTTGCGGCTCTGTTGGCACGGCTGGAGCTGACGGGCCGTCGAGTCGCAGTTGAGCTTAATCTGGACATCGTGCCGCGCAGTCAGCACGCCGAGACGGTGCTCAAAGAAGGCGATCAGGTCGAAGTGGTGCACGCCATTGGTGGCGGCTAGTCCCACGCTCCCAACCGCCCTAACACACATAAAAGAGGATTCCCGATGAGCAATGTTCGCAGCGATAAGCCTTTTGTTTTGGCTGGCCGTACGTATCAGTCGCGTCTGCTGGTAGGTACCGGCAAGTACCGCGACCTGGAAGAAACCCGTTTGGCCATCGAAGCCTCGGGCGCTGAAATCGTCACTGTCGCTGTGCGTCGCACCAACATCGGTCAGAACCCGGGTGAGCCAAACCTGCTCGACGTGCTGCCGCCAGACCGCTATACCATTCTGCCGAACACCGCCGGTTGCTATGACGCGATTGAAGCCGTGCGCACCTGCCGTCTGGCCCGAGAACTGCTGGATGGCCACAACCTGGTCAAACTTGAAGTGCTGGCGGACCAGAAAACCCTGTTCCCGAACGTGATCGAAACCCTCAAGGCCGCTGAGATTCTGGTCAAAGACGGTTTCGATGTAATGGTGTACACCAGCGATGACCCGATCATCGCCCGCGAACTGGAAGCCATGGGCTGCATCGCGGTCATGCCGCTGGCGGGCCTGATCGGCACGGGGTTGGGTATCTGCAATCCGTACAACCTGCGGATCATTCTTGAAGAAGCAAAAATTCCGGTACTGGTGGACGCGGGTGTAGGCACTGCCTCCGACGCCACCATCGCCATGGAAATGGGCTGCGAAGCGGTGCTGATGAACTCGGCCATCGCCAATGCCCAGCATCCAATCATCATGGCCGAAGCCATGAAACACGCCATTGTGGCGGGCCGTCTGGCGTATCTGGCCGGACGCATGCCGAAAAAACTCTATGCCAGCGCCTCTTCGCCGCTGGATGGTCTGATCAAGTAAGAGCCACTGATGACTGAATCACTCGACACCCCAATCGCGGAAGAAGGCGACGACCGCCAGCACCGCCGCATCAAGAGCTTCGTGATGCGCGCCGGACGCATGACCGAAGGCCAGCAACGTGGGCTGGACCAAGGCACGCCGCTGTACGTCCTACCACTGGCCGATGCCCCGGTCGATTACGACCAGGTGTTTGGTCGCTCGGCGCCGCGCACACTGGAAATCGGCTTTGGCATGGGCCACTCCCTGCTGGAAATGGCGGCGGCTTCGCCTGAGCAAGACTTCATCGGGGTTGAGGTTCACCGTCCGGGTGTGGGCGCGCTGCTCAACGGCGTCCTGACCCAAGGCCTGACCAACCTGCGGGTGTATGACTGCGACGCCATCGAAGTCCTGACCCGTTGCGTGGCCGACAACAGCCTTGATCGCTTGCTGCTGTTCTTCCCGGATCCATGGCACAAGAGCCGTCACCACAAGCGCCGCATCGTACAAGCGTCGTTTGCCGAGCTGGTGCGCTCCAAGCTGAAAGTGGGTGGCGTGTTGCACATGGCGACCGACTGGGAACCGTACGCCGAATACATGCTGGAAGTGATGAGCGTCGCGCCTGGCTATCGCAACCTGGCCGAAGATGGCCAGTGCGTCCCACGCCCGGCCGAGCGCCCGGTGACCAAGTTCGAACGCCGCGGCGAACGTCTTGGGCATGGCGTGTGGGATTTGAAGTTCGAGAAACTGGCGTAAACGTTAAATCTGAGGCAGCTGGCTTGCCAGCTCCCATAGTCGTATTACGTGCCAGAAACCTCGTAGCAGTTGCCGAGCTCCGCGAGGCTACGTCCGACGACGCAGTCGTCGTAAATGGGTTGCCACGGTGCTTCAGTTAGATCTGGCATTCAGAATTTACGATCGCTACGCAATCGGACGCAGCCTCGCGGAGCTCGGCAGCTGCTACAGATCCTTTATGTGGGTTTATCCGCGGCGATCTGCGACTACACCGATCAACACCAGCACCACCAACAACACCGGCGCCAGGCTGTAGTTGTTGAACTGGCTCAGGCCGCGCTCAACCCATGGGGTGGCGTAGATCAGGGCCGCGCCGCTGCCGATCAGGCACAGCAGGGCCATCAATGGAACGCGCAAGGCACCGGCGATGTTGCCCAGTCGCTGTTCGACCCAGCCTTTGAAGTCCGCACCAAACAGCACCAACAAGCAGCCAATCAAGGCCAGGGCGATCTCCGAGAGGTGGCTGCGGCTCCAGCGCGATACGGTGGCGAGCAGGTCAAGTACCAGGTCCATTCGAGTTCCTTAGATCAAAAAGTGCTGCAACAAGTCGTTGAGAAACAATTGCCCCCGGGCCGTGGCGGCCAACCGTGTCGGTTCGACCTGCAATAAGCCGCTTTGTTCGGCGGCTTGGCGTCCAATATTCAAGCTGTCGAGGGGCAAACCTGTGCGCTGCGGGTAGAGCGCCGAGTCGACACCGTCAGTCAGGCGCAAGGCGTTCATTAGAAACTCAAACGGTAGCTCTTCCGCTGTCAGGGTTTTCTCGCCAGCTTGAAAGCTTTTGGCTGGATTGAGGTAGTCCTTTGGTAAGCGGGTTTTCCAAGTACGGACGATTCGGCCATCAGGATGGCTCAATTTGCCGTGAGCGCCAGCGCCGATGCCGATAAAGTCGCCAAAACTCCAGTAGTTGAGGTTGTGCCGCGCCGGGCGGCCCGGTTGGGCGTAGGCCGAGACTTCGTATTGGGCGTAGCCGTGTTCGGCGAGCAATGCTTGGCCAGCTTCCTGGATGTCCCACAAGGTGTCGTCTTCGGGCAAATCAGGCGGCTTGTTCCAGAACACGGTGTTGGGTTCGAGTGTCAGTTGATACCACGACAAGTGTGTCGGTTTGAGGGCAATGGCCTGGCGCAGGTCGCTCAGGGCATCGTCCAGCGACTGATCGGGCAAGCCGTGCATCAAGTCCAGGTTGAAGTTGTCGAAGCCCGCCAGGCGCGCCATACCGGCGGCGCGCACCGCTTCGTCGCCGTTGTGGATACGGCCCAGCGCCTGGAGTTTTTCTTGCTGAAAGCTCTGGATGCCAATCGACAGGCGATTGATCCCCAGCTTGCGGTAGGCCACAAACTTTTCTTGCTCGAAGGTGCCGGGGTTGGCTTCGAGGGTGATTTCGATGTCGCTGGCAAACGGGATGCGGGCTTCAACGCCTTTGAGCAGACGGCCCAGCGCTTCGGCGCTGAACAGGCTCGGGGTGCCACCGCCGAAGAAAATCGAGCTCAGTTCACGGCCATAGACGGTGTGCAGGTCTTGATCAAGGTCGGCCAGCAACGCGTCGACGTACTCGTCTTCTGGCAGCACCGGGCTTGCGGTATGGGAGTTGAAGTCGCAATACGGGCATTTGCGCACGCACCACGGAATATGGATGTACAGCGACAGAGGCGGCAGTTGCGTCAGCGGCGCGCGCGGCGCCTGCTGAGTAAAGCCAGCCGCACCCAGATAGAGCGGCTGTGGAGGTGTGTCGTGGGTCATTTCAGGCCCAAACGCTGACGCAGCAAGACCATGGCGCGGGCGCGGTGGCTCAGCTGGTTTTTCTCGGCCGGGCTGAGTTCGGCGCTGGAGCAGTTACGCTCAGGCACCCAGAACAGCGGGTCGTATCCAAAGCCATGCTCGCCGCTGGCCGCAGGCAGGATGCGCCCGTGCCACAGGCCTTCGCAGATGATAGGCAGCGGATCGTCGGCGTGACGCACCAGTGCCAGGACGCACACAAACTGCGCGCCGCGTTCGGCTTCGGGCACATCTTTGAGGGCGTCGAGCAGCTTGGCGTTGTTTGCCGCATCGCCTTGGCCGTCGGCATAACGGGCTGAGTAAATGCCCGGCGCGCCGCCGAGATAGTCCACCGCCAGCCCGGAATCGTCGGCCAGTGCAGGCAAGCCCGAGATGCGCGCCGCGTTGCGCGCTTTAAGAATCGCGTTTTCAACGAACGACAAGCCGGTTTCATCCGGCTCAACGCTGCTGAATTCTCCAATCGAGCGCAACTGCACCGACTCGCCGAGCATGGCTTGAAGTTCTTTGAGTTTGCCGGCGTTGTGGCTAGCCAGGACCAGTTGCGTAAGGTTAATCATTGGAGCGGAGCGACCTTTTGGGAAAATTCGATGCCTTTGGTTTCGCCGTTGACCTTGAGTTCAACATCAAACACATAGACTTGAGAGGATTTGACCGGGAACTGGGCGAAGTAATCAATCGAGCCCTGGTCATTGATCACCTGCTTGAAGGTGAGTGGCTTAGCTTTTTTTTCATCAATGGCGCGGTAAGTGCCCTTGATGGTGCTGGCGATTTTTTGATCAGCCTTGGCCAGGTTGACGTTCAAGGCGCCAAGGTGGTCGTTGCGCTGCAAGCCGTACTTTTGCGCGATCTCAGCGCTCAGGAAGTTGCTCATGAAGGCGTTGTAGTTGACCACTGTGCTGCCCACCTGGGTGGCCCCGGCGGCCATGGCCTGAACGGCAAAGCACATCGAGAGCAACAGCAATCCAATCCGTCCCATGATCGTTCTCCTTGAGCACACTGATTTAAACCGCGATTTGGTGATCCTGCAGGCCGGGGCTGCTGACACGGTAAATGCCAATCTCGCCTAACAGGTTAGGCCATAACTTACTCGCCCACCCGTGCCGGTGTTGTTGATCCACGGCAAGGCGATTGATCACGCGGGCTTCGCGCTCACTGCACAGCGCTTCGAAGTCTTCGAAGGTGCAGAAGTGAATGTTCGGCGTGTTGTACCAGGTGTACGGCAGAAATTCGGAAACTGGCATCCGGCCCTTGCTGGCCAAATACCAACGGCAACGCCAGTGACCGAAGTTCGGGAAGGTGATGATGCACTGGCGACCGACGCGTAGCATTTCGTCGAGAATCCGGTCGGGGTAGTGCACGGCTTGCAGCGCCTGGGTCATGACCACGATGTCGAAGCTGTTGCTGGCGAAGTTGCCCAGCCCCTTGTCCAGGTCTTGCTCGATGACGTTGATGCCTTTGGCGACGCACTCGGCAATGTTGTCCGGGTCGTTTTCCAGGCCGTAGCCGGTGACTTGCTTGTTGTCGCGCAGCCAGCTCAGCAGTTCGCCATCACCACAACCGAGGTCGAGCACACGGCTGCCGGCGGGGATCCAGTCTTGGATGATTTCCAGGTCGGCTCTCATGGCGTTCTCACAGTTCTATGCGGTTCATGTAGTTGCTGAAGGCTTGCAGGTAACGCGGGATCGGGATCAGGAAGGCGTCATGGCCTTGCGGAGCGTCGATCTCCAGGTAGCAGACGTCTTTTTTGGCAGCCATCAGCGCGTCCACCAGTTCACGCGAGCGCGCTGGCGAGAAGCGCCAGTCGGTAGTGAACGACATCACGCAAAAGCGCGCTTTGGCCCCGGCAAAGGTTTTGGCCAGGTCATCGTCAAAGTTGGCCGCCGGGTCGAAGTAGTCGAGCGCCTTGGTCATCAGCAGGTAGGTGTTGGCATCGAAACGCCCGGAGAACTCTTCACCCTGATAACGCAGGTAGCTTTCAACCTGGAACTCCACGCTGTGGAAGTCGTAGTTGAGATTTTCGTTTTTCAGGCCGCGGCCGAATTTCTCGCCCATGGAGTCATCGGACAGGTAGGTGATGTGCCCGACCATGCGCGCCAGCATCAGGCCGCGCTTGGGGATGACGCCTTTTTCCTGGAACGAACCGCCATGGAACTCGGGGTCGGTGAGGATGGCCTGACGCGCCACTTCGTTGAACGCGATGTTTTGCGCCGACAACTTGGGTGCCGAGGCAATGGCCAGGCAATGGCGCAGGCGATCCGGGTAGCTGATGCTCCACTGCAACGCTTGCATGCCGCCCAGGCTGCCGCCGATGACGGCCGCCCACTGGTTGATCCCCAGGCTGTCAGCCAGACGGGCCTGACTGTGTACCCAGTCTTCAACGGTCAATACCGGGAAATCGGCGCCAAACGGACGGCCGGTCTCGGGGTTGAGACTGCTCGGCCCCGTAGAGCCGTTGCAGCCACCGAGGTTGTTGAGGCTGACCACGAAGAACTTGTTGGTATCAATCGGCTTGCCGGGGCCAATGCAACTGTCCCACCAGCCGGGCTTGCGCTCGTCGGCACTGTGGAAACCGGCTGCGTGATGGTGCCCGGAAAGTGCGTGGCAGATCAGCACAGCGTTACTGGCCGTGGCATTGAGCTGGCCGTAGGTTTCGTAAATCAGATCATAGGCAGGCAGTGAGCGGCCGCAGGCTAAAGCCAGCGGTTCGCTGAAGTGCGCCATTTGCGGCACAACCAGACCAACGGAATCGGGGGGAAAGGCAGCTGGCATCGACCCTGCTCTCATTTAAATGAGGCGTAAGTCTAATGAGCGGGGGGCAGTGCAGCAAGCAATGGTCTGGGCTGATTTTTGAACTGAAATACAACCTCTGTGGGAGCGAGCTTGCTCGCGATCTTTTAAAGATCAAAAGATCGCGAGGCAAGCTCGCTCCTACATCAGGGTTTTCTCGTTAGATCAGGCCGAACAACACGACCGGCATGCCAACGTACATCGCCAAAGGCGGGATCACGTAGCTTTGGATCAACTGGATGACCATGAACGCGAGGATCGGCGAAATATCCAGGCCGCCCATGCTTGGCAGGAAGCGGCGGAACGGTGCCAGTGCAGGTTCAGTGATCTGGTTGACCAGCTCAGCGCCAGGGCTGCTGCTGCCCGGTGCCACCCACGACAGGATCACGCTGATGATCATGGCGAAGAAGAACACCTTCAAGAACAGCGCGGTGACGCCAATGATTGCCCAGGCCAGCAGGCCCAGCACGTTGAACGACATGTAGCTTAAGGTCAGCACCACGGCGAAGATCACCATCTGCACGATGATGGCCAGAACCAGCGATGACATGTCCAGCCCGAACAGGCTCGGGATCACGCGGCGCAAAGGCTTGAGCAGTGGTTGGGTGGCTTTGACGGTGAACTGGCACAACGGGTTGTAGAAGTTGGCCCGTACCAATTGCAGGATGAAACGCAGCAGCACGATCAGCAGGTAGAGGCTACCCAGGGTTTGAATCACGAAAATGGCAGCGCCATTAAGTCCAGACATCATGTGCTCCTTTATTGACCCAATTGTTCGGCCATTTCGGCCGAGCGGTGCGCGGCGGCACTCAATGCTTTTTCGACGATGGCTTCAAAACCATCCGCCTGGAATGACTTGATCGCAGCTTCTGTAGTGCCTGCTGGCGAGGTGACGCGACGGCGCAATTCAGCGGCGTCGACATCGCTGGCCACGGCCATGTGGGCGGCGCCCAGCGCGGTGTGTTGCGCCAGTTGCTCAGCGACTTCCCGCGGCAGACCGAGTTTGACGCCTGCGGCGGTCATGGCTTCGATCAGCAAGAAGAAATACGCCGGTCCGCTGCCAGAAACAGCGGTCACTGCGTCGATCTGCGCTTCGGTGTCTACCCACAGCACGATCCCCACGGCCGACAGCAGTTCGTCAGCGTGTTGACGTTGCTCAGCGGTGACATCGGCGGTGGCAAACAGGCCGCTCACGCCTTTGCCCAGCAATGCCGGGGTGTTAGGCATGCAACGCACCAGCGGCTGGTTGCCCAGCCAGTTCAGCAGGCTGGCGCAGGTGATGCCTGCGGCAATCGATACCAGCAGTTGATGCGGCTTGAGGTGCGGGCGCAGGTTCTGGCACACCGCCTTCATGGCCTGTGGCTTGACCGCGATCACAATCACGTCAGCGTCTTGCACGGCCTGTGCGTTGTCGGCGAAGACCTCAATGCCGTGCTCGGCCGTGACCTTGGCCCGCGTTTCTGCGCCGGGATCGCTGGCGCGAATCTGTGCAGCGTCCAGACCTTTGGCCAGCAGGCCGCCGATCAGGCTGGAAGCCATGTTGCCAGCCCCGATAAAGGCAATACACGTTTTGCTCATAACCGATCCTTATAAAAAGTGAGGCGAGTTTCTCAAGCCTGGCCGTAATCGCGTGCACCAAACAGCGCGGTGCCAATACGCACCCACGTGGCGCCTTGGGCAATGGCCGACTCCAGGTCGTGACTCATGCCCATGGAAAGTGTATCGAGCCCCAGGTTCAGGCTTTGTTGCAATGTGCGTACCGCTGCAAACGCGGCGTCTTGCTCCGCGCGAACCTCGGTGGGTTCGGGAATGGCCATCAAGCCGCGCAGTTTCAAGCGTGGAAGCGCATTGATTGCAGCCGCCAGCGCAGGCAGATCGTGTGGTGTGCAGCCCGATTTGCTGGCCTCACCGCTGACGTTGACCTGAATGCAGATGTTCAGCGGCGGCAAGTTGGCCGGGCGTTGTTCAGACAAGCGCTGGGCAATTTTCAGGCGGTCCACGGAATGCACCCACGCGAAATGCTCGGCGATATCACGCGTCTTGTTCGATTGAATGGGGCCGATGAAGTGCCAACACAAGGGCAGATCAGCTAATTCGACCTGCTTGGCGCGGGCCTCTTGCAGATAGTTTTCGCCAAAGTCGCGAATCCCGGCGGCGTACGCTTCGCGCAAGGCGGCTGCGGGTTTGGTCTTGCTGACCGCGAGTAAGTGAATGCTCGTTACATCACGTTGCACAGCCTCTGCCGCTGCACGGATTCGAGCCTCAACCTGAGCAATGTTGCCTGCTATCGTGGACATTCATTTAAGCCCGCCGTTGTGAAAGTCTGCGGCATTCTACTGGAATTGGGAGGGGGTATGGACATCGCCGACCTGTTGGCGTTTAGCGTCAAACACGGGGCTTCAGACATGCACCTGTCAGCAGGTGTGGAGCCTATGCTGCGGGTGGATGGGGAGATGCAGCGTTGCCAACTGCCGGTGCTGGCGCCGGATCAGGTGCGCGAACTTATCCGCAGCGTGATGAGCGACGCACAGCGCACAGCGTTTGAAACAGATCACGAAGCTGATTTTTCGTACACGATGCCGGGCTTGGGGCGGTTTCGGGTCAATGCCTTCGAGCAGCACCGTGGCGCTGGGGCGGTGTTTCGCAGCATTGCTGCGCAAGTCCCAAGCATTGAATCCCTCGGCCTTGGCGAGGTGTTTGGCGAGCTCTGTCGCCTGTCACAAGGGCTGGTGCTGGTGACGGGGGCGACTGGCTCGGGCAAGACCACCACCTTGGCGGCAATGCTTGACCACATCAACACCACCCGTCAGCAGCACATCCTGACCATTGAAGACCCGATTGAGTTTATTCACACGCCGCGTCAATGCTTGATCAACCAGCGTGAAGTGTCGCGTGACACCCACAGCGTAGCGGCGGCCTTGCGTGCGGCACTGCGCGAAGACCCGGACGTGATCATGCTGGGTGAAATGCGTGACCTGGACACCATTCGCCTGGCGCTGACAGCAGCAGAAACGGGGCACTTGGTGTTGGCGACGCTGCACACCGCGTCGGCAGCCAAAACGGTCGACCGGATCGTGGACGTGTTTCCAGCCGAAGAAAAAGCCATGGTGCGGGCCATGTTGTCTGAATCACTGCAGGCGGTGATTTCTCAAACGCTGGTTAAACGCGTGGGAGGCGGTCGGATAGCCGCTCACGAAATCATGCTGGCGACGCCGGCGATTCGTAATTTGATCCGGGAAAACAAGGTGGCGCAGATGGTTTCTACTATCCAGACCGGCGGGGCGGTGGGGATGCAGACGTTGGAGATGAGCCTGAAACGGCTGAAAGAAAACGGCTTGATATAACCGTGTAGGAGCGAGCTTGCCTCGCGATCTTTTAAACAGTCAAAAGATCGCGAGGCAAGCTCGTTCCTACAAGGGAGTGCGTGTGTGTTTAGCGCTGAACAACCTGCAATTTGGTTTGTTCTTTAGGCAATACACGCTTGGCAACCACGTAGTGGCTCTGCCAGTAAGGTTTGTTCAGGGTGTCGATGGTCACTGACTTGCCGCGACGTGGCGCGTGGATGAACCGGTCATTGCCCAGGTAAATGGCAACGTGGTTAACCTTGCGGCTCTTGATGTTGAAAAACAGCAAGTCGCCAGGTTTCAAATCCTTGCGTTCGATCTTTTGGCCATGGCCGCTGGCCATTTCGCTGGAACTGCGGGGCAGATTCACAGCTTTTACGTCGTTAAAGGCGTATTTGACCAATCCGCTGCAGTCGAACCCTTTACTTGGGCTGCTGCCGCCCCAACGATAAGGAGTACCCAGCACGTTAACGGCACGGCTCAATACAGCGCTGCTTTGCTTGTTGGCAGCGGTCAGTGAAGCGGTGGCAATTTTGCCTGGGACCTTGCGGTGCGCTTTACTGGACGTTGGGCGCACGACGGTTTTGGTCGTGGTTTTGCTGTTAGTGGCGACATGGGCAGCACTCGCAGATGACTTTGCGGTGAAGCCAGTGAAGCCGGATGGAAGATGTTGCTCACGATTGGTGGCGTGGGCGGCCAGTGGCATTAATAGGCAAATGGTTAGCCATGTCTTGAATATAGGACGCATTCGGCAGGGCTCAATGGGTGGTTAGCGCGAAACTTTATAACAGCTTTTTTGTCCTTTCTCAGGCCGTTTGTCGATTGGACTCGGGGGTCAAAAAGGCTAAACGTGGTGACGAAATGTCACATGGAAACTGTGCAAGTCAGGTAGTACAAGGCTTTGCGCCATTTTTTGTAAGACACTTTTACCTGTTGCGAGACAGTAAAAAAGTCACAAAAAAAGTCACAATATTTTTCTATCAGCAGCAAAGAGGGCATTTATGAGCGGCTATCGAGACGATGTACAGCGCGATACCCACAGCAAAGTGCTGGGTTATTTGCTCTGGATTTTTGGTTTCCTGGGGGCGCACCGCTTCTATTACGGCAAGCCGGTGACCGGGACGATCTGGTTTTTCACCTTTGGGTTGTTGGGAATAGGTTGGCTGATCGACTTGTTCCTGATCCCGAGCATGGACCGTGAAGCGGACCTGCGTTTTACGTCAGGTGATACCGACTACAACGTGTCCTGGATTCTGCTGACGTTCCTGGGCGTGTTTGGCGTACACCGCATGTACATGGGCAAGTGGATCACCGGGATCATCTACTTGTTCACGGGCGGTTTTTTCCTGATCGGCGTGCTGTATGACTTTTGGACCTTGAACGACCAGATCTCGATCAAGAACGCTGAGCGCCGTTAAGACACAAAACTCGTAGGAGCGAGCTTGCCTCGCGATCTTTTAAAAGATCGCGAGGCAAGCTCGCTTCTACAAGAGGGCTGCGTGCTTAGCCTTCGTAACTGATCCGCCCATCCACCAGCGTGTAACGCACGGCGCCCGGCAGGCAATGGCCGAGGAACGCGCAGTTGTCGCCTTTGGAGAGCCATTTCTCACCGGCAACTGTCGAAGCCGCCGGGTCGAACAGCACCAGGTCGGCAGGTGAACCCACCGCCAAACGACCCGCTGGCAGGCGCAATGCCTGAGCCGGGCCTGCGCTGAGGCGGGCGAGCAAGGTCGGCAAGTCCAACAGGCCGTCTTCTACCAGTGTCATCGCCAGTGGCAACAGCAGTTCAACACTGCTCATGCCCGGCTCGGTCGCGCCAAACGGTGCCAGTTTGGCGTCGCGCTCGTGAGGCTGGTGATGGCTGGAAATAGCCTGCACCACCCCCGACTTCACGGCCGCCCGCAGACCGTCGCGGTCAGCGCGGGTGCGCAGCGGCGGTTGCACGTGGTACACGCTGGAGAAGTCCACCAGCGCTTCATCCGTCAAAATCAGCTGATACAGCGCCACATCGGCGGTTACTTTCAGGCCGCGAGCCTGTGCCTGAGCAATCAGGGCCACGCCGCGTGCGCTGGTCAGTTGGCTGAAGTGCGCACGCACGCCACTTTGCTCAACCAGCAGCAGGTCGCGGGCCAGGGCCACGGTTTCTGCGGTTTCCGGAATGCCCGGCAACCCCCGGAAAGCCGCCATTGGGCCGTCGTGGGCGATGCCGCCTTCGGCCAGGTCGCGGTCTTGCGAGTTAAAAATCACTGTGAGGTCGAACGTCGCTGCATATTCCAGCGCCCGGCACAGGGTACGGGTGTTGCTGAAGCTGCTCAGACCGTTGCCGAACGCCACGCAACCGGCGTCACGCAGGGCAATCAGCTCGGCCAGTTGCTCACCTTCCAGGCCTTTGCTCAGTGCGCCGATCGGGAACACTTTGCAGTTACCCGCTTCGCGGGCACGGTCCAGGATCAATTCGGCCACCGCCGAGGTGTCGAGCACGGGCTTGGTGTGCGGCGGGCAGCACAGGCTGGTCACGCCACCGGCCGCCGCTGCGCGGGTTTCGCTGGCAATGGTGCCTTTGCGGCTGTAACCCGGCTCACGCAGGGCGACGTTAAGGTCAACCAGCCCCGGTGCCGCCACCAGGCCATGAGCGTCGAGGGTCTGGTTTGGGGTGAAGCCAGCAGGTGCCGCACCAATGGCGACGAGTTTGCAGGCTTCAATGTGCAGGTCTGTCACTTGATCCAGCTGGCTCGCTGGGTCGATTACGCGAGCGCCGAGAATGCTGAGCTTCACTGGGCCTTCTCCTGTTCGAATTGGCGCTGGGCCGTTTGCCCGCTCATGGTCATGGACAGCACGGCCATGCGCACGGCGATGCCATATGTCACCTGGTTGAGGATCACCGAATGAGGGCCGTCAGCCACTGCCGACTCAATTTCCACGCCTCGGTTGATCGGGCCAGGGTGCATCACGATAGCGTCCGGCTTGGCACCGGCCAGGCGGGCGGTGGTCAGGCCGAACAGGCGGTAGAACTCGCCCTCGCTCGGCAGCAGGCCTCCGGACATGCGCTCGCGCTGCAAGCGCAACATGATCACCACGTCGACATCTTTCAGGCCTTCGTTCATGTCGGTGTACACCTTCACGCCGTATTGCTCGATACCGATCGGCAACAGGGTCTTGGGTGCGATCACGCGGATGTCCTTACAGCCCAGGGTTTTCAGCGCGATCATGTTCGAACGCGCGACCCGCGAGTGCAGGATGTCGCCGACGATGGCCACCGAGAGGTTTTCAAAGCTGCCTTTGTGCCGGCGGATGGTCAGCATGTCGAGCATGCCCTGGGTCGGGTGCGCGTGACGGCCGTCGCCGCCGTTGATGATCGCCACCTGCGGGCACACGTGCTCGGCAATAAAGTGCGCGGCCCCGGAGTCGCCGTGACGCACCACGAACATGTCGGCGGCCATGGCTTCAAGGTTGCGCAGCGTGTCGAGCAGGGTTTCGCCCTTGCTCGCCGACGAGGTCGACACGTTCAGTGTGATCACGTCGGCGGACAGGCGCTGAGCCGCCATTTCAAAGGTGGTGCGGGTGCGGGTGGAGTTCTCGAAGAACACGTTGCACACGGTCTTGCCGCGCAGCAGCGGGACTTTCTTTACTGCCCGGGCGCCGACTTCAAGGAAGGAGTCTGCGGTGTCGAGGATTTCGGTCAGCAGCTCACGGCTCAACCCGTCGAGCGACAGGAAGTGGCGCAACTGGCCCTGATCATTGAGCTGTAGCGGGCGCTTGGCGTCTGTAGGCGTCATCGCAATGGTCTCTTAAAGGGCTGGGTCTAGAGATGAATCTTGAAGCTCGAGGGTCAGCGGCGCAGGGCCGGACAATTTGACGCGCTCGGTTGGCTTGAGTGACAAGGTCGCGCCCACCACGTTCGGACGGATAGGCAGCTCGGCAGCGTCCAGGTCCAACAGGCTGACCAGCGTCACGCTGGCAGGACGACCATAGTCGAACAGTTCGTTCAGCGCGGCGCGGATGGTACGGCCGCTCATCAGCACGTCGTCAATCAGCACCAGGTGCTGGCCTTCAATTTCGAACGGCAGGTCTGAGGGGCGCACTTGCGGGTGCAGGCCGTTTTGGCTGAAGTCATCGCGGTAGAAGGACACATCCAACGTGCCCAGCGGCGCATCGCTTTTCAGTGCACGCAGCAGCGCCTGAGCAACCCAGATGCCGCCGGTGCGAATGCCGATGAAACGGGGTTCGGTGATGCCGCGACGGGCCAGATGGGCCTTGAGATCAATGGCCATCTGAGAGATCAGTTCAGCGGGAACAGGCAAGATCATGGTGGCTCCTTAAAAGGCCCGCGTGGCAAAGCGTGCGGCGGCGGGCGCAAACAATGGGGCGCGTCAGTGGTGCAAACGCAGCGTCAGGCTTGAGGGTGTTCCGGGTGTTCGTCGAGCCAGCCTTGCAGCACCAGTTTGGCGGCGATGGCGTCAACGGGGTTGTCGCGGTAACTGCCTCGCTGGCCACCTTGGGCGCGGCGTTCGCCCTTGGCTTCGAAGGTAGTCAGACGTTCATCGTGGGTAAACACCGGCAGATTGAAGCGGCCATTGAGACGATTGGCAAATTTTTGCGCGCGGGCGCAGAACTCGCTCGGCGTGCCGTCCATGTTCAGGGGCATGCCGACCACCATGGCGTCGGGTTGCCATTCCTTGATCAGCTTTTCGATTTCTTCCCACTTGGGAATACCGTTTTCGGCTTTCAGGTTGCACAGCTCACGGGCTTGCCCGGTGATCATCTGGCCGACAGCCACCCCGATGGAACGGGTGCCGTAGTCGAAACCCAGCAGTAAACGAAGGCTGGCCATCAGGAATGGCCTGCTTGACTGGTTAGCAAATTAAGGTTCACTCCGAGGTGTTTGGCGGCTGCGTCGAGGCGCAGCTCGCTGGAAGTTGCAAACAGGATGTCACTTGAATAGGGGCAGGTCAGCCAGGCGTTGTCGGCCAGTTCGGCCTCCAACTGGCCAGCGTCCCACCCGGCGTAGCCCAGGCAAATCAAGCTGCGCTGTGGGCCGCGACCGTCAGCAATGCTGAACAGGATGTCGACCGAGGTGGTCAGTGCCAACCCGTCCGACAGTTCGACGGTGGCGTCAAAGTTCATCGTGGCGGGGTGCAAGACAAAACCGCGGTCGACCATCACCGGACCGCCGCCGTAGATGGGAATGTGCTGGCACAAAGGCGACGACAGTACATCGGGGCGCAACTGCTCAAGAATATCCGCCAGGCTCAGCTCCATCGGCCGATTGATCACCAACCCCATGGCCCCATTTTCCGTGTGCTCGACGATGTAGGTCACGGTGTGGGCAAAATTAGGGTCAGCCATGTGCGGCATGGCGATCAGGAATTGATGCTTGAGGTAGGTTGGCGTGTGCTTTTTCATGGGCCTAAGTGTGGCGCTGACTAGGGGAACTGACAAGTTGGCGATAGCGAAACAATTGGGGGCTCCGTGGGAGCTGGCTTAGTTACTCGACAACTGGTCGCCCGGGCCGAAGCGCCATGTGCGGATGATCTCAAGGCGGTCGATATCTGCCAGGTCGCCGGTAAACGGTGCAAAAGGCGCGGCCAGGCGCACGATGCGCTGCGCGGCTTGATCCAGCAACGGTTGCCCGGACGACTCCAGCACCAGCACTTCATGCAATGAGCCATCGCGGTTGATAGACACCAGCAGTCGCAGCTTGCCGTAGATCTTTTCTCGGCGCGCTTGCTCGGGGTAGTTCAGGTTGCCCACACGTTCGATTTTCTTGCGCCAGTCTTCTTTATACCAAGCACCTTTATCGCGCATGGTTGACGCCGCATTCATGCGGTAGATCTTTGGGCGTTTGGCATACAGCTGTTGTTCGTTGGCCAGTTCGGCTTCCAGGCTGGAAATCTCCCCGGACAGCTGCGAGCTGTCGAACGTAGGAACACTGGCCTTGGGCGCCGCTTCAGTTTTGACTTTTTGCGGTTCGCTCGGGGCTTTTTTGGGCTTGGGTGCCACCGTGGTCACGGCTGCTTTGGGCGCTGCTTTAGGCTGCTCGGGCTTGGCAGCCGGAGGCGGCGTGACTTTATTAACGGTGTTGTCCTGGAACGGGGCAATTTCGGTGGTCTTGGGCACGGCTTTTTTATCCAGCGTGCCGCTGCCCTGCTGGTTGTCTTGCGCCAGAAAGTCAGCTTTCTCAGGCGCTTTCTCGCTCTTGAAAGTCGACAGAGTGATTTCCAGGGTTTTGCTGATTTGCTTGGGCTCGCTGACACTGAAACCCACGCCCAAAATCACCGCAATATGGATCAGCGCTGCAACAAACAGGGTAAAACCCAGGCGATCAGCCGCCCGCGCGCCTTTGTGGCTGAGTTCGGAGGGCAGGTCGCTGGGGAGTGTCATGGCAAAAAGACCAACATCGCGGGTTTCACAGGGTGCGCATGATAGCGCAATGTTGGTCTTTTTCTGGATGTTGCAGATCAGCGTGCGGCGAGCTTGCGCTCAATCGCATCCATCAACAGGGCGCCGATGTTAGTGCCAAAGGCGTTGTCTATTTCGCGGATGCAGGTCGGGCTGGTGACGTTGATTTCGGTCAGGTGCTCACCGATTACGTCCAAGCCTACAAACAACAGGCCTTTTTCACGCAGTGTTGGACCCACTTGGGCTGCAATCCAGCGATCCTTTTCGGTCAGCGGACGGGCTTCACCACGGCCACCAGCGGCCAGGTTGCCACGGGTTTCGCCTTGTGCCGGGATACGCGCCAGGCAATACGGAACAGGCTCGCCGTCGATCATCAGGATGCGTTTGTCGCCGTCCTTGATCGCTGGCAGGTAGCCTTGGGCCATGATTTGCTGAGTGCCGTTGGCGGTCAGGGTTTCGAGGATCACCGACAGGTTGGGATCGCCTACCCGATGGCGGAAAATCGACGTGCCGCCCATGCCGTCCAGCGGCTTGAGGATCACGTCGCCGTGCAGGGCAGCGAACTCACGCAGTACGTCGGCGCGGCGGCTGACCACAGTCGGCGGTGTGCACTGGGTGAACTGGGTGGCGAACAGTTTTTCGTTGCAGTCACGCAGGCTCTGCGGCTTGTTGACGATCAGCACACCGTCGCGCTCGGCTTGCTCCAGCAAATAGGTGGAGTACACAAACTCCATATCGAAGGGCGGGTCCTTGCGCATCAGGATCACGTCCAGATCGCTCAGGGCTGTGTCGGTTTCGGCCTCCAGCTCAAACCACTTCTCGGGGTTGGCGAACACTTTGAGCGGCTTCATCCGCGCACGGGCCTTGCCTTCGTTCAGGTAAAGGTCTTGCTGCTCCATATAGAACAGCGTCCAGCCGCGGTCCTGTGCGGCCAGCAACATGGCCAGCGAGCTGTCCTTTTTATAGGAGATGCCCGCAATGGGGTCCATGACAATCCCGACTCGAACGCTCATGGCAAATTCCTTAAATAAATGGTGGGCAAAAGGCGTTATGCAACTAACGGTAGGAGCGAGCTTGCCTCGCGAGCTTTAAAAAGGTCAAAAGATCGCGAGGCAAGCTCGCTCCTACAGGTCATCTGCTGACTCAAAAAAGTGGCGCAAGAGTGGCGCTGAGTGTGGTCTGTGGTCAAGAAAAAACCGTCCGATAGATTGCAGGTCGCGTCTGTGCTAAAAAGGCTCGCACAGTGCTTGCAGCCCTTGTCCATCAAGGATTTACGGCTACAAGCCGCACAGTTGTCACAAAACGGGTCGCCGTGGCGATGGTAGAGCACATATGGATAAGCATTCCAGCGCCTTGAAGGTGATGGTGATCGACGATTCAAAGACCATTCGCCGCACCGCAGAAACGTTGCTGAAAAACGTGGGCTGCGAGGTCATTACGGCGATCGACGGTTTTGATGCCCTGGCCAAGATTGTCGACCATCATCCGCATATCATCTTTGTCGATATCATGATGCCGCGTCTGGATGGCTATCAGACGTGCGCACTGATCAAGAACAACCGGGCGTTTAAAACCACGCCGGTGATTATGCTGTCGTCCAAGGATGGGTTGTTTGACAAGGCCAAGGGGCGGATTGTCGGATCTGATCAATTTTTGACCAAGCCTTTCAGCCGAGATGAGCTGCTGAGTGCAATCAAGGCCCATGTGCCGGGTTTCAACGTCGTCCCGAACGCTCAATGACGCCGGCCAGTCGGCCGATCACCTTATAAATGGGGAACACCATGGCTCGCATTCTGATCGTCGATGACTCGCCGACTGAAATGTACAAACTGACCAGCATGCTTGAAAAGCACGGTCATGAAGTGCTCAAGGCTGAAAACGGCGCAGATGGTGTGGCGCTGGCACGGCTGGAAAAGCCCGACCTGGTCATGATGGACATCGTGATGCCGGGCCTTAATGGTTTTCAGGCGACGCGCCAGTTGACCAAAGACGCCGAAACCACCCATATCCCGGTGATTATCGTGACCACCAAAGATCAAGATACCGATAAGGTTTGGGGCACGCGCCAAGGGGCCAAGGACTACATCACCAAGCCGATCGATGAAGAGATGCTGATCAAGACGGTGACCTCGGTGTTAGCCAACAAATCGGACAAGTGATGGCCTTCTGATGCCTGATTCACTGACGGCCTTCGAACTGCTGCTTGAGATAGACCAGCGCTGTCGCTCGCTGGCAGCGGGTGTGGTGCCTGTGCAAACGCAGGCCGAGGCCCAAGCCTGGAGCGGCATTGGCTTTCGCATGGGGGAGCACCGCTTTGTGGCGCCCTTGGGTGAAATTGCCGAAATCCTCCACGAGCCGCGCTTTACCTTGCTGCCGGGCGTAAAACCCTGGGTTAAAGGGGTGGCCAACCTGCGTGGGCAACTGTTGCCGATTATGGATCTGTGCGGCTTTTTCGCGATTGAGTTATCGCCCTTGCGCAAGCAGCGGCGCGTGCTGGTGCTGGAATACAAAGACGTATTTGTCGGTTTGCAAGTGGACGAAGTGCTGGGCATGCAGCACTTTGCCCAGTCCGAGCTGGACACCGATGTACAGGCCTTACCCGGCCTTTCGTTTGCGCCCTATATTCAGGGGCATTTCGCCGGTCAGCCCGCATGGTGGATTTTCAGCCCGTTCGCTCTGGCCCGGGCGCCGCAGTTTTGGGCTGTGGCGGTGTGAACAGGGCGTGCGTTTTACCTTCAGCTTTACTACGGGATGCCAGGGCCTGATCGATGAGCACAGCCAATACCGCTAAACCAATGGAAGGGTCGCGCAGTCGTTCGCAGATCATCGTGCTTTTTATCGCCCTGATCGTGTTCATCATGCTGTTGTTCGCCAACTTTGCTTACCTCAACACCCAGTCCAACTACGACAAGCAATACATCAGCCACGCTGGCGAATTGCGCGTGTTGTCGCAACGTATCGCCAAAAACGCCACTGAAGCCGCCGCCGGTAAAGCCGCCGCATTCAAGTTGCTCAGCGACGCGCGCAACGACTTCAGCCAACGTTGGGGTTACTTGCAAAAAGGCGACCCGTCGACCGGCCTGCCGCCTGCGCCACCTACTGTGCACAAGGAAATGCAGGCCGTTCAGCGCGACTGGGAGCAGTTGCTGCAAAGCACCAACGCGATTCTGGCCAGCGAACAAACCGTATTGTCGTTGCATCAGGTGGCGGCCACCCTGGCCGAGACTGTGCCGCAGTTGCAGGTCGAGTACGAAAAGGTCGTCGAGATTTTGTTGCAGCGTGGAGCCCCGGCCAGCCAGGTTGCCCTGGCCCAGCGTCAGTCCTTGCTCGCTGAACGCATTTTAGGGGCGGTCAACACGGTGCTGGCCGGTGACGAGAGCGCCGCCCAGGCGGCTGATGCCTTTGGCCGTGATGCCAACCGTTTCGGGCAAGTGCTCAATGGCATGCTCGAAGGCAATGACGGGCTCAGAATTACTCGGGTTGAAGACAAAGACGCCCGCGCCCGGCTGCTGGAAATCTCGGAGCTGTTCCAGTTTGTGTCGGGTTCGGTGGACGAGATCCTCGAAACGTCGCCCCAGCTGTTTCAAGTGCGAGAGGCCGCCAATACCATTTTCAGCCTGTCGCAAACCATGCTCGACGAAGCGTCAACGCTGGCCAACGGTTTCGAAAATCTCGCCAGCGGGCGTTCGCTGGACATCATTGGCGGCTATGTTCTGGGCCTGCTGGCGCTGATGTCGATCATCCTCATCGGGCTGGTGATGGTGCGCGAGACCAATCGTCAATTGCGTGAAACCGCTGAAAAGAACGAGCGAAATCAAAACGCGATCATGCGCTTGCTGGACGAAATCGAAGACTTGGCGGACGGTGATCTGACAGTGACCGCGTCGGTGACCGAAGACTTCACCGGAGCGATTGCCGACTCCATCAACTACTCCATCGACCAACTGCGCGAATTGGTGGCCACCATTAACCTGACCGCGGGCCAGGTGGCAGCTGCCGTGCAGGAAACCCAGGCCACCGCCATGCAACTGGCCGATGCATCAGAGCATCAGGCTCAGCAGATCGCCGAGGCTTCTGGGGCGGTTCAGCAAATGGCCCAGTCGATTGATCAGGTCTCGGCCAATGCGTCCGAGTCGTCGGCGGTGGCGGAGCGTTCGGTGGCGATTGCCAACAAAGGCAATGAAGTGGTGCACAACACCATCCACGGCATGGACAACATTCGGGACCAGATTCAGGACACCGCCAAACGGATCAAACGTTTGGGCGAGTCTTCTCAGGAAATCGGCGACATTGTCAGCCTGATTGATGACATTGCGGACCAAACCAACATTTTGGCGTTGAATGCGGCCATTCAGGCCTCGATGGCCGGTGATGCCGGGCGCGGCTTTGCGGTGGTAGCTGACGAGGTCCAGCGCCTGGCTGAACGTTCGTCGGCGGCGACCCGGCAAATCGAGACCCTGGTGCGGGCGATTCAGGCTGACACCAATGAAGCCGTGATCTCCATGGAACAAACCACCACCGAAGTGGTGCGCGGCGCGCGTTTGGCGCACGACGCCGGGGTGGCGCTGGAAGAAATCGAAGGCGTGTCACAGAACCTTGCTGACTTGATTCAGAGCATTTCCAACGCCGCGCAAGAGCAAACCACTTCAGCGTCACAAATTTCCCTGACCATGAACGTGATTCAGCAAATCACCAACCAGACCTCGTCCGGCTCGACCGCGACCGCTGACAGCATTGGCAACCTGGCAAAAATGGCCAGCCAACTGCGGCGCTCGGTGTCCGGTTTCACCTTGCCAGCCTCGCCCAAAACCCATGAGCCACAGTAGTGCGGCGCAATTCAGATTGGAGTTGTTATGGTTGACCGGCACGACTATGTAGCCCTTGAGTGGGTTAAAGACGAGATTGCCGACACCTTGAAACAGGCTCGCGTGGCGCTCGATGACTACGCCCGGCAACCCGCCGCGCAAGCGCTGGCGCAGTGTCTGGAACGCATTCATCAGGTGCATGGCAGTTTACTGATGGTCGAGTTTTACGGGGCTGCCTTACTGGCTGAAGAGATGGAGCAGTTGGTGGTCGCCCTGCAACAGGGCCGGGTCAGCCAGCTCGACGAAGCCCTGCGCTTGTTGCAACAAGCGTTCAGCCAATTGCCGCTGTACCTTGATCGCGTGCACAGCGCCCGACGTGACTGGCCGTTGGTGGTGTTGCCGTTGCTCAACGATTTGCGCACCGCCCGTGGCGAGGCCCTGCTCTCTGAAACCAGTCTGTTCAGCCCCGAATTGCACACGCTGCCTGAGCTGGATCAGGCCGCCCTGGCCCACTTGCACCCGGCCGAGTGGCCGCACCAGATACTGGCGTTGCAACACGCCTTGCATGACGCACTCCAAGGCTTGCTGGGCGAAGAAGACGCGCGCGCCAACCTGGAGCGGCTGGCTGATGTATTTGGCCAGCTTGAAAGCCTGTGTCAGGGCGCGCCGCTCAATGCCTTGTGGAAAGTCGCCTCGGCGCTGGTCGACGGCATGTTGCGGGGGCGCGTCGCCAATAGCCCGGCCTTGCGCAGCCTGCTGAGTGAATCGGAAAAAGAACTCAAGCGCCTGCTGGAGCAAGGCATCGAGGGCGTCAATCAGCCTGCGCCTGACGATTTGCTCACCAGCCTGCTGTTTTACATCGCCAAAGCGGAACAGCCGACCACCAAAATGCTCGCGCTGAAAAATCGTTATGAGCTGGATGAAGCCATGCCCGATGCGGCCATGGTCGATGAAGAGCGGGCGCGACTGGCTGGCCCTGACCGAGACGCCATGCGCTCGGTGGTGGCGGCTTTGTGCGAAGAACTGGTGCGGGTCAAGGAGCGCCTCGACCTGTTTGTGCGCAGCGACCGCCTGCATGTCTCGGAGTTGAGCAGCCTGATGGCGCCTTTGCGGCAGATTGCCGACACGCTGGCGGTGCTCGGTTTTGGGCAGCCGCGCAAGGTCATCATCAACCAATTGGCCGTGGTGCAAGGCATCGCCCAAGGGCAGCGAGAACCGACTGACGCGGTCTTGATGGACGTGGCTGCGGCCCTGTTGTACGTCGAATCCACGTTGGCCGGAATGGTTGGCAGTGTCGAGCCTTCGTCCCGAGAAGAGAGCCGCCTGCCCACCACCGACTTGATGCAGATCCACCAACTGGTGATCAAAGAAGCGCGCATCGGACTGGAAGAAGTCAAAGACCTGATCGCCGATTATCTGGCCGACAACCACGACCGCCAGCACCTGCAAGCGCTGCCCGACCTGCTGACGCAAATCCGTGGCGCGCTGGCCATGATCCCCCTGAGCCGCGCCGCCAGCTTGCTGCAAGGCTGCCACGACTTTGTCGTCGAGCACCTGTTGGTCGGCCCGTTGCCGCGCAACGAGCAGTTGGACCATTTGGCGGATGCGTTGATCAGCATCGAATACTATCTGGAGCGACTCGCTCTGGACCCCGGAGCCGCGGGAGAAAAGGTGCTGGTACGGGCTGAAAAAAGCCTGGTCGAGCTGGGTTATGCGCCGGTCGAGCACAATGTGCCGGTGCTCAATGACCGGCTCAGCCCCAATGAAGTTATGGTCATGCACGACATGCAGATCCTGGATGATCCCCAGGTGATGCAAAGCCTGGCCGAGGTGCTGGCCGGCCCGCTGTCGGAGGTCAACCCACCGGCGCAACACATTCCCAGCAGTCTGTTGCCGCCGCCTGCGGGCGAAGAGCCCATCGATGAGGAGTTGCTGGAGGTCTTTCTGGAAGAGGCCGACGAAGTCCTGGTCGCCCTGCATGACGCCTTGCCGCAGTGGATCGCCAACCCGGCCGACAGTGCCGCGCTGGCTATCCTGCGGCGTTCTTTTCATACCCTCAAAGGCAGCGGGCGTATGGTCCGTGCGCTGGTGCTGGGCGAGCTGGCGTGGGCTGTCGAAAACCTGCTCAACCGCGTGATCGAGCACAAAGTGGCCCCCACCCCGGCGATGTATGAATTGTTGGATGAAGTGCTGGTGAAGCTGGCGCAATTGATTCAGGAATTTGCCGAAGGGAACCAGCGTCAGCACGAAGACGTCGATCAACTGGCCGCGCGTGCGCATTCTCTGTCCCGAGGCGAGCCGTTGCCGCTGTTGATCGAGCAGCAAACCCCCGGCTTCGACCCGCAATTGCTGGACATTTTTCGTCACGAAGCGCAAACCCACCTCGACAGCCTGAACCACTTTATTGACCTGGCCAGCGAGCAACTGCCGCTGTACGCCACCGACGATTTGCAACTCGCCATGCACACCCTCAAAGGCAGTGCGCACATGGCGGGCGTGCTCAGAATGGCCGAGCTGGCAACGCCGCTGGATTATCTGGTGCGTGAATACAAGGCCCACAACATTGCGCTGGACATAGATGAAGTCCAATTGTTGCTGGAGGCCGACAGCTTGCTGCATCGCGGCCTCAAACAGCTCGATGTCGACCCGCTGAGCGAGATTCGCGGTGCTCGGGACTTGATCAAGCGTACTGAGCAATGCGTCTTGCGGCGCTTGCAAAGCATTTTGGACGCGCCCGCAGGCGGATTGACGACGGCGCGTGACCCGCAACGCACCGCCGAGTTTCTGGCGCAGAGCATGGACATTCTGTTTGATGCCGAAGACGTGCTGCGTCACTGGCGACAGAACCCGCATGAGCGCGACGGGCTCGACACCTTGCTGGACCAACTGACCACGTTGGGCGAGTCGGCGTTTTTGCTGGATCTGCAACCCATCGACGCGCTGTGCGAAGCCTTGCTCGATGTGTACGGCGCCGTTGAAGAAAGCAGTTTGGTGGTGAGCGAGCGGTTCTTCCACGAGGCCGATGAGGCCCATGAAGCACTGATCAACATGCTCGACCAGTTGGCGGCCGGGCAAGAAATCACCCCGCAACCCCAGCGTATTGCCGCCTTGCGTGCGCTGCTGCATGAAGGATTGGCGCCTGATGCGACGGGCTTGATTCGTCGAGACGGCCACCAGACGTTGGACATCACTGAGCTGGGCGCCGCCACCGCGCAATTGGGCGCTGAGCAGAGCGAGGAAATGGACGATGAAATCGTCGCCATTTTCCTTGAAGAAGCGGTGGATATTCTCGACAGCGCGGGCCAGGCGTTACAGCGCTGGCTCAATGAACCCGACAATCTGGCGCCGCTGTCCTCGTTGCAGCGTGACTTGCACACCCTCAAGGGGGGTGCGCGCATGGCCGGGATCGTGCCGATTGGCGACCTGGCCCATGAACTGGAGCACCTTTACGAAGGGCTGCTGGATCGACGCCTGAGCGACAGCCCGACGTTGTCCCGCTTACTGGAGCTCAGCCACGCGCAACTGGTGGTCCTGCTCGAACAGTTGCAACACCAGCAACCCTTGAGTGACCCCATCGAACTGATCGAGGCCATTCGCGGTTTCAGACTCTACAACACGCCGTCAGCCGAGCCGAACAGCGTCGAGCCTGAAGTGGTGCCTGCGGTCGAGCAAAGCGTTACCGACCCGGAGCTGCTGGACATCTTTCTGGAAGAGGCTTTCGACATCCTCGAAAGCTCAGGGGCGGCGCTGCTGCGCTGGCAGGGCGAGCCGCAAAACCACCTGGAAGTCGAAAACCTGCTGCGCGACCTGCACACCCTCAAAGGGGGCGCGCGCATGGTTGAAATTGCCGCCATTGGCGATTTTGCCCACGAGCTGGAAACCCTTGTTGAAGATATTTCTCTGGGTTTTCTGACGGCGGGTGCCGAGCTGTTTACCTTGTTGCAGCGCAGCCACGATCAGTTGGCGCAAATGCTCGATGCCCTGCGCAGCGGCCAGCCGGTGCCTTCGCCGCAGGTGCTGATCGAACACATTCGCAAGGTTGAGCGCAGCACCCGCAAAGCTGTTCCGCCGCCAGCGCCGAGCAAGCCGGAGCCGGTGCCCGAGGCTGAGCGGACCGGGTTGGACACCCTCAAAGTGCCGGCTGAATTGCTGGAAGAACTGGTCAACCTGGCGGGTGAAAACTCGATCATTCGCGGGCGCCTTGAGCAGCAGGTCAACGACGGCAAAACCGCCCTCAACGAAATGCAGACCACGCTTGAGCGCATGCACGATCAACTGCGTCGGCTCGACACCGAAACCCAGAGCCGTATCCACAGCCGCCAATACACCGAAGTCGATGGCGTGGCTTACGATGAGTTCGATCCGCTGGAAATGGATCGCCATTCGCAGTTGCAACAATTGTCGCGTGCGCTCTTCGAATCAGCCTCCGACCTGCTCGACCTCAAGGCCACGCTAGCGGCGCGCAACCAGGACGCCTACAGCCTGTTGAAAAAACAAGCGCGGGTTAACACCCAGTTGCAAGAAGGTCTGATGGGCACCCGCATGGTGCCGTTCGAGCGAGTGCTGCCACGCCTCAAGCGCGTGGTGCGACAAGTGGCGAGTGAGCTGGGCAAGCAGGTCGAATTCAGCGTCATCAATGCCGAAGCCGAAATCGATCGTAATGTCCTGGAGCGCATGGTCGCCCCGCTTGAACACATGTTGCGCAACGCCGTCGACCACGGCCTTGAGCCCGCTGCCATCCGCCAGGCCAGCGGCAAGCCTGCGCAGGGGCTGATCTCCCTTGAGCTGTCTAACGAAGGCGGCGATGTGGTGTTCGACATTCGTGACGATGGAGCCGGCGTGCCGTTGGAAGCGGTGCGGCGCAAAGCTATATTGCGCGGCTTATTGGACCCGCACGTGAGCATCAGCGACCGCGACGTGTTGCAGTTCATCTTGCAGCCCGGTTTTTCGACAGCTGAAAAAATCACCCAGATTTCCGGGCGAGGCGTCGGCATGGACGTGGTGCATGAAGAAGTGCGCCAACTGGGCGGCAGCATGACCATCGACTCGGTGCCGGGGCAGGGCGTGCATTTTCAAATCCGCCTGCCGTTCAGCGTTTCGCTCAACCGCGCCTTGATGGTGCAGTGCGCGGACGAGCAGTACGCCATTGCTCTCAACACCGTTGAAGGCATCGTGCGGGTTCTGCCCCACGAGCTGGAAGATTACTACCAGCTAGACCCGCACATGTACCACTACGGCGGCCAGGACTACGACCTGTTTTACCTGGGCGAACTGCTGCAAACCGTGGGCAAGCCCAAACTGGTGGGGCAAAACCAGTCATTGCCGGTGCTGCTGGTGCATTGCCAGGATCAGTACGTGGCGCTGCAAGTTGACGCGTTGGCGGGCTCGCGAGAAATCGTGGTCAAAAGCCTCGGCCCGCAATTTACCGGGGTGCAAGGTGTGTCGGGCGCCACCATCCTGGGCGATGGCCGAGTGGTGTTGATCCTCGACTTGCTGGCTTACATCCGCGCGCACCAGGCCCGTCAGCCCTCACAGCAGGCGAACCAGGACGCCAACGGCCTGATGGAATTCACCCCGGCGGTGCGTCCGTTGCTGGTGCTGGTAGTCGACGACTCGGTCACTGTGCGCAAAGTCACCAGCCGCTTGCTCGAACGTAACGGCATGAATGTCATCACCGCCAAAGACGGGGTCGACGCCATGAGCGTGCTGGATGACCACACCCCGGACCTGATGCTGCTCGACATCGAAATGCCGCGCATGGACGGCTTTGAAGTGGCCACCCGCGTGCGCAACGACCCGTACCTCAAAGACCTGCCGATCATCATGATCACCTCGCGTACCGGCCAAAAGCACCAGAACCGCGCGATGGCCATCGGGGTCAACGACTACCTGGGCAAACCGTATCAAGAGTCGGTGTTGCTGGAGCGTATCGCCTACTGGAGCAACCTGAATGCTTGATCACCGCGTGGGCAGCCTGACCTGCTTGTTGCTGCCGCTGGCAGATCGCTACCTGTTACTGCCCAACGTTGCGATAGCGGAACTCATCGACTGGCAGCGCGGCGAGCCCAGCAGCGACTCTGCGCCTTGGCACCTGCGACAAATCACCTGGCGCGACCGCGAACTGCCGCTGATCAGCTTCGAAGCTGCCTGCGGCAGCCCTTTGGTCATGGGCGAGCGCGCCCGCATCGTCATCCTCAACACCCTGAGCGGCGACCCGCGCCTTAAATTCATAGGGTTGGTGGTGCAAGGCATCCCACGCTCCTACCGACTCGACAGCCAACTGAACTTCGTCGACGTACCGCTCAGTTCGCTGGAGCGTGCGGCGGTGCAAGTGGGGGATTACGTGGCGAAGATCCCGGATTTGCTGGGGCTGGAGAGGTTGGTGCTGGGGGAGGGGTGAATAAGGCGAGACGATCGCCGTATTGCCCTTTAAGGTCGCAGGCTTGACCCTTATCTTGTAACAAGGTGACACAGTCGCACTGTCGGTTATTGAGGATGTTGCACATGTATCACGGGGAAAAGCTCAACGCCTGGACCCACCTGGTGGGGGCTGTGGCGGCTGCGGCAGGCAGTATCTGGTTGTTGGTCATGGCGTGCCTGGACGGCAGCCCGCAAAAGATTGTCAGTGTGGCCATCTATGGCGTGACGCTGGTGCTGTTGTACAGCGTGTCGACCGTTTACCACAGCGTGCGCGGGCGTTCGAAGGTGATCATGCAAAAGTTTGATCACCTGTCGATTTACCTGCTGATCGCGGGCAGTTACACCCCGTTTTGTCTCGTGACGCTGCACGGGCCGTGGGGCTGGTCGCTGTTCGGGATTGTCTGGGGCATGGCGGTGATCGGCATGCTGCAAGAGATCAAGCCGCGTTCCGAAGCACGCATTCTGTCGATTGTGATTTACGCGGTCATGGGCTGGATTGTGCTGGTGGCGGTCAAGCCGCTGCTGGCTGCTTTGGGCACCGCCGGTTTTATCTGGCTGGCCACAGGCGGGGTCATGTACACCGTGGGGATTATCTTTTTTGCCCTGGATCATCGTCTGCGCCATGCCCACGGCATTTGGCATTTGTTCGTGATTGCTGGCAGCCTGCTGCACTTTGTGGCCATCGCGCATTACGTGATTTAGTGGGCTGTAGGAGCGAGCTTGCCTCGCGATCTTTTGATCGCTTAAAAGATCGCGAGGCAAGCTCGCTCCTACAGATGCTGTGCTTATTTCTGGGCCGGTTTTTTGTTGTCGCTGCGAATTTGCGCATGGCTGATCAGGGCGAAGATGAAGCTGCCACCGATGATATTGCCCGCCAGGGTCGGGCCCGCAAAGACCAGCCAGAAGTCTTTCCACGGCAGCTCGCCAGCAAATACCAGATAGGAAACTTCGGCCGTGCCCACCACGATGTGAGTGAAGTCACCCAAGGCCATCAGGTAGGTGATGAGGATGATGATCCACATCTTGGCGCTCTCCATGGAGGGGATCATCCACACCATGGTTGCAATCATCCAGCCCGAGATAATGCCCTTGGAGAACATCTGACTGGTGTCGTTTTCCATCACCTTGCGCCCAATCTCAAGGAAGGCCATGTCGGTCTGAGTGTCGAAAATCGGCAAATGCAGCATCACGTAGGCCACCAGCAAGGTGCCGATCAAGTTGCCCACCAGCACCACCGCCCACAGACGCAATAACCGCCCGAAATTGTTCAGCGTCGGTTTGCTCATGATGGGCAATACGGCCGTCAGGGTGTTTTCAGTGAACAGTTGCTGGCGAGCGAGGATGACCGCCAGAAAACCCGCGCAGTAACCAAAACTGGCGATGACCTTAAAGCCTTCTGCGCTGGGCAACCGCGAGTTGAGTAAGCCCATGGCCATGAGTGACAGACCCATGGTCAGCCCGGCGGCGAGTGCCGACCAGAAGAGCGCGGCAATACTGCGCTCCAGCTCCTGGTCGCCCTGCAAACGAATGATCTCGTGCAGAACGGCGGCCCGTGGCGGCTGGTTTTTGGTGACGTCGTGCTCTTCTTCAGCCGACAGGTTGGGGGTTTTGCCGCTGTTTTGAGTGCTCATGGGGCTTCATGACCGTTGGCGTGTGTAAACGTACGACACGCCCGGCGAGAGGCTGTTCACTCAAAACCTGTAGTCGCTGCCGAAGGCTGCGATGGGGACCGATGGGGCTTCGCATAAACGGGTTGCTACGCAACCCTTCGCAGCCTGCGGCAGCGACTACAAGCTCAAAGATGATCAGTCTTTCTTCTCGTCTTCGAACTGGTCTTTGACGTATTTGATCTCGGTGCGCCCGTGTGGTGCGGGCAGACCGTCTTCGCCGAGGTTGACGAAGACCATTTTGTCGACCGTCAGGATGCTTTTGCGGGTGATTTTATTGCGCACTTCGCAGGTCAGGGTGATTGAGGTGCGGCCAAATTCGGTGGCCGTGATGCCCAGTTCGATGATGTCGCCCTGGCGCGAGGCGCTGACAAAGTTGATTTCGGAGATGTACTTGGTGACCACGCGCTGGTTGCCCAGTTGAACAATGGCGTAAATCGCGGCTTCTTCGTCGATCCAGCGCAGCAAGCTGCCACCGAACAAGGTGCCGTTGGGGTTTAGGTCTTCGGGTTTAACCCATTTGCGGGTGTGAAAATTCATATTCGCTCCTGACCGTCTTGCCTAAGATGCGGGCCATGATGTCAGACCGCAGCGTTAAGCTCTATTAACCTTGGACTATGGTCTCGATTAGGCAAATGAAAAAGCCTTGGATAAAACCTTGGGAACATCGTTGCGGATGGCTATAATCTCCCTCGCTTCAAAAACGGTCATTTTTTCCTGGTACCGTTTTCCCGCCACCTGTCCGAGGGGCGCTGCAGCAGGTTCAACCTGTCAGGCTCGGATGGGGCGTTGTTTGTTCAGGGCTCCCTGAGCAGGCACTAAACGCACAACGGCGCCCATTCGCGATTTAAACGAATGGAGGCTCTTAATGAGCGCTGTAAACACGCCTGCAGGTTTTACCGACTACAAAGTCGCTGACATGTCCCTCGCCCAATGGGGCCGTCGCGAAACCTTCATCGCTGAATCCGAAATGCCGGCCCTGATGGGGCTGCGTCGTCGGTATGCCGCAGAACAACCGCTCAAGGGCGCGAAGATTCTGGGCTGCATCCACATGACCATCCAGACTGCCGTACTGATCGAAACCCTGGTTGCCCTGGGCGCCGAAGTGCGTTGGTCGTCGTGCAACATCTTCTCGACTCAGGACCAGGCCGCTGCTGCTATCGCGGCTGCCGGTATCCCGGTTTTTGCCTGGAAAGGCGAGACCGAAGAAGAGTACGAGTGGTGCCTTGAGCAAACCATCCTCAAAGATGGCCAGCCTTGGGACGCCAACATGATTCTCGACGACGGCGGCGACCTGACCGAGCTGCTGCACAAGAAATACCCGGCCATGCTGAAAAAGATCCACGGCGTGACCGAAGAAACCACCACCGGCGTACACCGTCTGCTGGACATGCTGGCCAAAGGCGAGCTGATGATCCCGGCGATCAACGTGAACGACTCGGTGACCAAAAGCAAAAACGACAACAAGTACGGCTGCCGTCATAGCCTGAACGATGCGATCAAGCGTGGCACTGACCACCTGCTGTCCGGCAAGCAAGCGCTGGTCATCGGCTACGGCGACGTGGGCAAGGGCTCGGCTCAATCGCTGCGTCAGGAAGGCATGATCGTTAAGGTTTCCGAAGTTGACCCGATCTGCGCCATGCAAGCGTGCATGGACGGCTTTGAAGTGGTTTCGCCGTTCATCAACGGCCAGAACGATGGCACCGCAGCCAGCATCGACGCTGCGCTGCTGGGCAAGATCGACCTGATCGTGACCACCACCGGTAACGTCAACGTGTGCGACAAAAACATGCTGGCTGCGCTGAAAAAACGCGCCGTAGTGTGCAACATCGGTCACTTCGACAACGAAATCGATACGGCTTTCATGCGCAAAAACTGGGCATGGGAAGAAGTGAAGCCACAGGTACACAAGGTTCACCGTACTGGCCTGGGCGAATTCGACCCACAGAACGACGACTACCTGATCCTGCTGGCCGAAGGCCGTCTGGTTAACCTGGGCAACGCCACAGGTCACCCAAGCCGCATCATGGACGGCTCGTTTGCCAACCAGGTACTGGCGCAGATCTTCCTGTTCGCGCAGAAATACGCTGACCTGCCAGCCGAGCTGCAAGCTGAGCGTCTGACCGTAGAAGTTCTGCCGAAGAAACTCGACGAAGAAGTGGCCCTGGAAATGGTTCGCGGCTTCGGTGGCGTGGTTACGCAACTGACCCAGCAACAGGCTGACTACATCGGCGTCACCGTCGAAGGCCCGTTCAAGCCAGAAGCGTACCGCTACTGATTTAGTTCAGACCGCCCGCTCTCCCTGTGGGGGGCGGGTTCGCGTCCGGCTTTCGTATTGCCAAGGATTTGACCATGTCTCAAGACCGTCGTTTCAGCTTCGAGTTCTTTCCGACCAAGACCGATGCTGGGCATGAAAAACTGATGAACACGGCTCGCCATCTGGCGACCTTCAACCCGGATTTTTTCTCCTGCACCTACGGTGCCGGTGGCTCGACCCGTGACCGCACGATCAACACCGTGCTGCAACTGGAGAGCGAAGTAAAAGTACCTGCGGCCCCGCATTTGTCGTGCGTGGGTGACAGCAAGGACGATTTACGGGGTCTGCTGGCCCAGTACAAGGCAGCGGGCATCAAGCGTATTGTCGCGCTGCGTGGCGACCTGCCTTCGGGCATGGGCATGGCCAGTGGCGAATTGCGTTACGCCAATGACCTGGTGAGCTTCATTCGTGAAGAAACAGCCGATCACTTCCACATCGAAGTGGCGGCGTACCCGGAAATGCACCCGCAGGCGCGCAATTTCGAAGACGACATCAGCAACTTCGTGCGCAAGGCTCACGCTGGCGCCGACAGTGCGATCACCCAATACTTCTTCAACGCCGACAGCTACTTCCGTTTTGTCGAGCGTGTGCGGGCGGCGGGCGTCACGATTCCTATCGTGCCGGGCATCATGCCGATCACCAATTACAGCAAGCTGGCGCGTTTCTCTGATGCCTGCGGTGCAGAAATCCCTCGCTGGATTCGCAAGCAACTGGAAGCCTACGGCGACGATGCGAATAGCATTCAGGCCTTTGGTGAACAAGTCATCAGCGAAATGTGCGAGCGTTTGCTGGACGGCGGCGCGCCAGGGCTGCACTTCTACACCTTGAACCAGTCTGAGCCGAGCCTGGCGATCTGGAACAACCTGAAGCTGCCACGCTGACACGAACCTTGTAGGAGCGAGCTTGCCTCGCGATCTTTTAAACGATCAAAAGATCGCGAGACAAGCTCGCTCCTACAGGGGATGTGCCTTACAGCTGCACAAAACCGTTGAGCAGCATGAAATCGGCGCGCCGTGATTGCTCTGTTATACTCCGGGTTTTCCGCCAGGCTTACGCCCGGCCGCTCGTCCTTGTACAAGGCATTCCACCCCGTTACGGCGCAGCTTTCGGCCAGCGCGAGCGGTGTGAGTGGGCCTTCAGGACTGGAGCAGGACCGGACGGGATTGCGTCACCTTAAACGCCATTCACGCCAGGCAAGACTATCCCTTTGGGCCAAGCCCTAACTAAAACAGGATTACTCATGTCCTTTGCTTCCCTCGGTCTCTCCGAGGCTTTAGTCCGCGCCATTGAAGCTGCGGGCTATACCGAGCCTACTCCGGTGCAACAGCGGGCCATTCCCGCCGTGTTGCAAGGTCGCGATTTGATGGTCGCGGCTCAGACAGGTACTGGTAAAACCGGTGGTTTCGCTCTTCCGATTCTGGAAAAGCTGTTTCCCAATGGCCACCCGGACAAATCCCAGCGTCACGGTCCGCGCCAACCCCGCGTACTGGTCCTGACCCCCACTCGCGAACTCGCCGCTCAGGTGCACGAGAGCTTCAAGCTCTATGCCCGCGACTTGAAGTTCGTCAGTGCCTGCATCTTCGGCGGCGTCGGCATGAACCCACAGGTTCAAGCCATGTCCCGCGGTGTTGACGTACTGGTTGCTTGCCCGGGTCGTTTGCTCGACCTGTGCGGCCAAGGCAGTGTTGACTTGTCCCACGTTGAAATCCTGGTGCTCGATGAAGCCGACCGGATGCTCGACATGGGCTTCGTCCACGACGTGAAAAAAGTCCTCGCGCGCCTGCCAGCCAAACGTCAAAACCTGCTGTTCTCGGCGACGTTCTCCAAGGACATCACCGACCTGGCCGGCAAGCTGCTGCGCAACCCGGAACGCATTGAAGTCACGCCGCCGAACACCACGGTTGAGCGTATCGAACAGCGCGTATTCCGTCTGCCAGCGACCCACAAGCGTGCCTTGCTGGCGCACTTGATCACCGCGGGTGCATGGGAGCAGGTGCTGGTCTTCACACGCACCAAGCACGGTGCCAACCGTCTGGCTGAATACCTGGACAAACACGGCCTCAGCGCTGTGGCCATCCACGGTAACAAGAGCCAAAACGCCCGTACCAAAGCCCTGGCCGACTTTAAAGCCGGTTCTGTGCGCATTCTGGTAGCGACCGATATTGCTGCGCGTGGCCTGGACATCGACCAGTTGCCGCACGTGGTCAACTTCGAGCTGCCAAACGTCGATGAAGATTACGTTCACCGTATCGGCCGTACAGGCCGTGCCGGTCGTTCGGGCGAGGCGATCTCGCTGGTGGCGCCGGACGAAGAAAAACTGCTGAAAAGCATCGAGCGCATGACCAAGCAGAAAATCGCCGATGGCGACCTGATGGGTTTTGACTCCAGCACCGTAGAAGCTGAAAAGCCTGAAGTGCGCGAGCGTCCGGATGTGCGTAACCCGCGCAACCCGCCACGCGGTCCACGCGGCGACGGCCCAGGTAATGGCGGCGGCGGTGGCGGCGGTCGTAAAGACAAAGGCAAGGACAAGGGTAAAGAGAAGCCAGCCGCTGCACGCGGTGAGCGCCCGGCACGTGAGCAAAAACCACGTGAAGCCCAGCCCGCCCGCGAACAGCGTCAGCCAACCCCGCGTGCCGACACCAATCGTGCGCCGGACGAGTTCCGCGATGACGATGTGGATAACTTTGGTAACCGCGCTGATTACGTCAGCCCGTACCAAAACAAGAACAACCAGAGCCGCGGCCGTCGTCCGGGCGCTCCGGCGCAAGGCGCGGGTACCGGCACTGGCGCTGGCACTCCAGCCCGTACGGGCGGTCGTCAAAATGGTCCGCGCACTGGCAGCGGCGCAAGCACTGGCACCCCGCCAGCCAAGCGCAGCGGCCCACGCAGCGGTGCACCCCGTGACGGTCAGGCGCGTCGCGACAACAACCGCCCGGCGCGTGATGATTCGCGTCAAGAGCCAGCGGTTAAAGGTCCACGTGAGAACCAGCCGAAGATCATGCACAAGGAATCGAAAACCGATCGCTTCCTGACGCCTGAGCAGCTGGATCAACTGCCGAACCGCCCTCGCGGCGAGAAGCCTGCGCTGTTGACTCGCAACCGCTGAGTTAACACTGCGCTTATGTGGGAGCCGGCTTGCCGGCGATGCTTTCACCTCGGTTTTTCTGGGGCGGGAGCTATGTCATCGCTGGCAAGCCAGCTCCCACAAAATAAGCCGCACACAAAAAAACGCCCCCGATCGAAAGGTCGGGGGCGTTTTTGTTTAGCCGTATAACACCGCTATTACTTGGCTTTCACGCCTTCCAGCGAGATGTCCAGGTCCAGGGTCTGGGAGGTTGGGCCTGGGCCTTTGATACCGAAGTCGTTCAGGTTCAGCGTGGTGGTCGCGTTGAAGCCAGCGCGTTCGCCGCCCCATGGATCCTTGCCTTCGCCGTTGAACGTTGCTTTGAAGGTGACAGGCTTGGTGACGCCGTGCAGGGTCAGGTCGCCGGTCACGTCAGCTGTCTTGTCGCCAGTTGGTACAACCTTGGTCGACTTGAAGGTCGCTTCAGGGTATTTGGACACGTCCAGGAAGTCTTTGCTGGCGATGTGCTTGTCACGTTCAGCGTGGTTGGAGAACAAGCTGGCAGTTTGCAGCGTGATATCAATCTTGCTATCAGCAGGCTTGGCCGCATCCCACGAGAAAGTGCCTTTCCAGTCCTTGAACGTGCCGTGGACAAAGCTGTAACCCAAGTGGCTGATTTTCCAGTCGATGAAGGCGTGCTGGCCTTCTTTATCGATGGTGTAGTCAGCAGCCATGGCTTGACCGGCGGTCAGCAGTGCAGTCCCAAGTGCCAAAGCGGCGAGAGTCTTTTTCAACATGCGTTCTATTCCTTTTGAATTGAGGTTGAGCATCAGGCTTTGCGCCCCAGCATACGCGTCAGGGTCACATCACGATCGATGAAGTGGTGTTTCAAGGCGGCCAGACCATGCAAACCGGCGAAAATCACCACGGTCCAGGCCAGCCAAAGGTGCACAACGCCGGCAACATCAGCCTGATCGGGCAGGCTGGAGATCAGTGCCGGTACTTCAAACAAACCGAAAACAGGGATACCAACGCCTTCGGCTGTTGAGATCAAATATCCCGCGATCATGAGGGCAAACAAGCTGAGGTACAGAAACGCGTGCCCCAACTTGGCGCCGATACGGGTTGCACGACTATAGCTTTCAAGCGCTGGCGGTGCCGGGCTGATGAACCGCCAGACAACGCGGATCAGCATGACGGCCAGTAACGTCAGACCAATGCTTTTATGCAGGTCAGGGGCTTCTTTGCGCCAAGGGTCGTAGTAGTCGAGACCGACCATCCACAAGCCCAACGCAAACAATCCAAACACCGCCAGTGCAACCGACCAGTGCAGAAAAATACTGACAGCGCCATAGCGAGAAGAAGAGTTACGTAGCTGCATAGCCAACATCCTGTGGGAATCTGGGCCTAAGAATAGTGTTTTATACATCGAATGAAAGCTGAAAAATTCGCTTTGAACCATCGATAAATACGATCTGACAGTGTTCCGGCGAAGTTAAGGGAATATTAAATTTTTACCCTGCCTCCGGGCATAAGGGGGTGGGACGCTTGCAGGTCACCCTGAGGAGGGTGCTTGGTCATGGCTCATGCAGCATCGTCCAATTTTAAGCTTACAAAAATAGCGTTGAAACTTTATGGGATATATGAGGCTTAAGTTAAATAGATAAAAGGTATATATCGCGGTTGGTTTTCAATGGTGTGTTACATATCGCTGCTTGTAAGTCAGGTTTAAGAAAGGCAGATTTGGTTGCTGGTATTTATGCCTGTGCAGCATATTTAAATTGTCAGGGAAAATTAAGAATCGGGAGTTGAGAACTATGTCGTTAACAAGGCGTCACGATAAATATCATTCTATTGTCAGCGACTCGGTATTAAGTCCTACAGCACTTATAGCCCAAAAAATGGTCGAGTACGACGCCTTCATAAATTGTTTGGTACCGGCTGGGACGTCCTCGTATAAGACTGATTCACCCTCGTTAACGCCAACGCCTAGATTTGCTCAACGACCCTTTAATTTTCTTGAAGAATTGAACACAGTACAGAGTGAACCCTTATCTGAAACTGAACTAATGACGGAAATATCCAGTTTTTTCAATGGTTCAATAAGGCCTCAGTCAAAATACTCGCTATTTAATATTATTCCTGAGCCTGACACGGACACTGTTGCGGCGGCCAATCTGGCCAATGCCTATAACATCAACAGTTTGATGGAAACCTTTGGTGGCGAAAGTTTGCTGGTCGAGCAGAAAGTCGCCCGAACCCTGGGGAAATGGGTGGGCTGGGATCAAGCCATGGGAATCGCCTGCAATGGTGGAAAAATAACCCTGATGTACGCGATTCGTTCGGCCCTCAGCCGACTCTTGCCAGATTCCCAATGCCAGGGATTGACAGGTGAGACAGTCGTTTTCAGTAGCGAGGGCGGGCATTACTGCGTGGAGCACATCGCAAGCCAATTAGGCCTTGGCTCTGACAACTGCTGGCGAGTACCGAGTAATGAGGCCGGGCAAATGTGCCCAAAGGCTTTGCTCCTGCTATTGGAACGGGCTCATGCACAAGGAAAAAAAATAGCAGCCATCATTTGTGCGGGTGGGACAACGATCAATTTCAACTGCGAAGACACGCGGGTCATCCATGAGATCGTGGAGGGTTTCGTCAGCCGCGAGGCGTTGAGCTATCGGCCCTACCTGCACCTGGACAGCGTGATTGGTTGGGTTTATTTCACCTTGCTGCAAGGTGGGCTGAAGCGTCTGCCAGAGACTCTGTTGCCAGGCAATGCCGTTGCGCAGCGTCTTGAGGCCATCTGTGAACGTTTTTCGGGGCTTGCGCACTTCGATTCATTCGGAGTCGATTTCCATAAAACCGGTTTATGCCCGTGTAACAACAGTTACTTTGTTAGCCAAGACCGTCGCTTTATGGATGAACTGGGTGACGGAAAGTATCGATTCAGTGAGAGAGACTTTGAACCCGGACAACTGCGCGCCTACCGTTATACGTTTGAAAATTCACGCGGTGCTTCTGGCATTCTTTCCAGTTGGGTCGCTTTAAAGAAATTTGGAAAACAAGGTTTAGGTGCTTACGTCTTTAAACTTCAACAAGGCCGAGAGGCGCTTGTTGCTGCCATTGAACGGCAGGCATTGTTTACGCAGTTAAATGAAAAAACATTAGGGCATGAAGTTGTATTTTCAATTCCGTTTGCCAGTGACCTGTCTGGCGGGGGTGTGACGAACGATGAATTGGCCAAGGCCTTTATGCAGCATTGCTGGCAGTTGACCAATACGGGAGTGCAGTTCCCGCTTTTCAGTATCGTACCCAATTACCGAATTAATAATAATCCGGCAGCCGTTACCACGGCCTTTTTGCTGACGCCCTGCCATACAGATTTAACAAATGAAGATTGGGACTGGGTGCTCAGGCAAATCGCCGAGCAAAAGGTCATTTTTGAAACGCGGTATCGCCAGCGTCAAATCAGCCAAGTGAGCGAGCATTTCGAGCGCCCCATCAAATGAAGTGCGCAGCGAACTTTGATGTCACCGCGATCGCTGAGCCGGCGCCTACCGGCTTTGCCCTTCTCAAGCAGATGATTGATCTTTACTGCGAGCGACAACAGACCAGCGAGCGACCACTGCCCAGCCTTATCGATCTGTCGGTGGGAAATCCGGATGTTCATCCCCCAGCCTATTGGCTCAAACGTTTGGCTCATTACATCAATGACGCAAGCCTGCACGGCTATGGGGAGTTTAGAGGCGATATAAATCTGGCCCTGCGCGAGCAGTTTGTGGCTTACCACCAGCGTCGGTTTTTGGGCTCAGCCGCTGTTGGACTCAGTGCGCACCATCACGTGGTGGATTTGCAGGGCAGTAAAGAAGGTATTTTTTTAGCGCTTTTGGCGTTTGTGAAGCCGGGCGAGACATTGCTCTTGCCCGACCCGTCTTACAGTGTTTATCAGGCGTGTGCCTTGCAGCGTGGGGTGCGCGTGGAGTACTTCCCCTGCGATGCGTCTGGTCAGCCTGACGTTCGACAGATCACGGCTACGCAGTTGAGAAATGCCCGTTTGCTGGTGCTTTGTTCGCCGAACAACCCCACCGGGGTCGTGGTGACTGAACAGACTTTGCAACGCACCGTACGTTTTGCGCGCCAACATCATTTGAAAGTGGTGCTGGACAGGGCTTATGTCGAGTTGGATTTCCGCCTGCCCAGCGGTGCTTCCCAGTACTTGCAGGGCTCTGCCTTGCGGCTTGAAGGTGCAATGGAGTGCGTGATTGAACTCCACAGTTTGAGCAAATCGTGTGGGCTTGCAGGCTGGCGCATTGGATTCGCGGTAGGGGCAGCCTCCATGATTGACTCACTCAAGGGGCTGAAGGCCAATAGTGATTTCGGCATGTTTTTACCGTTTCAGCGTGTTGCCACCGAAATGCTCGAACAACTGGAACCGGTCGCAAGCCTTATCAGCGAGGACTATCGCCAGCGTATTGGCATGGTCGTCGGCGCCTTAAACCTGATGGGGTGGAAAGTTGCACCCCCTGAAGGCGGGTTTTTCTTATGGGCTAAATTGCCCGACCGCTGCACAGCGGATTGTGACGTCGCGTTTACTCAAAAGCTGCTGAACGACACGGGCATTTTAATGACGCCCGGCAGTTTGTTTGGTCTGGCCGGCAAAGGCTATGTTCGTATTGCATTGGTCCAGAGTCCTGCCAGGCTAGAACTTATGATTGAGCGTTTGCGTCGATGGTTTATAAGTAACGGTTTGTAAACGCCACTCGACATTTCCTGATCTCTTGGGTGTATCTCCAGGCGTAATGACTTGTTACGAACCTGTGCATTGCATAGTCTTGCGCGATTGTTTGCCCGCACACGCCGGGAACCAGCGCCAGGAGAGTGGAAATGGGCCTGAATAATCAGTGGATGCAGCGCGACCTTGCCGTGTTATGGCACCCCTGTACCCAAATGAAAGATCACGAACAGTTACCTCTGATCCCGATCAAGCGCGGTGAAGGCGTGTGGCTTGAAGACTTCGAAGGCAAGCGCTACCTGGATGCGGTGAGTTCCTGGTGGGTCAACGTGTTTGGCCACGCCAACCCGCGCATCAACCAGCGCATCAAGGATCAAGTCGATCAACTGGAACACGTGATCCTGGCCGGTTTCAGCCATCAGCCGGTCATTGAACTGTCTGAGCGTCTGGTGAAAATGACGCCCGCAGGCCTGACCCGATGCTTCTATGCCGACAACGGTTCGTCGTGTATCGAAGTCTCATTGAAGATGAGTTTTCACTACTGGCTTAACCGTGGCCAGTCGAACAAAAAACGCTTCGTGACCCTGACTAACAGTTACCACGGCGAAACCATGGCCGCGATGTCAGTGGGCGATGTGCCGTTGTTCACCGAAACCTACAAAGCCTTGCTGCTCGACACGATTAAAGTGCCGAGCCCTGATTGCTACTTGCGCCCTGAAGGCGTGAGCTGGGAAGCGCACTCGCGCACGATGTTCCTGGCCATGGAACAGACCCTGGCTGAGCACCATGACACGGTGGCCGCGGTGATCGTCGAGCCGCTGATTCAGGGCGCGGGCGGCATGCGTATGTATCACCCGGTTTACCTCACGCTGCTGCGCGAAGCCTGCGACCGTTATGGCGTGCACCTGATCCTCGACGAAATTGCTGTGGGCTTTGGCCGCACCGGGACGATGTTTGCCTGCGAACAAGCCGGTATCACGCCAGACTTTCTGTGCTTGTCCAAGGCGCTGACGGGTGGCTACTTGCCGCTGGCGGCTTGCGTGACCACCGATGAGGTGTACAGCGCGTTCTACGATGACTACCCGACTTTGCGGGCCTTCCTCCATTCCCACAGCTACACCGGCAACCCGCTGGCGTGTGCAGCGGCTTTGGCGACGCTGGATATTTTCGAAGAAGACAACGTCATCGAGAACAACAAGGCGCTTGCCCAGCGCATGGCCAGTGCGACTGCGCATCTGGCGGACCATCCACATGTCTCGGAAGTGCGTCAGACGGGTATGGTGCTGGCGATTGAAATGGTCCAGGACAAAGCCAGCAAAACGGCTTATCCGTGGCAGGAGCGGCGTGGTTTGAAAGTCTTTCAGCACGCACTGGAGCGCGGTGCGTTGTTGCGTCCGTTGGGCAGTGTGGTGTATTTCTTGCCGCCTTACGTGATCACACCCGAGCAGATCGATTTTCTGGCCGAAGTCGCCAGTGAAGGGATCGACATCGCTACCCGCACCGACATCAGCGTGGCGGTGCCCGCGAACTTTCATCCTGACTTCCGGGACCCGGGTTAATTTTAATCCCCTGTAGTAGCGAGCTTGCCTCGCGATCTTTTTTAAAGTCAAAAGATCGCGAGGCAAGCTCGCTCCTACAAAGGGCTTTTTTCAGAGAACTTAAATGAGATTGTCCCGCTTCTTTATCGATGCCCCTTTGAGCCTCGGTGAACATGAATTGCCTGAAGCCCAGGCGCATTACATTGGCCGTGTGCTGCGCATGGCCGAGGGCGATGCCCTGCAAGTGTTCGACGGCTCAGGTCAGGAGTTTCTGGGGCGTTTGCTGGAAGTCGGTAAAAAGCGTGTGCGCGTCGTGCTCGATCAAGTCTTTGACGGGCAGGTCGAGTCACCATTGGCCATTCACCTGGGCCAGGGCTTGTCCCGTGGTGAGCGTATGGACTGGGCGATTCAAAAAGCGACCGAACTGGGCGTCACAGAAATAACCCCGATCATGAGTGAGCGCTGCGAAGTGCGGCTCAAGGATGAACGTGCCGACAAGCGCCTGGCGCATTGGCGGCAAGTGGCGATCAGCGCCTGCGAGCAATGCGGCCGTTCACGTGTGCCGGTGATTCACCCGCCGGTACTGCTCGGCGACTGGATCAAAACCACCGAGGCCGACCTCAAACTGGTTCTGCACCCCGTGTCCGAGCCGCTGGCCAGCCATGCCAAGCCCGCGCGCCTGGCGTTTTTGATCGGTCCTGAAGGCGGCCTGACCGATCACGAAATTGATCACGCCCAAGCGGCGGGCTTTCAGCCTGCGCGCCTCGGCCCGCGCGTGCTGCGCACCGAAACCGCACCCGTCGTGGCACTGGCCGTGGCTCAGCAATTGTGGGGCGATTTCTAAACGACTGACGTGTAGGCGCGAGCTACACCATCGCCGCGAAGTTCACCCGAAACTGCTGCGGCGACACGCCCAATCGGCGCATGAAGACGCTGCGCATGTGGTGTGCATCACGAAAGCCGCATTCGTAAGCCACGGTCTTGAGTGCCAGTGCAGGGTTTTCAAGCAGCGTACGCGCCGCGTCCACCCGCGCACCTTCGACAAATTGCGCCGGGGTGACCTGTGCCTCGCGGGCAAATACCCGAGAGAAATTGCGCGGGCTCATGTTGGCTGCCTGGGCCAGTTCGCTGATGGTCAGGTCGGCGCGCAGGTTTGCCTGTACAAAACGTTGCACCGCAGCCACTGGCGAATCACTGTGGGCGGCTGCTGTCAAAAACGGGCTGAACTGCGATTGCCCACCCGAGCGCTGGGTAAACACCACCAGCCGTTTGGCGACGTTCAGCGCCACCTCCGGGCCGTGATCCTGACTCAGTACATACAGCGACAGATCAATCCCCGCTGTCACCCCAGCCGAGGTAAACAAGTTGTCGTCCTGCACATACAGGCGATCAGCTTCCAGCTTGGCCGTTGGGCACAAACGCGCCAGTTCGGCGACGTCACCCCAGTGCGTCGTCACGTGGCGACCGTTCAGTAAACCTGCGCGGGCGAGCATCAGGGCACCGTTGCAAATAGAGCCAAATCGACGAGATTTTCGGCAAATACCCCGCAGCCAACGATCAAAGTCAGGGCCGAAATCTTGATCGGGGAGCGCCGGGCCGCCTGCGCATAACACCAGGTCATAACCTGTTTTGGCCTGAGAAAAATGTCGGTGCGCCTGAATCGACAACCCGTTCGAACAGGCCAATAACCCTGACGCCAACCCCAGCACCTCCAGTTGGTAGCGCTTCTCAGGTGGCAGAAAAGCATTGGCCTCGGCGAAGACGTCCAGCGGGCCGGTCACATCCAGCGCCTGCACGCCGGGGAAAACAATCAACGCTACGCTCAGGGTCATCGGGGTCAGCCATCAGAGGGGTGCACCATCAAATACCGCTGTCGGGCCCTGTGGCAAGCCCGTCAAAAAGCATGGCCGGCATTGCAACCTGATTGGCACGAATCGCACCTGCGTGTCGATTGTTGCCATGGGCTGCTGCGCCCACACTGAAATCCACAGCGCCACCCCGGTGCTTGATCGAGGAGTTCGTCATGAGTCAGACCATCGCAGGCATCGTCATCCCGGACAGCGCCTTGGCTAAAGCCACTACTGAGTACATCCGTGATGTGGAGTCCGATCTGCTCTACAACCACTCACGCCGGGTGTTTTTGTTTGGCGCCTTGAGCGGCCAGCGCAAACAATTGGCCTACGACTCGGAACTGCTTTACGTCGGCGCCATGTTCCACGACCTGGGGCTGGTAGAAGGTCATCGCACCGACAACGAGCGCTTTGAAGTGGACAGCGCCAACAGCGCCAAAGCCTTCATGAAACCCTTCGGCCTGAGCGACGACGATGTCGAACAAGTGTGGCTGGCCATCGCGCTGCACACTACGCCGGGCGTGCCGCAACACCTGCGGCCAAACGTGGCGCTGGTGACGGCGGGCGTTGAAATGGATGTGCTGGGCATCGACTACGCGGCGTTCCCCACCGAGCACCGCGAAGCCGTTGTGCATGCGCATCCGCGTGGTGAAGGGTTTAAGGAGTGCATCCTCTGTGCGTTCGCCAACGGCTTCAAACACCGCCCCGACACGACCTTCGGCACGGTTAACGCTGACGTGCTGGTGGACATCGACCCACGCTTCAAGCCGATGAACTTCGTCGAGATCATCCGCCAATCGCCTTGGGTTTCGTAGACCTATAACCTGCGGTTAAGCGTGTCCACTTTGGATGAACTGCGAACGAAATCTCGTAGCAGTTGACGAGCACCGCGAGGCTGCGTCCGGCTGCGTCCGGCTGCGTAGCAGTCGTAAAATCAAGCACCGCGGTCTGTCAGTTAGCATTTACGATCGCTACGCAATCGGACGTAGCCTCGTGAAACTCGGCAACTGCTACGAAACCGGTTTGCAGCGCGCTCGCGCAGAGCCCAAGCAGGCCCTGCGCGAGCAGCACCTCTACTTCGGCAGTGCGTACACCACGACTTGGTCGCCCACTTGATCTTTCATGATCGAGTTGCCGCCCGCGACAAAGGCCACGTATTGCTTGCCTTTGTATTCGTACACGGCAGGGTTGGCGACGGCTGGCGCCATTACGATGTCCGACCACAGTTCTTTGCCGTCATCCAGTGAGTAGGCGCGAACCTTGGCGTCCATCGATGCACCGATGAACACCACGCCACCGGCCGTCACTGCCGGGCCGCCAATGGTTGGCGAGCCCATGTCGGCAGGCATGTACCAGCCCCACTGCTGGACCGCACCCATCGGACGACGCCATTTCACGTCACCGGTGTGCATGTCGATGGCCACCAGTTCACCGAACGGCGGAGCCCAGCACGGCATGCCGGCCCAGTTCTGCGCGTTCAACAATGACATGCCATAAGGCGCGCCAATCTGCGGGTAGAAACCGTTTTCGTTGCCAGCGTCTTTAGGCTGTTTGTCGTATGAGGCGCGATCCCACAACTTGATCATTTGCACGATGTGCGAGGTGTTGACGATGGCGACCTGGCTGACCGGGTCGAACGCTACACCGCCCCACTGCACGCCACCGGCGCTGTCCGGGTAGGCCAGCACGCCGTTGCCTTTGAGGCCAGGCGGCGAGTACATACCGTTGTATTCCAGGCCGTCCCACATTTTGGTGCATTGGCCAAAGCCGACAATGTCAGCGATTTTCCAGATAGCCGGTTTTTTCGACTGATCCAGCAACGGAGCAGGCTTGGTCGGGAAGGGCTGGGTCGGTGAGTAGACTTCGCCGTCAGCCTCACCTTTTGGTACAGGGCGTTCTTCAATCGGCCACACGTCTTCACCGGTACGGCGGTCAACCGTGAACAGGAAGCCCATTTTGGTCGCCTGAACCAGCGCCGCCACAGGTTTGCCATTGACGGTGATGTCCATCAGGGTCGGGGCAGAGTTGATGTCGTAGTCCCAGATGTCGTGGTGAACCCACTGACGTGACCACACCACTTTGCCGGTGTTGATGTCGAGTGCGGTGGTCGAGGTGCCGAGAGGAATCGGTTGTGTCCGATTGCCGCCCCAGTAGTTGGGCGACGGTGAGGACACGGGGATGTACAGCAACCCGAGGGCCGGGTCATATGACATGGCGGTCCAGATGTTGGCCGTGCCGGTTTTCAGGGCTTCGTCATCAGGGATCGGCTTGAATTCCCATTCCAGCTCGCCCGTGCGGGCGTTCAGGGCAAACAGCGAACCTGGCGATTCGACTTCATATTCCCAGTCTTTACCGGCCCAGCCGACGATCAGCTTGTCACCGATAACGGTGGGCGGCTGCAACTGCGACAACGGCCATTTGGCGTTGACTTTGTTCCACTGGTTAACATCCACCACGCCGTTTTTGCCGAAGTTTTCGCACGGCTTGCCGGTGTCAGCATCGACCGCGTAGAGCTGCGCAGTCATGTTGCCCAGGTACACGACTTTCTGACACGCCACGCCCGCTTGCGGGTTTTTTCCTGCCAGTAAGCCACGCCGCGAGACTTCAGCGCGGGCTGTGTATCGGCGACTAAGGCGGACTTGGTATCAAAGGTCCACTTCTCTTTGCCCGACTCGGGATCGAGCGCGATGATCCGGTAAAAAGGCGTGCCGATGTACAGCGTGTCGTTGGCAAAAATCGGGGTGGCGGACCAGACGGTCGCAGGGATTTTGCCGGTGCCATCAGACATGTCGCCGGTGAAATACTGCCAGACCTTCTTCAACTGCCCGACGTTGTCCTTGTTGATTTGTGTTAGCGGTGAGTACTTTTGCGAACTCAGTTGGCCATGAAAGCTGTCCCACTCTTTACCCGTCGGCAGAGGCAGTTTGGCGTCTTCGGCAGAGATGCTCGACTCAGCGAGAATGGGCGATGGAACCACGTAAGGCGTGTCTGCATGGGCTGTTGACATGCCCGCCAGCATGCACAGGGCAGGTGCTGTCAGAAGGTGTTTTTTGATTCCGCTCATATCACGCGCTCCTTGTTGGCTTGCCGCCAAACGTTTCAATGACGACACCCACAGCGCACACGACCAGTACGGCCGCGGTCCACCAGCCATGCAGCAGCAACGCGGCAAAAAACGTTCCGATCACACCGGCCCAACCCAAGAACAGGAAAAAATTCCTGGCGCCTCCGGGCCCTGTCTTGGTCAGTAACACGCCAACAATCAACAACACTAAGGCAGCCAGCATTGTGACAATCGCGCCACCGGAGCCTGTTACGCCTGACAGCGGGGTGAAAAACCTCCACGCCGTAATGCACAAAGCAACCAGGGCCGTGATGATCACGATGTTAGCGCCAAGATGGCGCCGGGGTGGTGCATAGGTGGCAGACGTACTCATCCCTCTCTCCTTTTCGTGACGTACTTTCTTACATTTAGAAAAGGAGTGTAGCCAAGCTGACGGGAAACGCCGGGAGGAGGGGCAAATCCCCGTAGGCGCCGTGGCACCTACGGGTGGGGCGAGGATTAATGCGTGTGTTCAGACTGCGTCGCAGCCGGTGAATCTTTGGTGACGTGTTTGACCAGTTTGCCGATGGTCAGGCCTTGGAACAGGATCGAAGACAGCACCACGATGTAGGTAATACTCAGGATCAGGTCTCGTTCAGGGCCCAGCGGCAACGCCAGGGCCAAGGCCACCGAAACACCGCCCCGCAGGCCGCCCCACGTGAGGATGCGGATAGTGCCGCGCGGCACCGTACGCCAGCGGCGCAGCAGCACAATGGCCGGGGCCACGGTGAGCAGGCGCGAGAGCAAAATCGCCAAGGCCAGCACGCTGGCTGCCAGCAAGTGCAGCCACGAGAACGGCAGCAGCAACAGTTCCATCCCGATCAACGCAAACAGCAGCGCGTTGAGCATGTCATCGAGCAATTCCCAGATTTTGCCATTCGCATTTTTTTGTCAGTTATTCGGAATGCCTGTAGAATGGAGATTACAGCCAGCTCACCACGGATTTTGTAAGTGACAATCGTCAAAAAAGGATCGCCCATCGAAACCTATCCCTTCCGAGCTCTGGCGCCTGATGTGGTGGAGTTGTTTCAGCGTTGCGCTGAGCGTAGGAAGGTGCCGTCGACGACGACATTGAAGCTTCTCGAATGCTTTTGTGACATCACCAACCAGCCCTTGTCTTTCTTGAAGCTTTCGTCGTCAGAGCTGACCCACATCGTTGCGGGTTTTCAAGGAGCGCTGTTCGAACAGGATTTGGTCGGTACGTCTGACGTGACGCGCGCGAAGATTTCCGTTTATCTGCAAGATATTTTGCTCGAAGCGCGTAATTACGTCCCTTCCATGCCGCCGACAGAATATGGAAGTGGACTAAGAGAAAAATATAATGCGAAGTGGAAGAAAATACTTCATGGGGTTGACCAGCGTAAAGTCAAATATTGGACTGGATGGCCTGTAGAAAACCGTAAAGGCACCACGTTGTATTGTCACTTTGCCAATATTCATAACAGTCATGGTCATGATTTTACATCCCGCCTGTATGAGCAGCTACGACTCCATATTTCAGGGTATGGAGCTACACAGTTAACTATGCCGAATAAGATGGCTGGTTTTCTGAGTCAGAATAGTGATTCTTGGCCTGAATACACGTTTAACGATTCGACAATGATTTACAATTTCTTCTGGGATTTCAGGGAAAGTTTTTTCATGAGTGGCGAGGCCTTGGGGCTGGATATCGACGCGCAAATGAAGACTTGGAATAAGTATATTGGGTTCATTGAGAAGATTTTCATTCTTCCAGGTGTATGGGCGGAGCCATTGGGAGGGAAGCTGCCGTTAGCACCTGCGAAGCGAATCGATGGTCAGTCGACTAATATCAGAAAAAACGAAGATGGCGCTGATGTAAAAGTCAAGCTCGTAATGGAAATACCATTACATCTTACTGAGTCTGAAGCTATTGAAATATTATTTATTTCCATATCTAAGCGGCTGAAGATTATTGAGGGATGGGCCAAGGCTCAGATAGCAGATCTATATGGTAGGGTTCTTCGTCGTAAAAAGCTCGCTGCGCAGGGAGAGTTGGTAGATACAACTAAACGTAAGAAGGGACACCTACTAATAATCCCAAATATTTGCTGTATTTTCGAAACCTACGGGTACGGAGAGCCATACAGCCACTACGCTTCCTTGTCAGTGGATACAAAAGATTCTCAGACTCCTGCTTCTGATTTAGCCAGCTATATGGGGATGCCACTGGCGGGGAGTCTAATGCCATTTAAGCTCCTAATTATTCTAAGGCATCCGATAATTACGTCAGAGTTTCTGGGTGATTTCGATCTTTGGAATAAGCATGGGCAGAGATCTGGATATGTACTGGACGGGTCGGTGTATAAGCTGGTGGGGTACAAGGATCGTAAGGGGGCAGGAAGGTCTGAACAAAAAATCACGCTAACCTCAGAAACTAAAGCTTTGGTCGACCAAATTATTGAGATCACTGCGCCCCTACGTGAGTATTTGAAATCACAGGGTGATCCCTCATGGAGGAAGCTGTTCATTACATGCGGTAACGCATTTTCACCGCCTGCCAAAAGCACCCTAACCCCGTGGTCGAGGTCAACACTTAAACCTGGTACGTATTTGAGAAACAATCTTTTAGCTCAATTTCGTCCTCATACGGACATGTCTGAAGATGATCTCGTTAAGTTTTTGGAGATGGTGAGTGCGTCTTCCGTACGCGCATCCAGAGTAACCGAGATATTTATTGAGACGCATAGCGCTGAAACTACATCTCAGGCTTTAGGTCATGAGAGCTACGATCCTAACCTCATGGATCACTATTTGCCCAAGGTGATTATCGATTTCCTGCATGAAAGGCGCATGCGAGTATTTAACAAGATCTTAATTTGTCATAGTCTTAAAGATAGTCCGTTTTTATTTCGGGCCAGCAATTTCTCAAGCTTGGCTGAATTAGACGCTTTTCTAGTGAATCATGCTTTTGGAGATATTCCTGCGTATCTTCAAGATCCAGATGGGCATCATGAAAAGATTGAGAACGACGGGACTGTATATGCGTTAGTGTCTGTCGATATTTTGAGCGTGCTGCTCTCGATAAAATTGGCTGTTGAGCAAGCGCCACCCAATCAGAAGGTTAGTGCTAAGGCAGTCTACTGGGCGAGTTACGCAGGCTTTCTAGAAGGGGAGATTAGTAAGCACCGAGATGCCACTTATCGGAGTGATCTCCACAAGGCGGCATTAACAGCTAGCGCAGAGTCTGTGGAGAGGTTTGTATATGAATGCTCCATCTAAACTTGGGTTCCTCGGCGAGCCTCGCTTAGCGCCAGCAGAAGCTTTCCGTAAAGCATCCTGGCTAACCACTGATTTTAATGCTTTCGTCTGGAGCGTGAATTTTAACGGCGATCCCATTCTGCTAAACTGGAAGGTAGCCCTAGACAACAATTCATACCTCACCGATGACGAAAACCTAGATCTGTTGAACGGTCTTAAATACGCCCTCATTGGCGCCACGCGAAATAGCCTGGTTGAAATGGCTAATTCTCAAAGTGTTGAGACATTAAGACGGAAGTTTCACGCCGCCGTGGGTGTTATTGACTGCCTGCTAATTCACGCACATGAGCTCAAGCTTTCAAGTGCCGGATTGGCAGGCTTGTCTGAAGGCGATTTGAAATGGATCCTAAATAAGCTGTCTTCAGAATCCTCCGTGGCCGAAGCGCTGTATGATTGGTCAGAAAAATTGAGTAAGTATGCTCTAGCGCTCTTGGATGAAATACCAGGCGCGACGATTGCTTCCATATTGGAAGAGAATCCGTCGATGTTAGAGATAAGTTCTACTCAGCTCGAGTCCAACGAGCTTAATGTTTCCGTTGATGATATTCCACGTATTCGGGCCGCTTTATATTATAAAGGCCACTACGACGGACATAGAGGTGCTGGCTATACGGTAAACTCTGTACGCATCTCAGCCGAGGTTTACCCAAATACTATCCGTGGGGACATGGCCAAGCCTAGGCATGAAATTCTTAGTTTTTATCCGCTTGGTGAGTCCTATAAGCGTGAGATGGAGGGAGTAAAGGTTACTTCTAGGTCGGGAAGTCTCATGGCCGAATCCCAGTACAGGCTATTTTACAACTTTTTGTATGGAATGGGGTTGCTCAAGAAACTTGGAGTGCCAGGGCCCAATGAGCGAGTTTTGGATAGAATTAAAGGTTACATGCCAGAGCTAGCCAAACCTGGTCGTTATGTGACAGTGCCGTCCGGCACGATTTTTAAATTATTCAAAGGTGCTGTCGAGTTTCATTACGAGCTGGGCCCTCTCGTTATTGAGGGGTTTTGCAGGTTGGCTCGATACTGTGATGAGCATGACACAACGCTTACAAGCCTAACCGATGAGCAGGTTGTTTCAATTGTTGGCAGTGATTTGAAACATCACGGCGTGACAAAACTGGGGCTTGGTTGTAGAAATACAAGTGATGCCGATGGCAGTGGTCTTGAAAGTCGAAAGGGAACGAAGCAGAACTATTTTGAGCGGCTAAGATCCAATGCAGGCTTGCTTGAACTTGTCTACGTTTATATTGGTGCTATTCAATTTGTTGTTGGTTTGCTTATGGCTCGCCGAATAGATGAGCTTTTGCAGATCCCGTCGGCCCGAGCATTCGACTCCACGAATACTTGGCTGATGTTCATGAGAGAAAAGAGCACAACCAATACGTATGGTCTCCGGAAATCCGATGCCAGACCTATTGATCCCCTTGCGGTACAGATGCTTGGGCAATTAGTACGCCTTCAGGAGGAGCTCATCAATGCTGGATTCTCGGCGGAAGCTCCTACTATATTCTCCGTTCCGTCTTTGCATGGCAGAAAGTTAATATATTCCGCCACAAAAATGAGCATGAATACATGCTTTGACTTCTTGTGTGACTACTTTGAGAGCGAAGTTAATGAAGTAGGGCTTCGGTATTATATCAGGCAGCACCAGTTGCGCCGTGTAGCGGCCCTGTTGTTCTTTCACGCATATGGGAAAGGACGCATAGATACGCTTCGTTGGATTCTCGGGCATAACGATATTGAGCATGCATGGAGGTACATTACAGATGCCACAGATGGCGCATCCCTCCGTGGGGCGGAAGCCCAAATTATTGCTGAGAAATTCTTCACTGGTGATGTGCATAACTATAAATCGTTACGTGCGTTGATGAAGGAACAGTTCGGAACGGATGATGTGCGTCTTGTAGATCAAGAATCCTTTTCGGAGCATCTAGAGCATTTGATGAGTAAAGGCATTGTCAAATTTGAGCCTGTATTTGTTCTTGGTGCTTATGGCAAGGAAATGCAGGTTCTTGTTCACGTAAAGGGGGCGTAATCATGGGTAAGCCTAGGTCGGAAATTCAAGTTCACAATCAGTCAATCAAGGCGCGACAGATTTTGCTAGAGGACGTACTTGCCGATGTTGAAAAATACGTTTCAAATGAGGTTGTTACTTCCGCTCTAAAAAATCAGGGAGCTTTGGCTTCCCTTTCTTACAAGTTCGATTTGGCTGGCCAGCAATACGCTATCGCCCCCACGAGTCTGAACACCCTCAAAAAAAAATCCGATGAATTACTTGGTTATCACGGTTTCGCAGGGCTAGAGCGTCTTAGGAGCGTGGCTAAGGATGCAATTGCTGCGTATGCCGAAAGGGGCAACAAGCCTACCAAGAAGACCAAAAATGGGCTAGAGCAAATTAATAGCGAGTTAGAATGCACGGTGGTCGCACTGCGCCGCGCTAATTTCAGGTTACTTCAAGGGCTTTCCACTGCTATATCGGGAATCAAAGAAACCAGGGATGGTTCTAGTGAGGCTGTTAGAAATAAAAGCGCTAGCGAAGCCGTAAATGCACTGTTGGCAATAGTCTCGCTTAATGAGTCTCCTTTTGATGTGATTCCATCTCACGAGAATATCCAGTCTTTAAAGGTAGTAAGGAGTGAGTAATTTCCATGAGCGTAAGCTTTATTCAGTGGTTCCTGAGCTTGAGTTGTTTGACCACAACGCACTGGGGAAGCTCGTGACTAGGGATGCGAGCAATCTGACATTCATCAATTGGCCAAACGGGGCACCCTGTTTTGCCGCGAATCTCTACATGCTTTCCCTTACGGTTCGCCCCAATAGGATGAAGCGTAAAGGGTTAGCGCGTACAGGTAGAAAAGGTGGGACGATTGGTGAGTATGCTCAAAAAATCAGTCAGTTGGTTAGATTCTGTTATGCTTCAAACATTGATTTTATAGATCTATCAGATAACGACTTTACGCGTTTTATTCATCATCTAAGTACGGAAGTAGATCCCAAAAATCTTCGTGAGAAGAAGAAAGCCACACTCACCGTTGTAGACGTTGGGACTGTATGTATAGACTTCCTAAAGTATATTGGAGGGCTTTATGAGCAACCCAGTTTCGTCGCGATTGGAGGGCGAATAAAGATTACTGAAAACGTTACAGTGAAAAAAGATAAGCGTGGTCGTGATTATGCTGTGCACAGTGTGTGGCATCATGCATTTCCACCTGGTGGTAGGAGGCACGAGCGGAATGCGATTCCTGCTGTTCATGTCGACCAGCTCAGGAGCGCTGTCGATGAAATGGGGGGCTCACGGTTCATCAAGATTCGGCGGCATGCATTTATCTCAACATTGGAAAACTCTGGGGCTAGGCTTTCAGAGGTTGCGAGTCTTAAGGTCGTAGATGTCCTGACCGCGTATGAGATGAAGCATCCTATGCTTAGGTTTATCACGCTGAAGGGCGACGACAGCGAGGAAAGGGAAATACCCGTAAATAAGATGTTTCTCAATGAACTGATCTCATACATTGAGTTTCACAGGGGTAAAGTTGTAAGAAATAAATTTTCGAGTATTAAAGATCATGGCTTCGTATTTGTATCATCAGCAACCGGAACTCCGCTTTCAGAAACATCCCTTGGTAATGAGATCGGTTCAGTGCGCAGGTTTGCTGGCATCGAGGAACAAGCATGCGCGCACATGTTTCGCCACTCGTTTATAACGAACTTGGTAATGGAGTTTGTACAGCGGGATAGATATAGGCGTGCAGGAGACTTTGAAGTCAGGTTGCTTTCTGATGAAAGCTATCTTGAGGAGGTTAAGATGTATACCGGCCAGAAATCAATTGCGACTATCATGGGCTATGTACATGCAGCATTCAAGGAGATTGAGGGGTATAGCACTACAGTTAGCAATGTTTTCCTAATTCGAGCCATGGAGCAGTTCGATAAATACTCTCGTAAACTCAGAGCCCATCTCGGCTCTACCCTTACAATTCAAGAATATAACGTAGAGATGGAGAAGCTTGAGGCTTTAAGAGATGATGACTTTGCTCGTGAGCTTGCAAGAGAGAAAACGGTCAAAGGAATCGCTCCGATTCTGCCTGGCCGCGAATGATTCGGTGAATTCTGGCACGGGTCTATCATTCACACGGTAGTGTTGAGATACCATGGTTCATTAGCAATGGATTCAAGTCTTGGGCTTAAGGTTAGGAGAAGGTTTTGTTGCTGCTTTCACGCCTCTGGAACCTTATCAGCCCCGACCGTCGCTCCGAGTGGGAGAAAGCGCGTGAACGCGAGTTCATCCTGGCGGCGAACTCCTTGAAGACCCTCAAGGTGACACCGGAGGGCGGGATGTCCATCGATCCTGAAGAGCTTCGCGAACAGATCGTCGCTTCACGTGAGCAGTTGAAGCATCTCGTCCACAAACCAGGAGCGGCTAGCGGCTCATTCGAAGTTGCGGCAGACATTCGGGTGGAACAGGGAGCGAGTGCCACCATAGAGGCTTCTATGAGCACCATGGACTGTATTGAGGTGGTGGCTTGGCGTCGGATGCAGACTGGCGCTGCAGTTCGCTACGTGTGCCTCCAGTCTATGAGTAAGGGACAATTCGCTGTCGCTTCAGCAAGCATGTTCACAGGAGCCATAGAGAGTCTCCCCACTTGGGTCGATGGCAATACCAATAGGCAAATCGCGAACGCTCTACAACTTGGTGATCTCCAGTGGTACGCGGCTGTGAGCGAGGCTATGGATGCTTGGGATGCGGAGCTTTGATGACCCTGAGCTTTCAGTTGGGGCGCGCCCCTGCGGGGAGCGGCTGTCGTGTACCGAGCCCTTGCGATGCCAAGGTCTCGGCCCTCCGGGCTTCCATCCCACACGCCTGCGCGCTCCGCTTGCCATGCCTACCAGGCACGTGATCACCTGTCTTCGGTTCGAGCGGTCGCACACGCTGTGCTACATCCATACTTCAATGGACTCATCGCTTTCGCATAGGTGAGGGTAGGTATACACCCCTCTGGTAGTTCAAGCTTCGAACAAAGCACGGCATGCGTTCATCAAAGCGGTTGCGTCATGGAGAGCTCGGTGGTGCCTAGTCGTGGGCAGTAGGCGATAAATGTCACTGGCAGCCTCCCGACCCACAAACACTTCCAAAGGCTTCAACTCGAAGGTCGGCATCAGGTCTGCTGCTTCGTAGAGGACATCGAGCCAAAAAACATCTTGAGGTGAGTCGCTGCAAAGCACCTGCCCTGAAAACAGCTGATTCATTCGTTCCGCCACAGTTGGTGGGGCATCACCTTCCTGAAGTAAATGATCCTGAGTAAGACCATGCATGTCTTGCGCATCGAACGACCAATGCGTCCAATAGCGGGCTGGCTTTATCAACGAACTGAACCAGGTTTCATTCGACACGACAGCCACCTCAATGGGATAGCTATCTGGGGCTATCCCTGATGCCTCGAAATCGATAAAAAAAGAAGGCCGTTCCACCTTGCTGCTCCGGTTTGAAGGTTGCGACTTTCAGCGGCTACACCGACTGCTCGTGTGTTTGCGCCGCCATCGCTCGAACCAGCCGTTCTAACTGTTAGCAGCCTTTGCAAGTCGATGGTTTTGCACATGCTGCATCTCACGCTCCCATTCATTCACAAACTTGTCCCAGTCTGTGGCGTAGGGCCCATCAGGAACTCTGGTCGACCCGATGCTTGCTTGGTGGAAACGCTCTCTCCAGGGTTGCGGAATAGTCTTCTCCAAAATGATGTCGATTCCGGAGTTATGACGCATCACCGAGACAGAGTTACGAACCTCAATGAGGTCGAGTAGCTTATCGCTACAGGGGGTGTCGTTTCGCTCTTGGTCGTCGAGATCATCGAGGATGACAAGGAGGTCGGATGCGTTGGGATCACCAGGACGGAGGCATGCAAGGGCCCACAGAACCCTTCGCCTAGTCCTCTCACGCTCGCGGAGTAAATCGCAGGTCATTTAAGCCTCCTTTTCACAAAGCAGGGCGGTGGTTATGGCGTGCCGCCTTCGGCGGATGGCTGGCGTGAACCGAGCCGTGGCAAGCCACGTCTCGTCCCTACGGGCGTCCATCCCACACGCCTGCGCGCTCCGCTTGCCCGATACTCGCAGCCAAAGGAAAGTCTGGCGCAGCGATCCTGAAGCCGGGGCGGGTGTTAGCGTGCCCTACGCACAGGACAATTACTTGTGGAGCTTACTAAAGCGACTCGATAGCGCTGCGGCTTCGGTAGTTTCCCAAGCTTCAGGATCAGATGTAGCGTTGAACATCGCCCATGCCCTCCACAGGAAAAATGCGGCAACCAAGCTCGACTCAATTACTGCAAATACCGTAGTGGTATACATATAATCCGAATTTTCTCCAAACAAGAAAAGCACTGGGAATATCGAAGCTATCCAGCCGGCGACGAAAGTTAAGCAAAATGCGATGGTCGCAGTGACCGTCAGGAAAAGCGGGACTTGATATCTATACTGGGTTGCAAATGATTTCTCGCCGTTTTGCTTCGCTAGGCCGTACAAGATGCCTGTGTTTTTTTCCTTGTCATTACTTCTTTTGAAAAGTCCATACAAAGTTACGTTTTCGCCGACTTCTAACTCTTCGTAAAGCTTATTCGATACTTGCAAATTCGGGATAACTGCACCATCAATGCTGACTTTAGCTTTATGTCCGCCGTTCATTCGATCAACAGATCGAACGTAGTCAACTTTTCCTGAAACTTTCACGCAATCGAACTTCATCACTCACTATCCCTGCCATCGCTCAAAAAAGTGGATCTGGTTCTTGCCAAGACGTCGCTCAGTGACTATTGCAGGCGGGCTCACGCTGGCCATAAACGCCGGACTTGATGAGCGCGTCTCCCATCGAGACGTCCCTGGCCGTGTCTTAGGTGCTGCTCTGATGACCAATCCATCACCAATCCAGACGTCGCCGCTATGATCAAACGACTGCTTGGCAAACCATATGTCACGATAATATCACTATGATCTGTTTATCGAAACACGCTTGCCGTGGCTCTATCCTCAGTTTTGAGGATCCGACTCATGCATCTGAAAGAAGCGCTGGCAGGAGCATTGCGTGGAGCTCGTGCTCATCAGGGGTTGAGTTACGAAGAGTTGGCGGGGGCAACGCACAGAACGTACGTGGGGAAGCTTGAGCAGGCCCGAGCGAACGCGACGTTGGAGAAACTGGACGAGATCGCTGACTATCTAGGCCTCGACCTTTTGACTATGGTTACTCTCGCCATTGCGGCTCAGGGTGACGAGCTCCCTTCGCAAGCCCTGCAACGTACTGCCTTGCGAATCAGGGAATTCGAGATGTCCGGAGGGTGGCAGTTGGTAGAGGAGCAATTCAGTGATGGAAAGCTCATCAAGCGCTCCCAGGGAAAGCCTAAGCAGCCGCTTTATGCAGATTACGTTCGAGCCCTGAAAGCGCAAGGTTTCGACAGGAAAACAATCGCTGAAAAGCTTGGCATTGCCAGAAGCACAGTCCAAAAATATTGGAATACATAAACCTCCAGGTTATCGCGACCCCTCTTTTTCTACGTGATGTGTTTCGTGCTCATGGCTGCGGTGTATCCTTGGGCAAGGGTAGGCACTTGTGGTGTTGCCCATAACGTAGAGAGCAGGTTCGGATGGCTGAAATAGTGGGGATATTTGGTCGGTGAAGCACGTCAGGCTGATCCGCCATGGAGAAAGCGCGGCCAACGCAGGCCAACCCAGCCTTGATCACGCGAGCATCCCTCTTACCCCAAAGGGGGTCGAGCAAGCGCGCCAAGTGGCAGGGTCATTCGCTCAAGCCCCAGATCTGATCGTTGCCTCGCCGTTCTCCCGAGCGCAAGCAACTGCAATGCAGACAGTGGCTGCTTTCCCTTCAGTGCCGTTTGAAATATGGCCCATTCACGAGTTCACCTACCTTGAACCTGCACGGTGTATCAACACGACCGTTGCCCAGAGACGAGCTTGGGTGGAGGGATACTGGGCCAAGTCAGACCCAGCGTTCACGGATGGTGAAGGCGCCGAGTCATTCTTGGACTTTATATCTAGAGGTCAGTCTTTCTTAGATAGACTTGCAGAGCATCCTGCCCAGGACATCGCCGTGTTTTCACATGGGCAACTCATCAATGCGGTGGCTTGGCTGATTGAGTGCAGGCCACAGAAGATTGACGGTCAAGCTATGGCCGTATGGCGAGAGTACGAGATCACTCACCACGTGCCTAACTGCTCTGGTTACAAGCTTACCAAGCACCCAGACGATGCCGGCTGGAGAGTAAGTCCTGAGGAGTTGCGAGTTGGCGTAACTCAACGCGTACCAGGCAGATCCTACCAAGCGTTTCGCGTTCCCGAGCGCGTGCTGATTGAGGAGCGGGCCCAGGCCCTATCGGCTGCAGGCTACCCGCTGCCAGACGATGATCCGGCTATGTACGCTGAGCAAAGGCTACTCGAGGCAAAAGAGGCTGCAGGTTTATTACCCTCGCACTCTCCTGGCAGAAAACTGTAGCGGGAGTGCGAAGAGGGCAGGACTTTAGCGAGAGGTGTCACCTGGCTGGAGACACCTCCTCCACGTTCAACGACGAAAAATGCGATTTATCAAGATCAACGCTGCAGCACCAATCGCGAGGGCGGCGACTGGTTTTTCTTTAACGAACGTGGATACGCTATTCAGTGTATCGCCATAGGTTTTAGTCAGCTGACCAGCCGCTTGATGTCCCGCACCTTCAGCTTCCATCTTCGAATCACCAATTAGTTTCCCGACCGTGCTCTGCGCCTTGCCGGCCAGCTTTTCTGCTACACCTTCAACTTGTTCGCTCTTCATGATTCATCAAACCTTTGCGTGAGAGTGGGGAGCTCCGAACCGCGCTAATCGGGCGGCTATCAGCACGACATTAGGGACATGCGCATGATGATTAGTTCAATGGTGATGAGCTGTAGGCCAGTTTGGAAAAGCGCCTACACGTTTAAGCCTATTGCTATGCTGTTGCTCCCAACATGGAGGTGAGCCAAATGCAGGGTGAGTATTCCCTATCAGATGTACTGGAAAGGATGTACCAAAACCAGCTGGCCCTTGAGGCTGCGCTCATGGAGCTGACCCTCCAGGTGGAAGCCCAGGGACATGCGGAAGTCGGCGACAACGTCCGTGGTGCGCTTTACACAATTGGTGAGAACGCTGGTCATATCAAACAGGGGCTGGCCCGGCTCAAAACACTCCCATGAACCAGCCGCTTTTCGATTTTGATCTCAAACGCGTTTCCCGCACGCACTACATCACTGGCAAAGCTGCGATCAATTTTCCAGATCCAGGTAGTACAACGGGAGGATGGCATTTCCTGTCTTACTTCGACCGAAAATCCGGCGTGGCCAAGGTGTCCTTGGCAGGTATTCATTATCCAGATACGACCGATTTCTTTGGAGACGCTGGACTCATCGACGTAACCGACGAGCTTGCGATGAGAGGCTGGTCAGAAGACGGCAAAAGGCTGTTCATGGCGGATCACTACCGTGCCGCAGCAGACATGATTATTAAGTGGGCGGTAGGTGACGCCAAACGCTGCAACGTCGAAATCGCTGATTGGTTCCCTTCAACATGCGAAAGGCAGGGATTGTTGGTGATGTTGGATTTAGGAAAACCGGTGCTTTTACGTAGAGGAAGGTTGCAAAAAATGGAAGCTTGGCTTCGCTCGCAATGACCACCGCAAGTCTGCGTGTCTGTTCCTTCTTCCGAATGCCCTCTGAACAACTGCTTTTGTTGAGCACCGCTTCCCAAGCCTTGCAGCAAGGAGTAGCGTAGCGATTACTACATATCGAGTAGATATTCCTACATGAAAAATTGGCTCGCATTGATCCTTGGCTTACCCACCGCCAACGCCACCGAGCGCATGCGAGCCTGGCGTGCCTTGAAAGCTTCAGGTGCCGCTGTACTCCGTGACGGTGTTTACCTGCTCCCTGATACCAGCGCTTGCCGCGAAGCTCTGACTTCTGTCGAACGAGACATATTGGCCATCAATGGCACCGCCTACCTCCTGCCTGTAGTTGATCCCAACGGTGAGCGCTTTATCGAGTTTTTCGACCGCAAGGATGACTACACCAAACTTGGTGGAGAGATCGAAGGCTGCCGTGAGCAGTTGAATGCTGAAAATGCGCTGGCGACGACCAAACAAATCCGCAAGCTGCGCAAAGCCTACGATCAGATAGCGAGCATCGATTACTTCCCAGGTGAACCAAAGCACCAGATTGATGCGGCTCTACAGGAGTTAGAGACGGCAGTCAGTAGAGCCCTGTCGCCGGATGAGCCGCACAGCAGTAATCAACCGATATCGGTACTCAATCTCAGCGATTATCAGGGCCGTATCTGGGCAACGCGTAAACGTCCCTGGGTCGACCGGCTCGCCTGTGCCTGGTTGATCCGCCGCTTCATCGACCCGCAAGCTCAGATCGTCTGGCTGAACACTCCACAGGACTGCCCAGTCAACGCCTTGGGGTTTGATTTTGATGACGCAACCTTCAGCCATGTTGGTAACCGCGTCACCTTTGAAACCCTACAGGCCAGTTTTCAAATCCAGATACAAGGTCTAGGTCGCATTGCTGCCCTTGTGCATTACCTCGATGTTGGCGGTATTCAGCCGGTGGAGGCTGCCGGGATTGAGCGGGTGCTTGCTGGGCTGCGAGAGACCATTTCCGACGACGACCAACTTCTGGCTGCCGCGAGCGCCATCTTCGACGGCCTGCTCGCCGGGTTTGTGAAAGAGGAGCAACCCAATGAGTAAAGTTATGGCACCAGAGGTTGAAGCGAATCCGTTGAGGCCTGAACAGATTAGTCTGCGTGAGGCGTTCTGGTTCTGGTTGAAGCTCGGTTTCATTAGCTTCGGCGGGCCTGCGGGCCAGATCTCGATCATGCATCAGGAGTTGGTGGAGCGGCGACGCTGGATTTCAGAACGCAGATTTCTACATGCCCTCAATTACTGCATGTTGTTGCCAGGGCCCGAGGCTCAGCAATTGGCGACTTACATTGGTTGGCTGATGCATCGAACGTGGGGAGGCGTGATCGCCGGCGCGCTGTTTGTACTGCCCTCACTATTCATCCTGATCGCGCTGTCGTGGATGTACATCGCGTTCGGCGAAGTACCCGTGGTAGCCGGACTTTTCTACGGCATCAAGCCCGCCGTGACGGCCATCGTGGTGCAGGCGGCGCATAGAATCGGCTCTCGGGCACTGAAGAATAATTGGCTGTGGGCGATAGCAGCGGCTTCATTTGCCGCCATCTTTGCATTCAATGTTCCGTTCCCGCTGATCGTCTTAGGGGCAGCGTTGATTGGCTATTTCGGGGGGCGAATGGCACCCGAAAAATTCAGAGCCGGTGGCCATAGCGCCGCCAAAAAATCCTTCGGCCCGGCCTTAATCGATGACGACACGCCGTCCCCCGAACATGCTCGGTTCAGCTGGTTGAAATTGGCCTCACTCGCACTGATTAGTGCCGTGCTATGGGCTTTGCCGATGGGTGTTTTGACCGCGCTCTTTGGGTGGGAAGGAACCCTGACCCAGATGAGCTGGTTCTTTACCAAAGCTGCATTGCTGACCTTCGGCGGGGCTTATGCCGTACTGCCGTATGTCTATCAAGGCGCAGTCGGTCACTATGGCTGGCTAACCCCGACACAGATGATCGACGGCCTTGCGCTGGGGGAAACCACGCCAGGGCCGCTGATCATGGTGGTGGCTTTCGTCGGCTTCGTCGGGGCCTATGTCTCGCAAGTGTTCGGGGCTGATCAGGTGTTTCTGGCCGGAGCTGTCGCAGCTGCCCTGGTGACCTGGTTCACCTTCTTACCTTCGTTCCTGTTCATCCTTGCGGGTGGCCCTCTGGTTGAGTCGACCCACAACGAACTCAAGTTCACTGCACCGCTTACCGCCATCACCGCCGCCGTAGTTGGGGTGATCCTCAATCTGGCGTGCTTCTTCGGGTATCACGTGCTTTGGCCGAAAGGCTTCAGCGGTAACCTCGACTGGCCCTCTGCATTGATCGCCATCGCAGCCGCAATAGCATTGTTCCGCTTCAAGCGCGGCGTCATTCAGGTACTGATGGCCTGTGCGCTCGCTGGTCTGGCAGTACATCTGTTGCGCTAGCGATCACGAGCGGATTAAACAGCGTCCGTCAGACACCCAGAGATCTGAAGTGACCAGCTCACACCAAAGCCCAGCCTGACGCTGGGCTTTGGCCATTTAATGGCAGTGGTAGTCGTTGGTTTTATGGTTGCGATGGCAACCTTTTGAATCAGTACCGCCGCTGTGTGCGAAGGCAGCAACGGACGTAATCGAAAGTAAAGCGGCGATCAAAATGGCGGACAGTTTCATCAGGGCTTGCTCCTTGCTCATATTTTATATCCGTGAGAGGTCTCACGCCCGGCAGCGTATGGCTAAGTGCCTTCACTGAGCAAGCTACTTCTCCGGAGACTCGATCAAAGGTCGAATGCTTATTTCTTGAGCTACTTCTGGCTCTGGTTTAGGATGAATTCATATCCCCCTAGGGGGGATATGAATTCATCTGAAAACGAGAAACTCGTAGTTCTTTTATCTTCGGGAAATCTCAGTAACCAGATAGTCGTACGCGCTTCCTTTTGAGATTTCTCATGCTGAAAATCCTAGCCAACCGAACCTATCGCCATCTTTTCCTGGCTCAGGTGATTGCACTCTTAGGGACTGGCCTTGCCACCGTCGCGCTCGGTTTACTGGCGTTCGATCTAGCAGGCGCCCAAGCAGGTGCCGTTCTCGGCACGGCGTTGGCTATAAAAATGACGGCCTATATTGGCGTAGCGCCCATTGCAGCGGCTTTTGCAGAGCGCCTGCCTCGCAGAGCCATGCTGGTCTCGCTGGATCTGGTGCGGGCGCTGGTCGCGCTTGCTCTCCCGTTTGTGACCGAGGTTTGGCAAATCTACGTGCTGATTTTCGTCCTTCAGTCCGCATCGGCAGCGTTCACTCCAACGTTCCAAGCGACCATTCCAGACATCCTGCCGGATGAAGACGACTACACCCGTGCCTTGTCGCTATCGCGTCTGGCTTACGATCTCGAAAGTGTCGCGAGCCCGATGCTCGCTGCCGCGCTCCTGACGGTGATCAGCTTCCACAGCCTTTTCGCCGGCACGGTCATCGGCTTCCTCGCTTCTGCCGCCCTAGTCGCCACGGTGTTGTTGCCAAAGGCGAAGCAAGTACCACGACGCAGCATCTATGAACGAACTACTCGTGGCATGCGCATATTCCTAGCGACGCCCCGCCTGCGAGGGCTGCTGGCTCTCAACCTGACGGTAGCGGCTGCCAGTGCCATGGTCATCGTCAATACCGTGGTGATGGTTCAGTCGCGCTTCGCTCTGCCTCAAAGCTCAACGGCATTGGCGCTGGCTGCGTTTGGTGGTGGTTCCATGATCTCGGCCCTGGTCTTGCCTCGCCTGCTGAAAAACATCAAAGACCGAACGGCCATGTTGTTTGGCGGAGGAATACTGGTCGCAGGCTTGGCCGTCGGTATCAACCTGACCATCTACAACTTCCTGCTGCCGCTGTGGATGGTGCTCGGGGTGGGCTATTCGCTGGCCCAGACTCCAAGCGGTCGCCTGTTGCGTCGCTCGGCACATGCCGAAGATCGCCCGGCGTTGTTTGCCGCCCAATTTGCGCTGTCCCATGCTTGCTGGTTGATTACTTATCCACTGGCGGGATGGCTGGGAGCCAACATCAGCCTCACGGCGTCGTTTGTTGGCCTCGCCGCTGTGGCAGGCAGTGCACTACTGGTCAGCATCGTAATCTGGCGCCCAGTTCATGACCAGAAGTCGATCAAACACACCCATGAGAATCTGCCGGGCGATCACGCGCACATCGACGGCCAGGAAGGTGTGGATCACGAACATCCATACGTGATCGATGATCAGCATCGCCGATGGCCCAACAGATGATCGTGAGTTCCTAAGACTTGCTAAAGCTGGTGACCGGTATTCAGACAAGCAACCGTAGCGCTTGCAAAGCGGCAAGGTGGCCCGGATAGAACCAGTATCCCCATTGCCGTACCGGCCAGACCTTGAAAGTGAAGCTCTGACGCAGTAGCCAGAGTCCGATCAGCGGCGCCGCGAACGCGGTGCTCAAAGCCACCAATGAATAGACTTCCAAGTCCAGCGCTTTGATTACGATGCTACTTCGCGTATTGCTCATCAAGCATAGAACCGCAGGCAGCAGCCAAAGAACACCGGGGCCTTTGATTGCTATTAAGACAGCCGCTGGTACAAGTGCACCGTAGAAGCCGTACATAAGTGGATCATCCAGCACGTAGGCAATCGCGGCGGCCAATAACGCCATAGCGCTGCTCAACAGAGTGCGATGTTGCCATCCCCAGGCAATCACCAGCCCCAATGCCAGCGTCACCAACACGTTGAATGATCCCGAGGTGCTGATGTAGCGATAAGGCACTTCTGAAATGGCGGCGAATAACAGCATCAAGGCAAGATAACGACCGTTCGCAGCAGTCAGCAATTCACCCTGTTTGGAGCGCGCCACGTTGGCTGCAATAGCGACACAGAACAACGGAAAGGAAACTCTCCCCGGAATGAACAGGTTGCTCAACTCCGGCCACACCAACCGCAAGTGATCGATAACCATGGTCAACATCGCTAGCCACTTGATCAGATCTAGGCTACTGCTTCGGCTCTTGAGTGGGGAAAGCGGGTCAGTAGGCATCGTCATGCCCACCCCAGGGTGACGGCGGTCAGCGCGAGATAACGCACGCCCTTGGCCAAGGTGACAATCAGCAGGAAACTCCAGAGTGGCTCGCGCATGACTCCAGCGACGACTGTCAGCGGGTCGCCAATGATGGGCACCCAGCTCAACAACAGTGACCAGCGCCCGTAGCGCAGATAGGAATGCTGGGCTTTTTCTAACTTGCTCTCGCTCACGGGGAACCAGCGCTTGTGGCGAAATCGCTCAACAGAACGGCCCAGAAGCCAGTTCAGTGCGGAGCCAAGCACATTGCCAACAGTGGCTACCGCCAATAGCGTAGAAACGACGTACCGGTCGGCGAGCAACATCCCGACCAGCACGGCTTCAGACTGCATCGGCAATAACGTCGCGGCACCGAATGCCGCCACGAACAGACCAATGTAGCTCGTAAGTTCAAACACGAAAGACTTGCCTCAAGCGTTCAGGCCGATCCAGCCATGGAAACCCACGTACAGACCAACACCAATGATCAGCACGCTGGACAGGTACGGAGCACGACGAGCCACGGTGCCCAGCCAAGGCCAACGGTTGGAGGCCTGCTTAGCACCAATTGCCGCCGCAGCACCTACAGTGACCAAGGTGAGCGCCAATCCGATGCTGAAACACAGGACAAGCATGCCTCCCAGTGCGACTTCTTTAACCTGAAGACATAGCAACAGAACGGTAATGGCAGCCGGACAAGGAATCAGACCACCAGTCAGGCCGAACATGACGATCTGGCCCGTGGTGACCTCGCGATTGGTGAAGCGCTTGCGTATATCGTTGGCATGCGCACGTTCATGCGCATCCTGGTAGCCATCAATCGACAACTCTAAGCCTTCCAATTCGGAATGAGCATGCCCGTGATCGTGTTCCTGATACTGAAGATCGTAATCATGGGAGTGACCTGCATGCCCAAGACTCAAGCGAGCACTGAACTCATGTGGTTCCGGAATATCGACCGTCGACTCCAGGAAGCCGTCGCGCTCAACGAAAGAGAACGATTGGGTGCTACCGTCCGGACGAGTAGTCATCAGGCGAACATCTGAGGCAGCCCAAGCGTGCCCGGTCAGTGTCTTCAGGCGCCAGTGCGGTGGCATGCCTTCCTCGAAGATCGACAGCTCGATGCGGCCATGGCCGGTATCGATTCGATGGGTCTCATCATCATGACCATGGTCGTGCTCGCCGTGGTGATGATCATCACCTTGCTCAAACTTGAACATCTGCTCACCGCGCCAAGTACGCCAGAGCATCCAAAGCGCAATCACGATGATCAGTACAGAGGAGGCAAGCTGGAAGTACGGCTCAGTGGTTTGCGCGTCCAATCCTTTGCCCAGGTACATGCCGCCGATGGCGACCAACCACACCACTGCGGTATGCGACAACGTCGCGGCCAAACCTAACAAAACTGCCTGTTTGACCGAGCCACGGATGGCCACGATGAAGGCCGCCATCATGGTTTTGGAATGTCCCGGCTCCAGGCCATGTAAGGCGCCGAGCAGAATCGCGCTCGGGAAATACAGCCAGGCGTGAGCCCCGCCTTGTTGCAGCAGTTCAGCAAAATTGGGCATGACAGACCTAGAGGTACTTGGTGATTTGCTTGAAAGCTTCCAGTGGTGCGCGCTCGCCATTGCCTAGCGCCGAAACGGTGTCCTCCAGGCAGTGATCAATGTGATCCTGGATGAGCGTACGTTTGGCCTGGCACACTGCTTTTTCAACCGCATGCAGCTGCTGGGCGATGTCCACGCACTCACGACCCTCTTCGATCATGGTGATGATGCCGCGTAAATGCCCATCTGCCCGTTTGAGACGTTTGATGATTGCCTCATGACTCTGGTGGGTGTGGGGATGGCTGTGTTCGTGTTCGTGCTCACTCATGACTTGAGCCTCAGGCCTCAATGAATTACGCTGGCATCCTATCCCCCCCAGGGGGATGTGGTCAAACGCGTAAAAGCCCTATAAAACGAGTTGAAACCCTAACGCCATGTTCAGCAGAACACTGACAACGACGGTGGTAATCGCACTTGCTCTCGCCATGTTGGTGGCTTGGGCTGGGCATACCTATTCGTTATCTGTGGCGTCGAAACAGCCAGCCTGGGAGATCGCGCAAGATGCCCATCACTCCCACGGCGAAGAGGCTTCATCCAGCTACTCGAGCCTTTCAGATCACTACCATTCGCCATTGACCCCTGATCACCAGCACGAAACACCGCAACTCACAGCAGCGTTGATGCTGGCGACCCCCCTAATGCTATCCATCCGGGTCGATGCGCTTCGAGACTCTGTTCCCCTGCCGCCGATATTTTTGATCGAGCGTCCACCCCGTCCTTCGTTCGCGTCTTGACCTTGGCCGCACTGCGGCCTTCGATCTCTGCAACGTAGGATTGATCTATGCATTCGTATTCGATGAGCGGCGTCGGCGCGTTTACTGCGCCTTTGCACCGCCCCGTATTGCTGTTGTTTTTACTTGTCGCTGTACTTTTCCTGGGAATGCCCGAGGCGATGGCTCACGCCGTCGCGGAAGGTGACAAGGGCTTCATCCAGGAAAGCTCCGGCGTCATGTTGCTGCCTTTCATCTACATGGGCGCCAAGCACATGATGACGGGCTACGACCACCTCCTGTTTCTGTTCGGGGTGATCTTCTTCCTCTATCGCCTCAAAGACGTGGGGCTCTACGTCACGCTATTCGCTGTAGGCCACTCGGTCACGCTGCTACTTGGTGTGCTCACCGAGATTAGCATTAGCTCGTACATCATCGACGCCATCATAGGTTTTTCAGTGGTGTACAAGGCGCTCGACAACCTGGGTGCATTCCAGCGCTGGTTCGGTTTCCAACCCAACACCAAAGTGGCCACGCTGATATTCGGCCTGCTCCACGGCTTTGGTCTGGCAACCAAAATCCAGGAGTACGAAATCTCGCCTGACGGCCTGATTCCCAACCTCATCGCCTTTAACGTCGGTGTCGAGATCGGCCAATTGCTTGCCCTCAGCGCGATTCTAATTCTGATGGGGTTTTGGCGGCGCACTGGCAGCTTCTGGCGCCACGCCTATACCGCCAACGTCGCCATGATGAGTGCCGGTTTCCTGCTGATGGGTTATCAGATCACTGGCCTGTTTGTCTCTACGTAAGGAATTCTGACCATGTTCAATACTCCGCTTCCCACTGTTAATGAATTACCTACCACTCGCAAACTGGTGCGCTCGACTGTCATTGCAATGCTGGTTGCAGCCGGCCTTTTGGTGACCGTGGTCATGCCCTCGGAATACGCCATTGATCCGACAGGTGTGGGCCGGACACTGGGGCTGACCCAGATGGGCGAACTGAAGATCACTCTTGCCCAAGAGGCGTTGGCGGATGCAGCTCCACCTCAACCAGCGGCTTCAGCCCCGGCTCCGCAGGTTGCGCAAGTCCAACCGGTGGCTCAACCAGTGACTCAACCGGTTGCGACACCTGCCCCTGCGTTAAAGACGGATCAAATGACCGTCACGCTCAAGCCAGGTGAAGGGACAGAAATCAAACTGGAAGTGCTGAAGGACAAGGCTGTCAGCTATGAATGGACAGCGGCAGGTGGGCCTGTGAACTACGACACTCATGGAGAGCCTTACAACGGCGAAAAGGGGTACTTCCACAGCTACAACAAGGGCAAGCAAGTCAAAAGTGATAAAGGTGAGTTCACCGCCATTTTTGACGGCACCCATGGCTGGTTTTGGCGTAATCGCAGCACTAACGACGTGACCATCACACTGAAAACCAGCGGCGATTATTTGGGCGTCAAACAGTAATCAGAAGCAGCGATGGCTGTGCTACGGCAAGAAACGCAGCGTGCTGCTTGACCACATGTCATTCAATTTCATCCATTTTTGAAGAGTATTCCAATGAAAACCCCAACAACCATGATCCGTTCGATGCTCCTGATCTGCTTCCTTGGTTTGATGACGGCCTGCGGAGGCGATGAAAAAGACGCAACTTCTGAGATCGCTGGGCACGGCCATTCACACGAGTGACGCCGTAAATAAACAAGGCCGCATTGCGGCCTTGTTCCTCAAAGAAGAGGCACGGGAGTTTTCTTTTATTCTCAGTCAGCAGGCCAAGCAGGTAAGCGGATCTCAAAGGTCGTATAGCCTCCTCCGGAGACACACTCAACGGCGCCATCATGGGCGTCAACCAGTGATCTGACGATTGCCAAACCTAACCCCGCGTTGTTCGTAGCACCCTCTCTACGTGCAGGATCGACTCTGTAAAAACGGTCAAACAACCGGGGCAGATGTTCTCCAGCTATTTCCTCGCCGGGGTTCTTCACTGACAAGCTGATTATGCTACCCAACGACTCGATTTTTACGGAGACAGTGCAGTCAGGAGGGGTATACCTGAGCGCATTAGAAAGTAAATTCGAGATCATCCTATCCAACATCGTACCGTCACCATAGACCGCGCCGTGTCCGGAGACTTGTAGCTTTACTCCGGTGTCTTCTGCCAGCAACTGGTAATACTCGAAAAGTTTTTCGACCACCGAACGCAACTCGACTTTCTCTTTGGCAGGTAGAACCAGACCGTTGTCCGATTTTGCTAAGAAAAGCATGCCGTCAATAATGCTGGAGAGTCGGTTCAGATCCTCCAGGTTTGAATAGAGATTCTCTTCATAAGTGTCCGGTGCACGTTTCTTTGAAAGGATGACTTCGGTGTGTGTACGCAGATTGCTGATAGGGGTTCGTAGCTCGTGCGCAATATCGGCTGAAAAGTTGGACAGCCGAACAAAAGACTCTTCAAGGCGAGCAAGCATGGCGTTGAAAGAAGAGACAAGGCTCTCAAGCTCACGAGGCACCGAGTCCATCGGGATGCGTTCTTTCAGCGAACCGGCTGACATTGAGGCCGCGACTTGCGTCACCTGTGCGACCGGCTTTAACCCGCTGCGCGCCACCAGCCACCCTAACGCTGCGCTGACCAGAGCGCTGATAGCCAGCCCAATGACCAGCCACCAACGCAAAGTTTCAACGAAGTGCATGTGACTGGTGATATCCATACTTAACCATGCGGTTAGTGGCTCAGCTTCATTCACTAAATGAACTTGGGCCTTCATGCCTCTATACGTATGGCCGCCAGCCGTCCACTCCAACAAACCTTCCCCAGCCTCATGAACCGCAGCGGTAGGCTGTGCAGTTCCGTTGGGAGTAGCGAAGATCGTCCTCCCTCCGTTGGTGACAATCGATGCTGAAAGCTCCTGATGGGCGCCCAGCAGGGCTTGCAGTTGTAACACCACTTCTGAAGAGTCTACGGAGCCGGCCTCGCCATCCATGATTTGCCGAATGGATACGAGCTTTTCCGTCATCGCTTGACGGTCGAGCGCTTTGAAGTGATGTCTACTAAAAGCATCGAAGGTAAAGCCTGCTACAACCAGCACGGCTACCACGGCACAGACAAACATCATGCTCAAACGGAAGGTAAGAGATACACGCTTCATTCAGTATCCGGCGCATCTAGCATGTAGCCCATTCCCCTGGTGGTCTGAATCAGCTTAGTGTCGAAATCATCATCGATTTTGGCCCGGAGCCGGCGAATTGCTACTTCGATCACGTTGGTATCACTGTCGAAGTTCATATCCCAAACCTGCGATGCGATCAGTGATTTTGGCAGGACTTCCCCTCTACGGCGCATAAGGAGTTCTAGGAGGGAGAATTCTTTGGCGGTGAGGTCAATGCGTCGACCTGAGCGGGAGGCACGTCGTTTCAGAAGATCGACCTCCAGATCGCCGATTTTGATAGATGTTTGGTTGGGTACGGCGGAACCACGGCGGAGCAAGCTTCTGACGCGAGCAAGCAATTCGGAAAATGCAAAGGGTTTGACTAGGTAATCGTCCGCTCCTAGTTCCAACCCTTTGACCCGGTCATCAACCCCGTCCCTGGCTGTCAGAAACAAAACAGGAACTGAGTTCCCGGCTATGCGGACAGATTGAATGACCTCCCAGCCGTCCAGGCCGGGCATCATTACGTCCAGGATCAGAAGGTCATAGGTCTCATTTAACGCATGGTGCAACGCCTCTGTTCCCGTAACAACTCGGTCGACAGTGAAGCCAGCCTCCACAAGACCCTGCTGTAGGTACATTCCGATTTTGGGTTCGTCTTCTGCGACCAAGAGTTTCATGCACGGGCTCCGGTTTGCGGTGTTCTAGTGTGCTACCAATCTGACATCTGTGCGCAAGCTTACGTAAATGTAATTGCCTCAACAGCCCACGGATCGCCCGATGCCACGACAGGTCGGTGTGTGATGGGTTGGATGGAGTGAATTGGCAGGCGGCTTACAAAAATGTAATCAGCGATTTGAGCTTTTTGCGCTTAACCTAATTCCAACCACTGTGGAAGCATGACGGCTGGCCCAAGGCTAGGGGGCTTGCAGAGCAACCGCATACTAAAACGCTACGAGGTGCATCGAATGTTCAAACGAAAGCTATCGCTCGCCGTGGGCTTGATGATTTGTGCTGTCGCGCAGGCGGCTGAGCCGCTCACAATCGATGTGCATCGTGACGCGAACTGCGGATGCTGCAAGGAGTGGGTCAAGCACCTTGAATCGAATGGATTCAAGGTGGTCGACCATGTTGAAAGCAATATGAGCGCTATTAAGCAGAGCTTAGGAGTGCCGCAGGGACTCGCGTCATGCCATACGGCTGTTATTGACGGCAAGTTCGTAGAGGGGCATGTCCCTGCGGAAGAAATCAAGAAGCTGAGTGGCCGCTCAGACCTCGCAGGAATTGCAGTACCAGGCATGCCAGCAGGCTCCCCCGGCATGGACTACGGCCAGAATCATCAACCTTATCAAGTATTGGGGCTCACCAAGGCAGGTGCGCAAGAAGTGGTCGCTGACTACCCCTCGAGCCGATAGTTTTTACCTAGTCCTGAGCGTCCATAGTGACGCTCAGATCTGGCTCATGAATCACCCTTGAGCCATCTCGATTGAAGGGCTCAACGTTCCTAGCCATGCCACCAAGAAAACGATGACAACTGCACAGGTCGATTCGAGCATCACACTTTTTCTCAAGGCAGTTGCTGCCAGAGAATAATCCCCAGCCTTCAAAGAACGTTCAAGTGAGGGACTCAGGTAGAAACGATTGAGTGCAGCAAGCCCAATCATCCCAGCGAAAAGCAGGACTTTCATCAGCAGGAGAATGCCGTAGGTGCTAGTTACGAGTTCGATTACTGTCGGCCCGACAATGAAGAGATAATTAGCGACGCCAGTAATTATGATTGTGCCAACAATAAATCCACCCGCTGTTTCGAATCCTTTAAGCGCTCGTGACAGCACTCTTACGAGTTGCTCCGGATTAGCCCCTTTAATCCTCAACATCAGGCCAAACGCCGCAAGAGCTCCGATCCAGCCCCCAGCGGAGAGGAGGTGCAGAATATCAGCTGCAAAGTGCCAGAACCGCTTAGTACCTTCGTCCATTGCCCCATGACCTGTCCAAGCAAGCGTGGACAAGGCGATGCTGCCTGCCAAGGTAGCAACCCAGAGACTCCCTGTTGGCCATCGCTTGCTCTGACTTGCGACAAAAATCACCACTGCCAGCGAGATCATGCGCGTCACCCAGCTATAGCCGATCTCAGTCTCGTACAGCATCATTTCCAGATGAGGCCGCAGCTCGTCCCAGTCGGAGGCGCCGCTCATATTGCTTGTGATAATCATGAAAGCTGCTACGGACAAAAGCATGCCTATAGCAGCGGTGCCGGGCAGTATCCACCCAAAATGCAGCACCGCTCCGGACACGCGCTCTTTACCCCGAAAGCTGTACAGTCCAAAGACCGCCAGGCCGAACAGGAGCATTAGATCCAGATAAAGCGCGAGGCGCAGCGCCACATTCAATGGGTCGCCCACGCTTATTTCACTTTGAAAGTAACGCTGCCGGTAATCGGATGGGTATCGGAGGAGACCGCTCGCCATTCGACTTTGTAAGTACCAGCGGTGAGAGGAGAGGCCGGGGTCAAGATCATGGTTTTAGGATCGGTACTGCCAGACACGCTGGCTTTCATGGGCATAGGGGAGTGTGACATGCCAGGCATTTCCGTCATGACCAACTTGGCCCCGGAAAACTGAGTAACCAGGTTTTCGGAAAAATGCAGTTCAATCTTCGCAGGAGCTGGGCCGCTCTCGCCTTCAGCCGGAGTTGAAGACAGCAGCTTCGGGTGAGCTTGGGCAACTGCACTGAGCAGCAGGCTAGAAGAAAGAGCGACGGCCACAACACAGGATTTGAATACGGACATGCAAGGCTCCTCACAGCGCGAAGCTGTTGTAATGAGGTTAGATAATTATTTAGTACCGCTAACTTTGTTTCAGAACCACACTCGGACGCCGAGCACTAGGCGTGCTTCGTTGTTATCTTCGCCTTCCTCGCGGGCATAGTCTGCGGTTCTGCCATAAGCCCGATTCCAAGTTACACCGACGTAAGGTGCGAATTGCGGGCGGACTTCGTACCGAAGCCGCAAACCAACCTCACTTTCAGACAGCCCTGAACCGACCCCGCGTTGAGGATCGTTTTTGCCATAGAAATTGAATTCTGCCGTCGGTTGCAGAATCAGCTTATTGGTAAGGAGAATGTCGTAGTCACCCTCCAACCGAGCAGCGGTCTGGCCACCTTCACCCAGATAAGCAGTAGCCTGGGCCTCGAAATTGTAGAGAGCCAGGCCCTGAATACCGAAAGCAGCCCACGTTTGTGGGTCGCCTGGTTTGAAGTCTTGACGAACCCCACCGACTAAATCCCACCAAGGGCTAATGGAGTGGCCCCAAAGTGCCTGAACCTCTGCTTCTTCAGTCTTCCCATTGGTGCGCTCACCTTCGGAGCGCAACCATAGCCGATCAACATCTCCCCCTATCCAACCTTGTGCTTCCCAGTTCAGCGCGCTTCCATCGTCAGCATCCTGCCATTCCAGTTTCTCAAATATAAAAAATGAGTTGATTGCAGTGTCATGAACTTCATGACCACCAGGGGCGTTATAGACTGCGGCTCTGTCAGCATCGGTAAGTGGTGGTATCGGAGTCCGGCTTTGAGTTAGTGGTTGCTTGGCGGGCTGCATACCCTCCATTTTGCTGTGATCCATGCCCTGCATCTGGCTGTGATCCATGCCCTGCATCTGGCTGTGATCCATACCCTGCATCTGGCTGTGATCCATGCCCTGCATCTGCCCAGCGGCCACCCCCTGGCTAGACTCAGCAGCTGCCGGCAAGGCAACACCAGCAGTGAGAGCGACCGTGAGTACAGCCGAGTGCATGCGAGTCCCGCTTAAGAAATTACTCATAGCCATCTCCTTATTCCTCCACGCGCACTTCACGGAACATGCCCATTTCCATGTGGTATAGGAGATGGCAGTGATAGGCCCAGCGTCCCAGCGCATCTGCAGTCACCCGGTAGCTGCGCTTTGATCCTGGCGGCATATCGATGGTGTGTTTGCGGACAAGGAATTGCCCGTTTTCATCTTCAAGGTCGCTCCACATCCCATGCAGGTGGATGGGGTGAGTCATCATGGTGTCGTTCACAAGAACGAACCGAACTCGCTCGCCATACTTCAGTTTTACCGGCTCGGCGTCTGAAAACTTCACGCCGTTGAAAGACCAGGAAAATTTCTCCATATGACCGGTCAAGTGCAGTTCAATAGTGCGACTTGGCTCACGGCCATCTGGATCCTCAAACGTGCTTTTTAGATCAGAGTACGTCAGCACCTTTCGTCCATTGTCGCGAAGGCCCATGCCAGGATCATCGAGCTTCGGAGAGGTCGACATTGCTTGCATGTCGACGAGGGGATTGTTGGACTCTGTGGCTGGGTGCGACTGCATTTCTCCCATACCATTCATGCCGCCCATGGACATATTGCTGTGATCCATTCCCTGCATGCTGGACATGCCTTGCATAGCACCAGAGCTATCTTTCATGGCTCCGCCGTCCATACCTGACATACCCTGCATCGAGTCGTCTCCCATACCGGCCATTTTGCTGTGATCCATTCCAGCCATATCGCCCATACCGGCCATCCCACCGTGATCCATACCGGCCATACCCATGTCGGCCATGGTGACTAGAGGACGAGGGTCTAGCGCAGGCACTGGAGCAGTCATGCCAGACCGGACAGCCAAGGTGCCTCTGGCGTAACCCGACCGATCCATCGACTGCGCAAACAGTGTGTAGGCCTCTTGCGTGGGTTCGACGATCACGTCGAAAGTCTCGGCAGTGGCGATCCTGAACTCATCCACGCTTACCGGTTTGACGTATTGGCCATCAGCGGCCACAACAGTCATCTTCAAACCTGGAATTCGTACATCAAAGTAGGACATGGCTGAACCATTGATGAACCTCAACCTGAGCTTTTCGCCAGGTTTGAAGGTGCCAGTCCAATTGGAGTCCGGAGCCTGTCCGTTCATCAAGTAGGTGTACGTCGCACCACTGACGTCCGCAATGTCCGTAGGATTCATCTTCATCTCGGCCCACATCTTGCGATCAGCGACGGTCGCTGACCAACCTTTGTCAGCCACGTCATTGATGAAGTCACCCACTGTTCGCTTATGGGTGTTGTAGTAGTCCGCCTGTTTCTTCAGTGTTTTCATCAGCGAAGCAGGATTTTCATCAGTCCAGTCACTAAGCATCACCACGAGGTCGCGGTCATACTCAAAAGGCTCAGGCTCTTTGGCATCGATGACCAGTGGGCCGTACACACCAACCTGTTCTTGGAAGCCGGAGTGACTGTGATACCAGTACGTTCCGTTCTGCTTGACCTTGAACTGATAGACGTACGTGCCATCAGGCTCAATTCCATGGAAGCTAAGGCCTGGAACACCGTCCATGTTTGCCGGAAGGATAATTCCGTGCCAGTGGATAGAAGTCATATCCTTGAGGCGGTTCTTGACCCGCAAGGTCACGGTATCGCCCTCACGCCAGCGCAGCTGGGGCCCAGGAATCCCGCCATTTATGGTCATGGCCGTCCGGGAGTTCCCAGTGATATTTACCGGTGTTTCTCCGATGAAGAGGTCAAACTCTGTACCTGACAAGACATTGGCATCGCCCACTCTAGGGGCGGCCCAGATAGGGGTATGCCAGAGGCCTAAACCACCGAGAATCCCGCCTGCGGTGAGTCCTTTCACAAAGGTGCGCCGAGAGGTTTTGGCTTGCATACCGATTCATGTCCCGTCAGTCGGATGTTAGATGTGCGCACTGGGCGTGCCCCTAAGGGCTAACGCTAGACGAGCTAGTGCGCTTGATGTATCGGAAGATGCCATAAGCCAGCAAACGGGGTGATTACATTTCAGTAAGCTGGTTGGCTCAGCAATGGTGAGGCTGCTTTTCAGCCTTGAGCTTCTCTTGTGCAATATTTTCTTGCGCCTCAGCTCCGGGGGCAGACTTTCCGGTGGCCATTGCCGTCTCGCGAGCTCGTTCCATGCGCTCAACCGCACGGTCGCCGCCACCTTCGGCAAAGGCCAGGGACGATATAGCCAAACTGAGTGTAAGAATCACAACGTTGGTTGCTTTCATAGTGCATCTCCTTCAAGGAATTGACTCTCGATGAAACCAGAGAGTTTGAGCGTCAGCTCGATGAGGATGATGAGGGAACGTACCTGTCAGCACGCTTAGCCGGTGATTACACTTTTGACAGCACCCGGAGAAACTCAACATCTGAAAGATCGATGGGCGTCATAAAATTTGACCGCACCACAGAACCGACAGCCGGCTGCATAAATTGATGTAGATCAACTGTGGCACTTCAATGTGGAGTATGTTGAAAAATCAAAATCCGCTAATCAGTACCGGAGATTCTCCATGTTCTGGTTTCGCCATCGTCAACCAACGTTCATACGCCTCGCCATCGTGCTGTGGGTGTTAGCGTTTGGTCTGGCAGCGACCCAGGGATGTCTGGCACAGCCCAGCCACAATCCGGCTACAACTCATGTCTCGCTGATCACCACGCAAGATCACGATAGCCACGACGCCCATGCCCTCGGTTGCCTTCAGCACTGCTCCGATGCGGCAATAGCTGTAAGTCCTTCGCTCCATCTTCAAATATTTGACCTGTTCAGTTGGACGTTTCTGCTCCTTATCCCAGCGTTGCTGATTTTGTATCCCGCCAATCCCTCCGCTTTTGCCTTTCTTGCATTACGGCGTCCTGTACCGGCCAGACCTCCTGCCCGCCTGATTTTCGTCCGTTTCAACGATTAATCCGACCTTCTGCGCGCCGATCTTCGGCGCACTGTCTGACTGCGCCAACCTGGCGCGGCTTGGTATTACCTGAATTGTCCTGACCCTTTGGAGATTGCCATGCATGCCACATTGAAATTTATCCTCGCCACCCTGCTCGTGAGCAGCCCACTTATCGCCTCGGCAGTCGATGAGCATCACCCGGAGGGGCAGACCGCGCCCGCCAAGACAAGCGAAGCAGCTACGCCGATGCAAAACAATGTCATGACCGAGCAAATGCAAAAAATGCAGGCTGCACACGACAAGGCAGCCGCCGCCAAGACCCCTGCCGAGCGACACGCCGCCATGCAGGAGAGCATGAAGACGATGAAGGAAAGCATGGACATGATGCATAAGAACTGTCATGGCAAGGGCATGGGCAGCAACAAAGACGGCATGGAGATGGGAATGATGAACATGATGATGAAAATGATGGATCAGCAAACGAGCATGATGAACATGCCGACGAGCAAGTGACGCGCACAAGCCTGTAGGCAATGCAGCGACGGTTTTACCTTAACCAATATGCCAAGGGTAAAACTGCCGCCCGTTGCACCTATACGACGTATCACTAAACCGCACTCCCTCAGGAGTACAGAACCATGGTGAATTCGCCACATTCCGCTAACACCTCTCCAACATTTTGGAGGAGCAAACCCGGCATAGCGCTGGGTATGCTGCTGGTGATCGTGCTGTTCTATCTGGCAAGAGAACACTACGGCCATATGCTGGGTTTACTGCCTTATATGATTTTGCTGTTGTGCCCGCTGATGCATTTTTTCGGGCACCACCACGGTGGTCACAATCATCACGGCGAAACCTCAGTCTCAACCAAGGATGCGAACAGGAGTTAGCTCATGCACACCCCTGAGGTTCGTCAAGAGCACGGCCCAATACAGAACTCTGAACCCCAAGCCACTGGCTCCCATGACCCGGTATGTGGCATGACCGTCAGTAACGACAGCCAGTTCAGCACGGAATATGAGGGGCAACACTACCGGTTCTGCAGTCTGAAATGCCAAACGGCCTTCAGGACAGCGCCCGAGCGTTATCGAATATCTCAACCGAAAATCGAACCAGTCCCTCAGACAACAGCAGAACCGTTAACGGGTGCCGCTGAATACACATGTCCCATGCATCCGGAAATTCGCCAGATCGGCCCCGGCGTCTGCCCTAAGTGCGGCATGACCTTAGAGCCGGTGATTCCCGAATTGGAGGAAGAAGAGAACTTAGAACTCAAGGACTTCACCCGGCGCTTCTGGTGGACATTGCCGCTGACAGTGATCGTCACCGTGCTGGCTATGGGTGGCCATGCCCTGGAGTTGTTCCATGGCACCACGCAAAATTGGGTCGAGCTGGGATTGGCTACACCCGTCGTGCTGTGGGCTGGCTGGCCGTTTTATGTGCGTGGTGTGCGTTCGGTGATTCAGCGAAGTCCGAACATGTGGACGCTAATCGGCCTCGGCACGGCGGCGGCCTTCCTTTACAGCGTCGTGGCAACCCTGACCCCCGATGTATTCCCCAGCAACTTCATGATGGAGGGCCGCATCGGTGTGTACTTCGAAGCAGCGGCTGTGATCATCTCACTGACCCTTCTCGGCCAGATGCTTGAACTCAAGGCTCGCTCGCAAACCTCGGCTGCCATCAAGTCGCTGCTTGGACTGGCCCCAAAAACTGCCCGACGGATCAATGCCGATGGCACGGAAGAAGACATCCCTCTGACACACGTACACAGCGGCGACACATTACGTGTGCGTCCGGGAGAAAAAGTACCTGTAGACGGCCAGGTATTGCAAGGCGAAAGCGCTGTAGATGAGTCGATGCTCACCGGCGAACCGATACCGATCATGAAGAGGGCCGGCGACGCGCTGATCGGCGCCACTCTCAACATCCACGGTAGTCTGGTGATGCAGGCGCAGAAGATAGGATCAGCGACCCTCCTCGCACAGATTGTGCAGATGGTTGTGCAGGCACAACGCTCAAAAGCGCCGATGCAACGGCTGGCAGATGTGATTGCTAGTTACTTCGTGATTGTGGTGATTGCTATCGCCGCGCTGACTCTACTCGGCTGGGGGCTTTGGGGGCCCGAGCCAAGTTGGGTGTTCGGACTGATCAACGCTGTCGCGGTCATGATCATCGCCTGTCCCTGTGCCCTTGGCCTAGCGACACCGATGTCAGTCATGGTTGCCACCGGCAAGGCTGCTGGCAGCGGCGTATTGTTTCGCGATGCCGCCGCTATCGAAAACCTGCGCAAGATAGACATCTTGATAGTCGACAAAACTGGCACCCTCACGGAAGGTCGACCAGCGTTCCATAGCGTCGAGGCCGTACCCGGATTTACTCAGGATGAAGTGTTGCGCCTGGCCGCAAGTCTCGATCAGGGCAGTGAGCATCCATTGGCCCACGCCATCGTCGAGCAGGCTCGTGCCGCAGGGCTAAAACTGGTGACACCTGAAACCTTCGAGTCAGCCTCAGGTATTGGTGTAAGCGGTCAGGTCGAGGGTCGCCGACTGATGATAGGCAATACCGCGTTGATGCAGGAAGCCGGCGTTTCCACAGACAGCTTGCAAGAACATGCCGAGAAGCTACGCGGCGACGGTACGAGCATCATGTACCTGGCAGTGGACGGCGCCCTGGCGGGTTTACTGGCTGTTGCCGACCCCATCAAACCCACCACGAAGCTGGCCGTCGAGCGTCTGCAGGCGGATGGCGTCAAGGTCATCATGGCCACTGGCGACGGCCTTACAACTGCTCGCTCGGTAGCCCGCCAGTTGGGCATCGAGGAGGTTCACGGCGAGGTCAAGCCGCAAGATAAAGAACGTCTGGTGGCATCTTTGCAACTAGCCGGACACCGGGTGGCGATGGCCGGCGACGGCATTAATGATGCCCCCGCACTGGCTCGCGCTGATGTAGGAATCGCCATGGGCACTGGCACTGACGTGGCGATGAACAGCGCTCAGGTCACTCTGGTGAAGGGGGATCTGCTCGGTATCCTACGGGCGCGCAGCCTGTCAGTCGCGACGGTGAGAAATATGCACCAGAACCTGGCCTTCGCCTTCCTTTATAACGCCATGGGCATCCCACTGGCTGCCGGCTTGTTCTATCCACTTACCGGTCACCTTCTGTCACCGCTCATTGCCGCACTGGCCATGAGCGTGAGCTCGGCGTCGGTAGTATTCAACGCCTTACGTCTGCGCCAGGCTTCCATTGATTGAGTGACAACGACCGCTTGACCTTGCCATGGCGGCAAGGTTGAGGATAAGCCAACGCCGCAAAAAAGCCTCATGCGTTAGTCTTTCCATGATCAACTTTGTTGTGAGGAGTCACCAATGAAAATTGTTGAACTGCAAGTCCAAGGCATGAGCTGTGGTTCATGTGTCAAACATGTCACCGAAGCGCTGCGCCCAGTTGAAGGCGTGAGTTACGTATCGGTGGATTTAAAAGCCGGACGGGTGAAGGTCAGCGGCGATTCGCACAGCCATGCGCTGCTTACAGCCCTGGAGAACGCGGGCTATCCAGCACAGCTGGCGACAGTGGAAAGCGTAGCGAGTAAGAAAAACTCGGGCTGTGGCGGGAACGGCGGCGGTTGCTGCTGCCGGTAAGAATTAGTAATAAACTGGAGAACTCGCATGAATGCCAGTCTGCGAATTGCCGCGTTCACGACACTACCCATGACCGGAGCGGCACAAGCCGCTGAAGTCATCGACGTTTACCGCGATCCTAACTGCGGCTACTGCAAGGCAAACCATCTCAGCTCTATCGCTACCATCATGACGCTTTAGTAAAATGCTTGAAGCGTCGTCATCAAAGGTCATCCTGCTCTTCCCGAATGTCGACTTCGCCCATCGCTCCTAGGTAAATTTTGCGACAAGGAAGCTTGGTGATAAGCCCGTTTTCGAAAAGCACCCTGGGTATATCGCCAAACAAACTCGACACTTCCCATTTCTCTGTGAGCGGCTTCACTGCCTCTGCTATTAATGAATCGAGGTCGAAGTCCTGCGTTGCAACAAAGGGCCCAGCGCGGTCGTAATTCTCAAAAATGCCCGAGGCAATGCAGATGACTTCGCCTGCCTTGACGATCATGACACCACCTCGAAGCCATTCAGGAGGGTTCGCCAGTGGAAGAAGACCACGACCATTACTGTAACCCTCGCGGGGTGAAGTGGTGCATCCCCCGTGAAAGCCGCAGAAACTCACGCAGGCTTGCACGTCCATTACCCCTCTGGAACGTCGCCAAGACGTAACGACTATTCTCCGTCGTCATCACCCAAAACCTGCCTTCACGCTCGACTTTGATCACATCAGAAGTGCGGATCAAATGGCCGTCGCCGAACCGCCCATACTGGTCTTTACGGTTGTGACCAAACACTACGCCTATGCCCGTTCGGGCTTTGATGGAGGCGCTGCAAAGATACGCTGTGATCGGTCTATCGAAGCCTTGCGCCTGAGCTTTTTTGATTCGTATTAGGTCGAATTCTGTGTGGCGCTTCCCATAAAAATCCAAGCCAATCATGTTCAGCATTGTTGCACTCCGTTGGCGGTATATACGGCGTAACCAGGAATTCCACACGCAACCATCTGTGCTGGTATCGTGCAGAAATCTTGGTAAATCTCAGGCTGTACGAATCATGTTTGCGTGATAGATCGGACGAAGGTTGCTCAGCACATCAGTGTTGAAGCTAGGTTGGTGAGAGCTGTGGTATTTGGAGCCGGTCTCCACCTCTAGCAGGCACACAACACACTCGTTTTGGTCTTCACCAAGCGTCACTTTGGTCAGCTTCTCCATGCGCCAAACTCCCGTGCCATTCATGTGGGCAGGTGTGACAACTTGCACCTCTGTGATGATCGTCTCCGAGTCCTGGGCAATCAGCAGTTGCTGAAGCCGTGGTTCGCTGTCGATCATCAGAACCGCCTCTGAAATTCGGCCCTTGGTCTTGGCCTGGACGGTTACGTGATACCAGTGATTACGAAGCACTTTGGATACCTGATGCCATTGGTACTGACCCTCACCGAACATGCCTGGTAGGCCCAGCATGTCGGCGTCGTGTGTTCTAAACATCGTATGTCCTTGGCCTGAAGGGGCTCCGATATAGAGCGCAGGTTAGAAGAGGGAGAAAACGTCTTTCAGGCTTGCGAGCTGTTCATGACCAGGGCCAATCAATACGTAAACAGAGTTTCTGGTCTCGAACGCAATACCGTCGTGGAGACCGGTGCACATGCTTGAACGAACCCAATCGCCGCGTTCGAAACGGCCTTGGCTGTCCTCGGCCACGTTGTGAGCAAACAGGATCATCGGGAGCTGGCCCGCTGCATGACATTTGAAGAGTTCGTCGCGGGTGACTTCAATGCGAAATATTGTCCAGTCGCGGACTAGGCAGTAAGGCTTTTTAGGAAAGCGTTCGACTGCTAAAGCTCGAGCTGCAGAGGTGCTCGACAGGCCCTCAAGTGGTGTCCGTGGCGCATTCATGAAGTCGGGTTCTTCGACGCTAGCCATAGGGCTTCCTTTCATTAATAACCGGGAAATTGACAATTCAATCCCGCTTGTTGTCGCTCGCACTCGAGCAGATGGCTGCCGCAAGCAAGGTGCTTAGCTCCGCTTACGGATGTATATGCATCGAAAAGCAGGCCTCAAAAACGCTGATAGCGCCGTAATACGGATCATAGCCCGTGTTATGGTGCGTCGCAATATGGCCTTATCCTCGATTTGCGTGGGGAAATGTCATGGAGGCCGCAGAAGCCCTAGCTGTAGTGGTGCGAGCACTGCGTAGAAAAAAAGGTCTTACGCAAGAAAACCTGATCACTATTGACCGTTCCTATTGGGGCCGGATTGAGCGTGGGGAGGTGAACATCACGATTGATGTGCTCATTCGTCTCGCAGCGCTGCTTGAGGTTGAGCCGGCCTCATTGATTCTCATGGCGACGTGTCTACAGTCCAACGAGCCGCTTAGGGAGGGGCTGAAGCGTCTGAATAAGCAACTAAATAGGATAAAAAAGGACAGCGTAGATATTGAGATGGAGTCGTTGGTAAGTGCAGGGAAGCTTCCTCCTGGTCGACCGGCGCGATCCGGAGCAGCGCAGAAAGCCGCAGAGGCAAATCGCCTGAACAGTGAGGGAGTGTCAGTGACTGAGATATCGGAAGCGTTGGGTCTGTCTAAAACTACTATTCGTAGGTATTTGACCAGCAAGTCCGAACAGGCCTGATTTTTGAATGACCAGCACCAGGTTGAAAATGCCTCAGGAAGGTTTGCTGTGAAAGACAGCTTTAGCTCACCTTGGCCTCTTAGGACTTCATTACCCTTTCTTCAGATCGCTTTCGGTGAACATGCTAGCGATGATACGGGCGTCAAGAAGAGCGTGATGCGGAAGCGGAGCCCCGTCACTTGAGGCATCTAGAGTGGTTGCATCGGTGGGGTAATTCCGAACGTTCCTTGGCCATGTACCATTGTCATATGCGAGTTCGCAGAAAAGCTCCCAGTCGTACTGTGGAGCGTCTGTGACAATCTCCAGGACTTCGTCGAACGAGGCTAGGTAATCGAGCAGTGCAGTTCTTGCCCTGATAATGGGTTGTGCATTGCCACCGCCCCAGAGCTGCGGAAGAACGATCTCTATGACGAAGTCGCTGCAATCTTCCTCTCGCCATGTGTCGAGCAATTCCACGTAGAATTCGCGTCCATTTTCAGCTACCAGTGCGAGTGATATCAGCTTCGCTGTGGCTGAGAGCTTGGTGAACTCGCAATCAAGAAAGAGCCTCATTTTGCTGGAACTCCGTTATGACTAGGGCTCGCCTGGATATGGCGCAGGAAGGCCAGCTGTGGGAGATAGCTCTTGAACATCTTGGCTCAGACGGACTGCTTCAGGTGGTTGTAAATTTGTGGAGCCGCGCCGCCCCTCCACCCAGACCATTGGTTGAACACCTGTCCACCAATGAGGTGAGTCAGGACGTCTTGAGCATACTGAAAATTGCCCAGCAGCGGGTAGGGGCCATCGTGCCAGGTCGAACGCCTGATGCAGGCACAGTCACGCTGTACGCTCGTCACGCTAGCAACTTAGTTGATGGGCTCATTACACTGCTGCCAAAGGTGAAGCTTTCGCAAGCCTTACGAGGCTCTTGTCTTGAAATCGAACTGGGGATTTGACGTCCGCACAGGCTCCACGAATACCAGTCAGCAACAATCTTATTAACACTTGCCCAGCGAAATGCGTCCCGTTGAGATGTTCTATGAGCTCTGAATTAACTGAAGAAGAAATGCGTCGTGCCCTATTCGGTACGCCTCAGCCCGAAGAGCAGGTGCCCGCACCTCTAGTAAAAGAGCCTGTGGAAGAAGTTGTGCCCGCGAAACCGGTGGTTGCTCCAGCAGCCAAGAAGAAAGCGAAAGCTTTTACGCCCAGGCTGAGGGTTACGTTACGGGTTGGAAACGAGTTTGAAGGGAAAATGGTCGAGCTGATTCACGAGGCTGATACGTTGAGCTCGTTGCTTGCTGAGCAGGAGGCTGTGAAGGCTGCTAGGAAAAAGTACAAGTATGTGGAAGTGGTATCGGTTAAATCGATGTAGACGCGCCAACTAATCTGGTTGGGCGAAGGGGCGACCCCTGCCTGGATCATTGATCAACCATCTTGCCTGGCCGAAGGGGCCTCCAGATCGCTCGCGTGTAGCTGCTCTTGATGCCATTGGCGCTGATGCTATAGGATCAGAACAGGAGATGGCATTCCTCCTTTAACCGCCTTCGTGCTGATGATGCCTACGTGAACCCTGGACAGGGTGCGTAGGTGTGTCTCCCTGTCCTCCAATTTAGGACAGGCTATGATCTTACCCTTCGAGTTTCCCTTTTCCTTCAGCGCGAGCCGCTTGCCAGTTAGTCCACTCAGATCTGATGAGGAGGACTCTCCGTGCTGAAGTCATTAATCGTCATTGCCGTTGGCGCTTCACTTGGAGCCTGGTTGCGCTGGCTGTTGGGCATGAAGCTGAATGCTCTTTTTCCTACGATTCCTCCAGGTACTGTGGTCGCGAACATGGTTGGGGGCTACATCATCGGCCTGGCCATCGCCTTCTTGGCTGCTTCTCCTACCCTCAGTCCAGAGTGGCGTCTCCTGATCATCACGGGTTTCTGTGGTGGGCTTACCACCTTCTCTACATTTTCAGCCGAAACAGTTGCCTTGATTCAGGAGGGCAGACTGGTCTGGGCGCTTGGCTCAATTTCGTTGCACGTTGCAGGCTCGTTAGCGATGACCGCTGCCGGGCTTCTGTCCTACCAAATGATTGGTACTCGCTGAGGAGATATAAAAGTGAGGCTTTATCCGCTTGGGCGTGCTCCTAAATCTCGTGAAAAAGTCCGCGCCATGGGCTTAGTGAACAGGCTGTAGGCTGATTTTCGCCTGTGACAATAATCGTTACAGGCTATTTGGACACCCGCAGTGGTATACCTCGGATGTTAAAATATTCTCTTTAGATCGAAGCGCTAGGACACTGATGACCGACAATAGAACTCCTGCAGAAACCCCAAGAGCAGCTGCAATTTTAGCTCGCTTCCTGTCTTCGGAATCCGCTGGCGGTCTTGTACTGATGGGCGCAGCACTCGCGGCTCTGATTGTGGCCAATTCGCCTCTCTCTCAAGGTTATTTTGCAGCCTTGCATAGCGTTTGGTTGGGCATGTCTGTCGAGCATTGGGTCAATGATGGCCTGATGGCGATCTTCTTCTTGATGGTCGGACTCGAGATCAAAAGAGAGGTTCTGGCCGGGGGGCTCTCCACTTGGGGCCAGCGTGCTTTGCCTGGATTTGGTGCTTTAGGCGGCATGGTTGTGCCTGCGTTGATCTACATCGCAATCAATTGGGGTAATTCTGAGACCTTGAAGGGGTGGGCTATCCCAGCCGCTACCGACATCGCGTTCGCCCTGGGCGTCTTGTCGCTCCTAGGTAAGCGAGTCCCTAAGTCGCTTAAGGTCTTCCTCGCCGCCTTGGCGATCATTGACGACCTAGGTGCTGTAGTCATCATTGCCTTTTTCTACACCACTGGTCTTTCCATGCCCATGTTGCTGGCATCGCTCGCAACGCTGGCCATTCTGATCGCAATGAATCGATTGGGTGTCAGACGATTGTTCCCGTATCTGCTGGTAGGTGGTGTGCTGTGGTTCTTCGTACTGCAATCGGGAGTGCACGCCACCCTTGCGGGTGTCGCTGTAGCGCTGTGCGTTCCAATGGGTAAGCCTGAAGAGGAAGCCCGGTCTCCACTGCTGTTCCTAGAAGAAAAGCTGCATATGTGGGTAGCGTTCGCTGTGGTGCCGATTTTTGGCTTCGCCAATGCGGGTGTTTCATTGGCCGGTATTTCGATGGAAAACCTAGTCGATCCGGTTCCGCTGGGTGTTGCGCTCGGCTTGTTGGTGGGCAAGCAGATTGGCATCTTCCTATTGGCTGCTCTGGCCATTCGTATGGGCTTGGCCAAACTGCCGGAAGGCAGCAATTGGGCACAGCTTTACGGCGTTGCGCTCTTGTGTGGCATCGGCTTCACCATGAGCCTGTTCATCGGAAACCTGGCGTTTGCTGGATCAGCTCACCTGATTGACGAGGTAAAAGTCGGCGTGTTGATCGGTTCGACCTTGGCTGCAATCGGTGGAGTCCTGATTTTGCGTCGCAGCGCTGCGCCTGCCGTTGCCACAGCCACTCTATCGAGGTGATCAGAAATGAGCTGACAGCAGAATTTCTCTCCATCAGAATTTCTGCTGTAGGAGCACCGTCTAACGAAGTGCCATCATTTTGTCGTTAAGATCAAGATACAGTGTGCGACGGCATATCGAAGCCGAGATATGCCGGTGAGGGAGGCTGTCGTATTTGGTTTTCTATAGCAGTCATGTGGGGAGTAACGAATCTTGTCAGCCGAGGGACGTTCAAAGGGTGTTACGACTGAGTCCCCATGGATGGTATTTCTGGTATTCCTGCGCCTAGGTCTCACTTCTTTCGGAGGCCCGATTGCACATCTAGCTTACTTTCGCGAAGAGTTCGTTGCTCGACGGCAATGGCTGAGCGAGCGCAGTTATGGGGATTTGATTGCCCTGTGCCAGTTCTTGCCGGGCCCCGCAAGTAGCCAGGTTGGCATAGGTTTAGGGCTATCCCGTGCCGGGTTTCCAGGAGCAGTCGCTGCGTGGGCAGGTTTCACATTACCTTCAGCAATAATCCTGGTTTTATTAGCACAAGGTATGTCCGCCTGGGGAGGCGCGCTTCCCAGCGGTCTTTTACACGGTCTTAAAATTGTCGCGGTGGCTGTCGTTGCTCAAGCCGTCTGGGGAATGGGCCGTAGTCTTTGCAATGATGCCCCTCGAATAACCATCGCTGTGTTTGCGGCTTATGCTGCACTGCTTTGGCCGCATGCCTGGGGGCAGATCGGCGTGATTTTCTTCGGTGCCGTCATAGGACTAATGCTCTTCAAAACCGATCAAAGCCAGACTACTGAGTCTTTGCCGATACCGGTGAGCAGGAAAGTCGGTGTGGTGTCGTTGCTGCTGTTCTTCGGCCTGTTAGCTGGCCTGCCATTGCTGGTTCAGTTGTGGCCCTCACAAGCGTTAGCTGTGGTAAATGCCTTTTTCCGCGCCGGGTCATTAGTTTTCGGAGGTGGGCATGTTGTGCTGCCGTTGCTTCAGTCGGCGACCGTGCCGAACGGATGGGTAGCCAATGACACGTTTCTTGCCGGATATGGCTTAGCACAGGCCGTACCAGGCCCACTTTTTACCTTCGCAGCATTTCTTGGCGCGTCCATGAATGCCCAACCTTCTGGTTGGCTCGGGGCTACCGCGTGCGTCGTTGCAATTTTTGCTCCTTCGTTCTTGCTCGTAATCGGCGTGTTGCCATTTTGGGAGCAACTGCGGAAGAGCTTACGCACCCAAGCTGCACTTTCAGGCGTAAACGCAGCAGTTGTTGGCCTTCTTCTGGCGGCCTTGTATAACCCAGTCTGGACGAGCGCGATATTGATTCCTGCAGACTTTGGCTTGGCGCTGATAGCGCTTGTGGCTTTGATGTTCTGGAAGGCTCCTCCATGGTTGGTTGTTTTGGTGGGAGGATTACTTGGATGGTTTGCGCCGATGCTCTAATAGAGAGAACAAGTACATACCGGCCAACATGGCCAATGCGAATATGATGATCTTTCCGTGCCCCGTAAGCAGAATAGCGACGGCAGGCCCAGGGCAGATCCCCGCAATTCCCCAACCTATACCGAACACCAGGCTGCCGCCAATCAAGCGGGCATCCAACTCCCTCTTCATCGGTAACTGGATGGGGGCACCTAGCAAGGACTGCTTGTTATTACGCGCCCAATTCAGTGGGATAACCGCCACTGCGATAGCCCCTCCCATCACCAGTGCGAGTGACGGATCCCAAGCCCCGGCCACATCAAGAAAAGCCAATACTTTTTCGGGGTTCGCCATGCCTGCCAAGAGAAGGCCAAGGCCGAAGATCAAGCCAGATAAAAATGCGGCCAACTTGATCAAGTTCATGCTCCCACCACGTGACGAATGACGTACACCGTTGCAAAGCCGGCGAACATAAAGCACATCGTTGCCGTGATGGATCGGGCTGACAGTCGAGAGATCCCACAAACTCCATGACCGCTAGTACAGCCAGAGCCGTAACGAGTTCCAACGCCTACGAGCAGCCCCGCAATAATCAGAGTGGGCCACTCAGCCCTAATCTCGATTTGCGGCAAAACGTTAAATGCTCCCCATAACAATGGCGCAAGCAACAGACCAAGAAGAAATAGCGCCTTTTCGCTCCAACCCTCACTGCCAAATTGCATCACGCTTCCAATCAAACCACTGATGCCTGCGATGCGACCATTTGCGAGAACGAACAAGCTCGCAGCCAACCCAATCAGGACGCCTCCGCCTAATGAAGCCCAAGGTGTGAAGTTGATCCAATCAATGCTCATCTTGCATCTCCTCCACGAGAGTGCTTGTAAATCGCTACGAGGCAGCAGGCAACATTCGTATCCGTAGGCTTAGGTCTAACCGCTCAGCTGCTTATTTTTCGCCGCAGATGAAGGCAGCGAAGTAACTATTTCGGTGCGACAAGTATCGAGTATTTCATCAGCGAGAGGAGAGTCATCCGGGCAAGCCCGCGACAACATGACCGCACCGATTGCATGCGCTAGCAGGTCGATCATCTTCGCTCGGGCTTCTTGCTTCGTCACACCCAGGCACGTTTGGTACTTTTCCTCGAGGGCTGAAAGCGTGTTTTCAACACCATTGGCGAAAGTAGCCTTCAGATCATCTGACTGACGGGCCGCGTCACCACAAAGCGCTGCCATGGTACAGCCCATTCCTCTCCCATCTCTGTGATCCCTCGACACGTAAAGATTCACAAAATCCGCAACGTCGAGATCGCAGGTACTAGATAAGGATTTTGCCAAGCTATTTTGAGCTGCTTCGGCCATCAAATCAGACTTGGAAGCAAAGTGTTTGTAAAACCCTCCATGAGTAAAACCGGCAGTGGCCATCAGTTCCGCAACACCCACGCCATCGTAGCCACGCTCACGAAATAGCTCTGAAGCTGTCTCCACGATATGAGCTCGATTGGCGATTGATTGCGCCTTGGTGACCTTCATTCCTTACTCCTAGGCATGGTAGACAATGCCCGGACTATACTCTGATGTCGATCACAATCAAAACAGTTGACACCTTTGATTATGATCGACATCATTAATTCCATGCAGGCGTCATTGCTGCGAATTCGCAGATGGCAGTCATTGATAAACGACTATGGAATCGATATGCCCGAAAAGACCTTGTTTGAGCCCTGCACGCTCGGCTCGCTGACACTTTCTAACAAAATCGTAATGGCACCGCTGACACGAAACCGTGCTGGGTTGGGTTTTGTGCCGAGCGAATTGGCCGCAACTTATTACAGTCAGAGAGCATCCGCAGGCTTGTTGATTTCCGAGGCGACCCAGATCTCGCAGCAAGGTCAGGGATATCAAGACACGCCAGGGATTTACACCCAGGCGCAGGTAGAGGGATGGCGTGCAGTAACTGAAGCCGTTCATGCGAAAGGCGGACACATCTTCCTGCAGCTATGGCATGTCGGACGTGTTTCCCACGTCGACCTTCAGCAAAACGGTGCTGCTCCGGTAGCACCTTCTGCCTTACGCCCTGCGACAAAGGTATTCGTTAACAATAGCTTCGAGGATGTATCAGAACCGCGAGCCCTCGATATCAGCGAGCTGCCAGGAATTGTTAACGACTTCCGTCTGGCTGCGGCGAACGCAATTGCAGCTGGTTTCGACGGTGTAGAGATCCACGGCGCAAACGGCTATTTACTTGATCAGTTCCTCAAGGACGGCTCCAACATTCGCACGGATGCATACGGTGGCTCGATTGAAAACCGTGCTCGATTACTGCTTGAGGTCAGTGCTGCTGTCGTGGACGAGATCGGTGCTGATCGAACGGGAGTTCGTATTTCCCCAGTCTCTCCTGCCAACGGCGTTTCCAGCAGCGATCCGCAGCAACAGTTTGAGTACGTCGTCGACCAGCTCAATGCTCTGAACCTGGTTTATCTGCATGTGGTTGAAGGTGCGACTGGCGGGCCACGCGACGTCGTCCCTTTCGATTTTGGTTCCCTACGCCAGCGCTTCAAACATACCTACATTGCCAACAACGGCTACGACCTGAATCTAGCCACCTCCCAACTCAACGAAGACAAAGCTGACTTGATCGCTTTCGGACGTCCGTTTATTGGCAACCCTGATTTGGTAGAGCGCCTCAAGAGCAACTCCACCTTGTCTGCATTCGACCCTACTACTCTGTATGGCGGCGGTGCAGCGGGCTATACCGACTATCCAACGCTCGCCGACTCCAGCTCTGTACATGGCTGAGACTGAATCGTCTATCGACATCCATTGAAGAGCATCATTTTATGAGCCTCCCTGAAACCGTACTGATTACTGGCGCATCTACTGGCATTGGTGCGACTTACGCCGAGCGTTTTGCCCGGCGCGGGCACAACCTTGTTTTGGTCGCCCGTGACAAAAGCCGTCTAGAAGCTTTGTCCTCAAGCCTGCGCGAGCAACACGGTGTTGCCATTGACGTGATCCAGGCTGACCTGACTCAAGCCAACGATTTAACGACGGTCGAAGCTCGCCTTCGCGATGACGCCAGTATCGGCATCCTTGTGAACAATGCCGGAGCCGCTCAATCAGGCACCTTTATTGAGCAATCCACGGACAGCGTTGCAAACCTGGTCGCACTTAACACGACTGCGTTGGTGCGACTCGCCAGCGCCATCGCGCCGCGCTTGGCGCTGGCGGGTAATGGCTCAATTATCAATATTGGCTCGGTCGTAGGCCTGGCACCGGAATTCGGGATGAGCGTCTACGGCGCGACAAAGGCTTTTGTCCTGTTTCTTTCGCAAGGACTAAGCCTAGAACTCTCACCTAAAGGTGTCTACGTGCAAGCTGTGCTCCCTGCGGCCACCCGCACTGAAATCTGGGAACGTGCAGGCATCGACATCAACACCTTGAGCGAAATTATGGACGTGGGCGATCTGGTCGATGCCGCACTGGTCGGTTTTGATCGTAGCGAGCCGGTGACTATTCCGCCCCTACAAGAAGCCGCTCACTGGGATGCTTTGCAGACTGCTCGCCAAGCGTTGCTGTCAGAGATCCGCCAATCCGCCAGTAGCCGAACGCTATAAAGCAGAGGTGTGATTTGTCATGCAACAGACGCTCATCTGCTGTTCTGAAACCAAGAGTGTTTGTTGCGCACTTTCTTTACTCACCTATCTGCCCCCGGGCACGGTGTGCACATGATCACTGAAGCCAAAACTCGTCCCACTGAATCGCAAACGCTGTACACCCGTACCGCGAATCTGTGGGTCAATGTCGAAGGAACAACATTTGCCTACCGGGACGTGGGGCCTAGAGAAGGTGCGCCACTTGTTCTGTTGAATCACTGGGGCGCAGTCTTGGATAACTTCGACCCTCGCATCGTTGATGGTTTGGCTCATAACCGACGCATCATTGCCATCGACTATCGAGGAATCGGCGCTTCTGGTGGCACTGCCCCTTTGACCATCAGTGAAATGGCAAGCGACGCAATCGCCTTAATACGCACGCTAGGATTTCAGAAAGTCGACCTTCTGGGCTTTTCACTGGGCGGGTTCGTGGCACAGGAAATTGCATTGAAAGCCCCCGAGCTAGTGCGAAAGCTCATTCTGACCGGAACAGGGCCAGCGGGCGGCCAAGGCATCGACAAAGTGTGGTCTGTCTCGTGGCTTTTGATGCTGAAGGGGCTTATTACATTTCGCGATCCTAAGTTTTATCTTTTCTTCACTCAGTCGGCTAATGGTCAGAAAGCCGCGCACGCGTTTTTGAAGCGGCTGAAAGAGCGAAAAAAAGAGCGTGATAAAGGCCCAACCCCATCAGCTTTCTTGCGACAACTCAAGGCAATCACCGCATGGGGTCGCCAGATGCCCCAAGATCTCAGTCTCATAAAGACTCCAACACTGATTGCCAACGGTGACAGCGACATCATGGTGCCCACTGTGAACTCGACTGAGTTGGCGCGACGCATCCCAAACTCGAAGCTGATTATCTACGAGGACGCTGGGCATGGCGGAATTTTTCAGTACCACGCTGACTTCGTCACCAAAGCCTTGGCATTCCTAGACTCCTGAATAAGAACCTCAAGGCAGTTAGGTATCGCCAGCTTCCACGCCCACGCTCATCTTTTAAGAGTTACATCATCATGAAAGCTTTTTTTATCGAACGATATGGTAAGAGCGGTGGACGTATCGGTGAATTACCTGATCCGGTTGTAGGCACCAACGACGTTTTGGTTCAAATAAAGGCCACAAGCGTCAATCTTCTGGACTCCAAGATCAGAACAGGAGAATTCAAACAAATTCTTCCTTACAAATTTCCTTTGATATTGGGGAATGATTTGGCCGGCGTTGTGGTTCGCGTCGGGCCTGGTGTTCGCCAGTTCAAAGCCGGCGACGAAGTGTATGCGCGGCCTCCGCAGAATCGTATTGGGACTTTTGCCGAGTTTATTTCTGTAAATCAGAAATCTTTAGCGCTGAAACCTCGGAACGTCAGTATGGAACAAGCGGCCTCGCTACCCTTGGTAGCGCTGACGGCATGGCAGGTTCTAGTGGAATGTGCCCACTTGAAGAAGGGCCAAAAGGTGCTGATTCACGCGGGCTCGGGAGGTGTGGGGAGCATTGCTATTCAACTTGCCAAGCACCTGGGCGCTTTCGTTGCTACTACCACAAGCACGTCGAACGTTGAGTGGGTAAAAGCGCTTGGGGCAGACATAGTAATTGATTATAAAAAACAGAATTTCGAGACTGTCCTAGACGGCTACGACGTCGTACTTAACAGCCTGAATGCAGACACTCTCAAAAAATCACTGCAGTGCCTCAAGCCTGGAGGTCAGCTCATATCCATCTCTGGCCCGCCGACGCCTGAGTTCGGAGAGGCGCAGGGGCTGTCTTGGGCCGTCAAGCCAATCCTACGTTTGCTTAGCCTTGGCATCCGTAGAGCGTCTCGCAAAACCGGGGTGAAATACTCATTCGTTTTCATGCGCTCAGACGGCGCACAACTAAGTGAAATTACTGCATTGGTCGAATCGGGCGCAATCAAACCGATTATCGATAAAGTCTATCCATTCGCCTCAACCGCTGATGCACTCACGTACTTAGAACAAGGGCGATCAAAGGGAAAAGTAGTCATCACCGTCGCGTAACCCGCCCTTGGGTAAGACAGTAAATGGGACATAAAAACTTTAAAGAAAAGGGCTTGGCCGTTGTTCTAACTACTGGGGAGAAATCTCCGGAAGGGTGCATACGCCCTGAGGATGCGCTCATGGAAATCTCTGCAACCGATTTGTTGACCAGTGCCCCTATATTGCCCAACGACGACTCAACCAATCGACAGCAAGCATTAAATGCTGACGATGAAAAACTAGAAGCGTTAAAAGGAAATGTGACGAATGCGCCACTGGAACAACCTTCGGGCGCTCAGGAGAATCCTGTTTCCAGCAGCCTCCAAAATCCGGTCAACATTGTGTGGCGCAGTTTAATGCTCGATCCGTAACAGCTAAGTACCAACTGCTTTGATCTTGGACTCAATCAACATAGCGTTCTATGTGGAGATAGATATGAACTACAAATCGTTCGGCAGTACCGGGCTCAGCGTTTCGGAACTCGCGCTCGGCACAGGCAACTTCGGCACTGGCTGGGGTTATGGAGCAGATCCCGACTCCAGCAAGGCAATATTTAATGCTTACGCTGAAGCAGGTGGTAACTTCATTGACACGGCAGACGCTTATCAATTTGGTCAGTCCGAGGAGTTGCTCGGAACTCTACTCCAAGGACGACGCGATGAGTTCGTCCTCGCCACAAAATTTACCAACGGAGCAGCAGCCAACGCTAATCGGCTCGCCACAGGTAACAGTCGTAGGGCTTTGGTGACATCGGTAGAAGCCAGCCTGAGGCGCCTGAAGACAGACCGGATAGATATCTACTGGGCGCATCACCCAGATGGCGTGACGCCGGTCGAGGAAATCGTCAGAGGCTTTGAAGATCTGGCACGTGCAGGGAAAATCCTTTACGCAGGACTCTCTAATTTCCCAGCATGGCGACTTTCCCGCGCGGTCACACTGGCCGAACTCACCAACGCGCTGCCTATTGCAGCGGCTCAGTTTGAACACAGCTTGGTGCATCGTGAGCCCGAAGCAGACCTCTTCCAGGCGTCAAACGCCCTGGGTCTCGGCATAGTCACTTGGTCTCCGTTGGGAGGCGGCATGCTGACCGGTAAATATCGCCAAGGTGAAAAAGGACGCGCCGAAGGTTTTGGTGGAAAAGTATTTCAGGCAGAAAATTCAGCACAGCGCACATTGATACTGGACACTGTTTTGGAGATTGCGAGCGAATTAGGCGTGAGTGCTAGTCAGATTGCTATTGCTTGGGCTGGCACACATGGGGCGGTACCGATCATAGGGCCACGCTCAGAGCAGCAACTTACCGATAACCTCGGTGCTTTAGACGTACGCCTTTCACACGAACAGGTTTGCAAGCTTGATGCGGTGAGTAGCTTAAGTCCCTCAGAGCCGTTGAGATCATCTCCGTATCAGTCGAATGAGACTCACGCAAAGACAGTTGCATAAGGACTTATAAAATTCAAAAAGGAGGTTCATATGGCCTCCTTTTCTGAATCTACTGGTCATTGTGGTCTGCGGACGTCGCAACAAAGGCTGCCGAGACGTCTTCTCATCGGCTGGTTGACATCAGCAACTCGGACGCGACTTTTTTCAGCATGAACGTTTCGCGCTGAATGGACTGCCCCATCGATGACTCCTGACGCTGCATCACGGCTTCATTATGCGTTATGGCTTCATGCAGGTTGATCCAGACAGGCCGCATACCATTAGCGATTTCGTGGCTTTCCATTCTCACGGGCGCTAGCTGGGGCGCGACTTCGCATTGATAAAAATGCGAGGTCATGTGCATCAGATCGTACTGTGGCTTCCAATAGGGCCGGTACTCCTCGATGTAACCGTAGTGCTGGAGCACCCGAATCTCGCGTGCACCAGTCTCTTCCTCAAGCTCACGCTTAAGACCTACGATAATGTCCTCGCCAGCATCAAGGCCGCCCCCAGGAAAGCTAAAGTCGTTATAGCGCTCAGTGAACAGCAACAGGATCTGTTCGTTCCGCAACACGATTCCGCGTGCGGCATGACGACGGAATACTTTCCCTTGTATAGATTTCAGATCCGGGTGAAGGATTTCAGTAATGAGTTGCATGAGGTCTCAACAGGACATGTTCAGATATTCATTAACTAGGATGACCGCAGTGTTTCCAGAGTGTTGGAAACACTGCGGTCAGGCGAGTCAATTCAGCGGAGCAGCAATACCGGCATGGTAGCTGTGCGGAGCATGGTTGTAGTTGTGCTACCTACCAGAAATTGTCTGATGCGCGAGTGGCCGTAGGCCCCCATGACTAGCAGATCAATTCCGTGCTCGGCCTGATACACGTGGAGCGCCGCTTCCACTTCCCCCTTTACGATCTGAGCTTGGACGACAAAGCCAGCACTCATGAGCGTGCTCTGGGCTTTCTCCAACGCTTCTCGGTTGCCTTCCGAGTCAGCGCCAACCATAACGAGATGAATTGGTAGATTTTTGCAGAGCTGGCTGGCGGCAAGCAGCTCAACGGTTTTGTGGGCTGTGGGGCTGCCGTCAAAAGCGAGCATTACTTTTTCTGGCTTTTTATAGCTGCTGCTCGTGATCAAAATTGGACGGTGAATTGTGCGCACGACAGCTTCAATTTGGCTGCCAAGGCTGTGCACTCTACGTGTGCTGTCCTCACCCACTCGTCCAATGACCAAGAGTCGAATATCGTCCTGAAGATCAACCAGGCTTTCTATCAAGTGTCCGTGGCGCTGCTTTAGCTCAGGAAATGCAGCTCCGCAAATGACCGTTCGCTCCCTGGCCTTTTCAAGCATGTGTTGACCTTGCTCCAGAGCAAGCCTGGCGCGCTGGGCATCCAATGTAGCCAGCTCCTCCAGCAGATGCTCTCGACTGCCAAGGCCGATATTACCGCTCAGGTCTGCAGATGCGGGGTATTTCTCCTCATCCAATACATGCAGCAAGGTAAGGGGCGCGTTAAGTTGTTGCGACGCCCATGCTGCGTAGTCGCAGACCGCCAATGAGGATTGTGAGTTATCAATGCAGGCCATTACGTGGGTCATTGTCGTTCTCCTTAGTGGCTCATGAGCTTGTAGATGGCATCGGGTTTGTCATGCACGCCGAAGCGGTCGACGATTGTTGCGCTGGCTTCATTGAGACCGAGCACTTCAACCTCTGCGCCTTCGCGGCGGAATTTGATAACCACCTTATCCAGCGCTGCAACCGAAGTGATATCCCAGAAATGGGCTTGGGTCAGGTCGATGGTGACTTTGTTCAGGGCTTCCTTGAAGTCAAAAACGTTGGTGAATTTGTCTGCTGAGCTGAAGAACACTTGGCCCACAACATGGTAAGTGCGATGTGATTCCGTCTCTTCCAGAGTGCTCTTGATATCCAGGTAGTGCCCGGCCTTATTGGCAAAGAAGAGGGAGGCCAGCAGCACACCTACCAGTACGCCGTATGCAAGGTTGTGAGTGGCCACGACGACCACGACGGTCGCCACCATGACAAGGTTGGTCGACAGCGGATGCTCTTTCAGATTGCGCAAGGAATCCCAGCTGAAGGTGCCGATGGACACCATTATCATCACAGCGACGAGTGCCGCCATGGGGATTTTGGAGAGCCATTCGCCAAGGAACACCACCATCAGCAGCAGAAAAACGCCGGCACACAATGTCGAGAGACGGGTGCGGCCACCAGACTTCACGTTGATGATCGACTGGCCAATCATGGCGCAGCCGGCCATACCACCGAGCATCCCTGCTGCGATATTGGCAACGCCCTGGCCTTTGCACTCCCGGTTTTTGTTACTGGTGGTATCGGTCAGGTCATCGACGATGGTCGCGGTCATCATGGACTCCAGTAGGCCTACAACGGCAAGCGCTGCTGAGTACGGGAAGATGATCCGCAGAGTCTCAAAGTTCAGCGGGACTTCAGGCCACAGGAAAATCGGCAGCGTGTCCGGCAATTGGCCCATGTCACCTACGGTGCGGATATCCAACCCCAGGTAAATCGCGATAGCGGTCAGTGTCAGGATGCACACCAGCGGCGAAGGAATCAGCTTGCCGATCTTCGGTATATACGGAAACAGGTAGATGATTCCGAGGCCCGCTGCGGTCATGGCGTAGACGTGCCAGGTTACGTTGGTGAGTTCGGGCAGCTGCGCCATGAAAATCAGAATCGCCAGTGCATTCACAAAGCCTGTGACTACTGAGCGCGAGACAAAGCGCATCAGTGAGCCCAGCTTGAGATATCCAGCAAGTATCTGAAGAACCCCACAGAGCAAGGTTGCGGCCAGCAGATACTGAAGCCCGTGATCTTTTACCAAGGTAACCATGAGCAGTGCCATGGCACCGGTAGCCGCCGAGATCATGCCAGGGCGACCGCCGATGAAGGCAATCACGGCACAGATACAGAAGGATGCGTAGAGGCCGACCTTAGGGTCGACGCCGGCGATGATGGAAAAGGCAATAGCTTCCGGAATCAGCGCGAGTGCGACTACGATTCCCGCGAGCACGTCTCCGCGAACGTTGGAAAACCACGTTTGTTTAATTTTTTGCAGCATAGAAATATCCAAGGCAAAGCATCGCGCACGCCAAACGGACGGCGAGCGAATCGATACAAATTCAAATTTTGAGGATTTTTTCGCTGTGTGCTTTAGGTGTAAAACCGGGCGTACAGCAGTGCGCACCCGCGAGCGAAGCTAGCGGAAGCAAGGTGTTGCGAGGGGGCGTAGCGCTAAGGCGGCGTAGGCTGCCAGTAGATCGTTTGGAGTACAGTCATGCTGATGTTCCTGTAGCTCAAAGGGTATGCAGAACCGTCAGTATACATTGAAGCCGCCGTTGATTGCGACTCCGTGTCAAGCTCCACGAGCATTGAATGCTGAAAGAGAGCTAGCTGAAGAGCAGGTTTTTGAGCAAAGTTTGCGAGTGATGCGAGGGGATAGCCTTAAGTATCTCGCGAGACCCGCTTAGGTCTCTAGCTGGCTTTTCGATTAGGTTGGTACATTATGAAACCAAGTTCACATTCACTCGCAGGGTTAGCCTCGTATGTCTAAGGAAGGCCATCGTTTAGCCCATGTTTAGTTGGCTCCATAGTATTTGGTTTCGTACCGCAATCATTTTGGGAGGGGTGAATATTGTCAGCCGAAGGTAGTGCAACGGTGGTCAAGACTGACTCCCCTTGGACGGTTTTTCTGGTGTTCCTGCGACTAGGACTCACCTCTTTTGGAGGCCCGATTGCGCATCTAGCTTACTTTCGCGAAGAATTCGTTGCTCGACGCCAATGGCTGAGCGAGCGCAGTTATGGGGATTTGATTGCCCTATGCCAGTTCTTGCCGGGGCCCGCCAGTAGCCAGGTTGGCATAGGTTTAGGACTATCTCGCGCCGGGTTTCTTGGAGCAGTCGCTGCGTGGGCAGGTTTCACATTGCCTTCGGCAATAATCCTGGTTTTATTCGCTCAGGGTATGTCCGCGTGGGGAGGCGCGTTTCCGAGCGGTCTTTTGCACGGTCTTAAAATTGTCGCGGTGGCTGTCGTTGCTCAAGCCGTCTGGGGTATGGGCCGTAGTCTTTGCACTGACGCGCCTCGAATAACTATCGCCGTGTTTGCTGCTTATGCTGCACTCCTTTGGCCGCATGCCTGGGGACAGATCGGCGTGATTTTCTTCGGCGCCATCATAGGATTGATCCTCTTCAGAACCGATCAGAACCAGGCTACGGAGTCTTTGCCGGTATCGGTGAGTAGGAAAGTCGGTGTGGTGTCTTTGCTGGTGTTCCTCGGCTTGTTAGTTGGTCTGCCATTGCTGGTTCAGCTGTGGCCCTCACAAGCATTAGCTGTGGTAAACGCCTTCTTCCGCGCTGGGTCATTAGTTTTCGGAGGTGGGCATGTTGTGCTGCCGTTGCTTCAGTCGGCGACCGTACCGAACGGATGGGTAGCCAATGACACGTTTCTTGCCGGATATGGTTTAGCACAGGCCGTACCAGGCCCGCTTTTTACCTTCGCAGCATTTCTTGGCGCGTCCATGAGTGCCCAACCTTCTGGTTGGCTCGGGGCTACTGCCTGCGTCATTGCTATTTTTGCTCCTTCGTTCTTGCTCGTAATCGGCGTGCTGCCATTTTGGGAGCAACTGCGGAAAAGCTTACGCACCCAAGCTGCACTTTCAGGCGTAAACGCAGCAGTTGTGGGCCTTCTCCTGGCGGCCTTGTATAACCCAGTCTGGACGAGCGCCATATTGATTCCTGCAGACTTTGGCTTAGCGCTGATAGCGCTTGTGGCTTTGATGTTCTGGAAGGCTCCTCCATGGTTGGTCGTCCTGGCGGGAGGTCTCCTCGGATGGTTACTCGGCATTGAGTTTTGAGGTCGACTAAGCGATTCCGTCAGGACGGGTTGTTTAGCGCACGCTTACAGTGTGCTGAGTTGTTGATGCAGCCGATGGATTTGATGAGCCGAAGGGGGCAGAACTGAGAACATGCATTGCGACCTGAATTTCGCGATTAGCCTTCTACGGTCTGAGCTAGAACTAGACGAAAGAGAAGTCCCCAGGTGAGGTACTCAGATTTCAGACTGCGCATTTTTTTCAAATGGGCTAATGGCGAAAACTGATCCGGGAAAGGTAATGTTCAAATTCTTATTCATGGACGACTTACATGCCAGTCACAATTCGCGCTGCAGTTGTTGCAGATGCACAAGCTATCCAGCGTATTTACGCTCCCATCGTTTCGACAACGGCGATCTCGTTCGAAGAGATTCCGCCAAGCGCTGAGGAAATCGCTCAGCGAATAGCGACGACACTTCAGACATATCCCTACCTGGTGGCCGAAGAAGGTGGGGAGATCAAGGGCTACGCCTATGCCAGCCAACACCGTGCACGTCCGGCATACCGATGGGCCGTTGACGTAACGGTGTACATAGCCGAATCGGCTCGCCGTCAGGGTGTTGGCCGTGAACTCTATGAGACCTTGCTTCCGATCCTTGAAAAACAGTGCTTTCGTGCAGCTTATGCCGGAATCGCACAGCCCAATGAAGGCAGTGTGGGGCTGCACGAGTCGCTGGGATTCGTCCATATCGGCACATATCCGGAGGTAGGCTTCAAGCTTGGGAAATGGCACGACGTCGGCTACTGGCGGCTCGGGCTGTGCCAGGCAACTCCGCCACTGGAGCCTATCCTCTTTCCTGAGCTTGAAGCCGCATCACAGTAGGTACACTCGATTTGCGTCGCGAGCCATCAGGATTCGCTAGTGAGATAGCTTTGGACTTGGTTGACTACATCTCGAGCGGTGCGGGTTACTCCGATCAATGTCGCAGAGGCGAGCCCCGTCCAATCGCCGTAACCCACCAGCCACAGACTGGGTGAAGCAACACTCCGGTTTTCGTTCACAGCCACTTTGCCATCCTGGCCTACAATGCCCAGGCTGTTCAGGTGGTCGAGCGCTGGAGAAAACCCAGTGCACCAGATGACGACATCCACCGCTGTTTCGTCTCCTGATGACCAGACAACGCCTGTTGAAGTGAAGTGCGTGAATGGCCGTACTGCGCTCAATACACCGCGTTCACGAGCGTCCTTCACCGATGGCACCATTACGATGTCGCCCAGCCCCCCAGCGGGGTTTTCAGGCTCCACGCCATCCTGTTGCGCCTTCAATCGAGCAGTAGCTCGTTCGAACAGGACACGCCCATCAACCTCATCAGGTAGAAACTTTGGGGCCTCTTGAGTTACCCAGGTTGCCTGACCCACTTTAGAAACCTCGGCGTAAATCTGGGCTCCCGAGTTGCCACCACCCACGACAAGGACGGCTTTCCCCTCAAACTCATCCGGCCCAACGTAATGAGCGGAATGAAGCTGCTGCCCTACGAACAACTCCTGTCCGGGATAGCTCGGGGTAAATGGGCGGCTCCAGGTGCCTGTTGCACTGATAACCGCTTTGGCATCCCAGTTTCTATCCCCGGAGACAACCCGTAATCCTTCTTCGATTTTCTCGACACGGGTCACCCTGGTGGATCGCATGATGGGGAAGTCATATCGACGCTCGTACAGAGTCAGATAGTCGATAACATCATCACGGTGAGGCGTTTCTTCTGATACGGCAGGCATCGGCCAGCCTGCAATCGAGCTCCATGCCGATGGAGAGAAGAGTCGCAACGAATCCCAGCCATGCCGCCAGGCTCCTCCTGGTGCCGACTCCGCATCGAGCAGCACGTAAGACAAGCTTGTCCGCTTCAAAAAATAGGCGACTGTCAGCGCGGATTGACCACCGCCGATAACCACAACATCAAGTTTCGAATTCTGAATCACCAGCATCCTCCAGGCTCAATCGCGGCACCTCACCGTCGTCGTATCAGACTCTGCGACCGTGCTCATCAATGACCACTTGGCCATCCTCTTTGACGAAACTCCCACGCTGCTCTTGCGGTAACAGGTCGAGGACTGCCTCTGAGGGACGACACAAGCGTGTCCCCAAAGGCGCCACGACGATGGGGCGATTGATCAGGATAGGGTGAGCCATCATGGCATCGATGAGCTTTTCGTCCGTCAGCGATGCATCACCCAATCCCAGCTCTTCGTACGGAGTTCCTTTGATACGCAAAAGAGCCCGCACCCCGATACCCATATCCCCGATGAGCCTGGCAAGTGTGGTGCGATCAGGCGGGGTCTTCAGGTACTCGATAACCGTCGGTTCTTCCCCGCTATTACGGATCAGCTCCAAGGTATTGCGAGAAGTGCCGCATTCGGGGTTGTGGTAGATCGTGATCTGGCTCATATCGCTTCCTCGTGCTGACGTTAGATGGAGCGCTGGTTGACGCGTTTGGACAGCTCTTCGGCGGACTCTTTACGCTCGGAGTACCGATCAACCAAATAATCCTGGCGATCCCGCAACAGCAGGGTGAACTTCATCAGTTCTTCCATCACGTCCACGAGACGGTCGTAGTACGAGGAAGGTTTCATACGGCCTGCTTCATCGAACTCGGTGAACGCCTTGGCCACGGAAGACTGGTTAGGGATGGTAAACATCCGCATCCACCGTCCAAGTACCCGCAGTTGGTTAACCACGTTGAAGGATTGGGAACCGCCACAGACCTGCATCACTGCAAGGGTCTTTCCTTGCGTAGGTCGTACAGCACCTATCGCAAGCGGAACCCAGTCAATTTGGGCTTTGAATACTGCACTCATGGAGCCGTGACGCTCAGGGGAGCACCACACCTGTCCCTCAGACCATTGCATCAGCTCGCGCAGCTCAGTGACCTTGGGATGTGTATCGGGAGCGTCATCCGGAAGCGGCAAACCCGAGGGGTCGAAGGTTTTGGTTTCGGCGCCAAACTTCTCCAGCAAACGGGCTGCTTCCTGAGTTACCATACGGCTGAAAGAGCGCTCTCGCGTCGATCCGTACAAAAGCAGAATTCGAGGCTTATGGAGTGACGGTATACGCGGCTCCAGTTGCTCCAGCGACGGAATGTCGATTAGGTCGGTGTGTACGTTCGGCAATGTGTCTTGCATATAAACTCCTACCACGGCGCCGGCTAGGACGCCGCCTCGGTTGATCTTTAAAGCGAACCGATGCGGTTCAGTTCAGCTTTGAGCTGGTCAGGGCTCATGGTCTTGAGCGGCAGCATAAGAAACGCACTCACCCGCTCGTGAATTTTGGCCAGTGTGGCTTCAAACGCTGCGGTGATCTCGGCTTCCGACCCGCTAGCCTCAGACGGGTCGGCCAGCCCCCAATGCGCCTTCAAAGCTGGCCCAAAGAAGATTGGGCACGCTTCACCCGCTGCCCGGTCGCAGACAGTGATCACGATGTCTGGAGGCGAGCCTTCAAAAGCATCCGAAGCCTTGCTGCTCAAGCCCACAGTGGAGATACCCTCCGCCTCCAGCGTTTGCAATGCCCGTTGATTCACCCGGCCACTAGGAAAGCTTCCTGAGCTGACTGCTTCTACACCCTCGGGCGCCAAATGGTTGAAAAGCGCCTCGGACAGAATGCTGCGGCAGCTGTTGTGAGTGCACATGAACAAGACTTTCATCAGACGATTCCTTGATTCAGAAACTGAGGCGCAGTGCCAGGGCGGACAATGTGGCGACGAGGATGGGCACGGTCAGCACGATCCCGGTCTTGAAGTAGTAACCCCAGCTGATCGTTATGTTTTTCCGGGCGAGCACGTGCAGCCACAACAGAGTTGCCAAGCTCCCAATTGGGGTGATCTTCGGGCCCAAGTCGCAGCCGATGATGTTGGCGTAAACCATCGCTTGCTGGACTACACCATCGACTTCGGCGGCATGAATGGATAAGGCGCCTACCAAAACGGTGGGCATGTTGTTCATGATCGAAGACAGCAACGCTGTTAGCAGCCCTGTACCAAGGGACGCGCCCCAAACGCCATAACCGGCGAACACGTTCAGGATCTGCGCGATGTGGTCGGTCAGGCCGGCGTTCTTCAGGCCATATACAACCAGGTACATACCCAAAGAAAAAATCACCACCTGCCATGGCGCCTCTTTGAGCACCTTGCCTGTGTTGATGGCGTGACCACGAGCCGCGATGACGTAAAGAATGAATGCACAAACTGCTGCAATGGCGCTGATTGGCACCCCCAATGGCTCAATGACAAAGAAGCCGATCAGCAGTAGTGCCAACACCCACCAACCAGCTACAAAAGTGGCCCGGTCGTGGATTGCCTCGTCCGGATTGTCCAGTTGATTGAGGTCATAGGTCTTTGGTAGATCTTTGCGGAAAAACCACAGCAACATGGCTAATGTCGCCGCCACGCTGACGATGTTTACCGGCACCATGATCGAAGCATATTCGTTGAAGCCGATATCGAAGTAGTCGGCAGAAACGATGTTTACCAGGTTGGAAACCACCAGCGGTAAGCTCGCCGTATCGGCGATAAAACCGGCTGCCATGACGAATGCCAAAGTAGCCGCAGGAGAAAAACGCAACGCCAACAACATCGCGATCACAATGGGTGTGAGGATCAATGCTGCTCCGTCATTAGCGAACAGGGCCGACACCGCTGCGCCCAGCAGGACGATAAATGCGAACAGCTTGCGGGTGCTCCCGCCTCCCCATCGGGCCACATGCAGCGCAGCCCACTTGAAAAAACCTGCCTCATCAAGCAGCAGACTAATGATGATGACCGCGATGAAAGTCCCAGTGGCATTCCAGACAATGCGCCAAACCTCTGGTATGTCGGCAAGGGTAACGACACCTGCCAGCAACGCCACGATGGCACCGAACATCGCACTCCAGCCAACCCCAAGCCCCTTGGGCTGCCAGATGACAAGGACAATGGTGGCGATAAAGATCAATACGGCAATCAGCATTTAATTAATCCGGTTGGGCGTGAATCAGCTACACACGGCTTGGTTGATCGGACGGTCGTTCATGCCGCAGAGGCGCTTAGCCTCGGTTTCCAGCCATTGCTGATTGGCGTCTACCACTTCCTTCAAAACTGCAGTCACCCACGCGGGCAAATCAGGATTCAGTCGGTAGTACACCCATTGGCCTTGGCGACGATCCAACAACAAACCGGCAGAGCGCAGCAGCGCCAAATGACGAGAAATCTTCGGCTGACTCAGGTCGAGTGTTGCCGTTAGCTCGCATACACACAGCTCACCTTCACTGACGACAAGCAGCGAAATTTTTGCTCGGGTGTCATCCGCCAGGCACTTGAATAAGGTGGTGGGGTTCAAGGGTTCTGTCATAGATCCTCCAGGTGTTTGGTCTTGACCAAAACGAAGAGCTTGATGCGCTCGTGGATGTCGTGGAGCGTGTGGCGAAATGCGCCAGGATCATCGCTAGTTACTGGGTCAGGAAAATCCCAGGCAATGATTTCACCTGCATTGGGCATTGGTAGGCACTCGCTTGCGGATTTATCACAAAGAGTGATTACGTAATCGAATCGATCAGCTTGAGACTCGCTGATGGACTTGCTGCGCAGGCCCGTTGCATCGACTCCAACAGCCTCCAATGCCTGAGTTGTGCGCGGATCAACCTCAGACGGTTCAGACCCTGCGCTGAAGGCCTCGAAGCGCTGATCGGTGTGACGCAGCAAAGCCTCTGCAAGCAGGGATCGGGCTGAGTTGGCAACGCACACGAAAAGCACTTTGATAGCAAGGCTCATGGTTAAACTCGATGCATATGGAAAATCGAATATACGCTTTAGCGAATATGCGGTAAAGCGAATATGATGACTGCTGCTTCGGCTTGAGCCGTGACAGTTCTTACAAAGCGGCACAAAGGAGATAAGGGGATGGGCAAAGAGATGATGATCCAGGCAACGGAAATAGCCGGAGGTCAATGGCAGCGCTTTCGCGATGCACTGAAATCTGCTGACCTTCTAGGAGACGGTATTGATCTTCCAGGCCGAACCTTTTTTGAGTTCACACAGGATAGTGAGACGGTCGCATGGGGAGGTTTCGAAACGCATGGTACGGACGGGTTGCTGCGTTCCCTGGTCGTAGTCTCGACATACAGATCGAAAGGGATCGGTGTCACGGTGCTTAAGATCATTGAAGCGAAAGCCGCCGAGCAGGGAATCGCTCGATTTCATTTGCTGACAACAACTGCGTCAGGCTTTTTTGAGCAGCAGGGCTATGCAGTAAATCAACGAGGCTCTGCCCCACCTCTTATTTCTCAGACGGAGCAGTTCAGGGGGCTTTACCCTGGCTCGGCTTGCTACATGTGCAAGGCATTATCTGCGAATGCACGAAAGTAGCTGATCACCTTGGTGATGGCTTTTAGCCTCGATGCCAGCTAGATTTGGAGCTTTCTACGATCAAGGATGGATATGAAAAAGCTCATCGCAGTAATGGGGATCTGTGTCGCACTTGGCGGTTGCGCTACGTCCCACTACACCGCAGGGCGAGACTTTCCGTCGGCCAGTGTAGCGAGCATCACCAAAGGCAAAACGACGACTATTGAGTTGAAGTCCCTGTTTGGTGAGCCCTACGCCAAGAGTGCTGTCAGCGAGACTGACGAAAAGTGGATCTACACCTACACCAACGGCTCAGCCCATGCCCAGAGCTACGTGGTCACCATGAAGGTGACGACTACGGGCATTCAGAAAACGCTCGACGTTTTGATCCGTAATGACGTGGTCATCAACTACACGTTCAGCGAAGGCCCCGCTCCAGGCACTACCACTGCGACGAACTAAGTTCGCCACCTTGCCATTGGGCGACCCACCGCGCTCAGTACGTTGTTGATGGAGCAAGCTCATGGACAGAACCTATGCCTTCGTGGATGAGTCCGGGAATTCCGACCTTGATACGTCAAAGGGAGGGAGCTCGGGCTTCTTCATCGTGTGCTCCATTCTGGTGGCAGAGAAAGACCTGGAAGCTGCTTATGCCCAAGCTGAAGCACTCCGCATGCGTCACTTTCAAACAGGCGAGATCAAATCCAGCAATCTGAAGCCGAAGGATTCAGATCGCCGTTCCCGAATCCTCAACGAGCTAGCTGAGCTGCCTTTCAAGCTCTATTTCACCGTCGTTGATAAGTCCCGAATTCACAAAGACGGCGGCCTCCGTATCAAGACCTCGTTCATAAAATACGTGAACGGGTTGCTCTATGAACGCTTGTTCCGCGCATACCCTGACCTCCAGATGATCGTTGACGAGCATGGTGGCCAGGAATTTCAGGAGAGCCTCAAAAGCTACGTTGCAGAACGATTCGTGGACGACCTATTTGGCGATAAGGATGCGTTCCAGACGATGGCCAGTAAGGACAACGTTTTGGTTCAGGTTGCAGATTTTTTTGCTGGATCAGTCGCTCAGATCTACGAAGAGAAAGCTTCGGAAGAAGCAGTCCTTGCCTACAAAAAAATCCTACGCAGCCTGACTCTTGGAATGCTTGAGTGGCCATCCAAGTACCAGTCTCTTCTGCCACCGCCGACGGATGAGTCTGGGTATGCAGACTACCAAGTACACCAAGAAGCACTCCGCCAGGCTGATCGTTTTAGCGAGCGGGCTGGCGAACACCCTGATGAGGATGAGCGCCTGCAATTGAGTATCCTGCGGTTCTTAAGATTTCAAAGCGAATTCGTCACCAAGGATTACGTGCTGACTACGGAGATCATGGCGCATCTAAAAGACAGCGGACTTGGAGAGGTCAACGGCCAGAGAATCCGATCAAGTGGCATCGCCAAGCTTCGGGATGCGGACGTCATCATCACAAGCGCGGCCAAAGGCTACAAGATCCCTCAAACACGGGCAGACATTAACGAATTTCTTGAAAGAGCGTCAGGCATTGTTGTTCCTCTACTGGAACGGGTCAAAAAGGCTCGAGAGGTATATCGGCTGAGCAGTCGAGGAGAATATGACATCGTGACGGCGGCCAACTTGGCTGAACTAGCCAAGCTGCTCGCTGCGCTCGAGGCATTTGCAGATGACTGAACTCAGTCATGGCCAGGAACCTCACCAGGCTGCATTGATCCAGGATGAAATCCTAGAGATTCTGAAAGAAGCCAAGGTGCTCGCGCGTAGATTCTATCGCCTGACCGGCAAGCCGCTGGGCGTGACCGGCGAGGTGGCAGAGTACGAAGCTGCTACTCGACTCGGCCTGGTACTACATCCTGCAAGGCAGGCAGGTTACGACGCTACAGAGACGCTGGAAGATGGCGTCGCGAGAATCCAGATCAAGGGGCGATGTATCCTGAACTCGCAAAAGATTACGGGCCGTATGGGTGCAATTGATCTACGACAACCCTTCGATATTGTGCTCTTGGTGCTGCTTGATTCTGAGTTCAACGCATTTGCAATGTACGAAGCTAGCCGTGCCAAGGTTGAGGCAGCTTTGACCTTGCCAGGCTCCAAAGCTAGAAATGAAAGGGGAGCGCTGGCGATTAGGCAATTCATGTCGATAGCTGCGTTGCGCTGGGCTCGCCATGAGGCCAGCGAATCCGAGAGTCAACTACCCTCCTAGAATTGAACGCTGGTGGTACGTTGCTCTGAGATGCATATTTAATGTCCCCAATACGGCACATTAACCATCACTTTTAGGCTTAATGGCCGTATTTGGGTACATTACGCTGAGCAACGGAATGCGGACAATGATGGCTATAGCCCCTACCTCAGCCAGACCGGCTTCTGTTGTGTAAGCAAAGCCCTGATGGTTTTCGGCATAGTTTCTAAATATCTGTGTAGTAACACTGCGCCATAAAGATTCAATGGTAGTTAGACTTATAGTTTATAAAAGAAAGGCGGTGATGTAGTTCCACGCGCAGAAAAAATAATAATCAATGTGGTTCGCCACGAAGCTAGGTGCCGCGAGCGATAGGAAGTAGTGGACAATGGCTGCGTATAGACAGAAGCACACAGTCCAAGCAAGCCAGTAAACGGTGCGTCCGGACGATATAGGTTTTTCAACCAATCGCCTCCAGTCGTCGGATGACATAAAGTTGTAGATCTTCTTCCGCCATCCTTCTCTACTGCTGTCAGCAAGACTGTTAAAACGCAAGGTTGAAAGAGTGTTGATAACTAGGCTCAATATGAGAAGCACAGAAACACCAAGATACAGAATCGTGGTGGCTGTATCGGCTACGCCTGTAGTCGCTATCGGAGTCTTGAGAGCTAAGACAACACCCGCCACCGCGAAATCACGCCAGAGAGCTGATATTAAATCCCTTGTCGCAGTTTGTGTCTTATTAACCTCGTCCTGCAAACCCTTGCGCAGATCTCCCAGGCTTTTGACAGCCTCCTTGCTCTGATCTTGGAGATGAAAGGCGAACGCTTCCTTGGCCCCCGAGAGGCTATTTTTTAAGAGTGGCGTTGAGCCAGAGGGCCACGTCGTCCCACTGTTCCAGTTGATAGCAATGTGGTTGTTGAAAAGTTGGAATTTCGTTTCACACTCCCTAGGGGTGGAGTAGATCCACTGGCAGGTGTCGTGGAGTGTTTCAAAATTGATATCAGCCCAGTTAATAGGCTGGTCTATAGCTATGGGGAGTGAGCGCCCGCCTCGAAATATTACATGAGTCTCATCATCTTCCTTGCGAATCTCGGCAGGCAAGCAAAAGGAAAGCTTTTCCACAGCCACGCGTTTCCAGGCTGTAAAAGATTCGCTTTCAGCAATTGGCTCAGCAGTCAGCAGCCATGGCTCAAGCGACGGAGGGGTAAGGGAGTGGGTAAGATCCCGTACCATTTTCCAAGGTTTTTCAGGATGTTGAGTGGCGGTCGGTAAATTTTTATCTCCACCCATTTCTTTCACTAGAAACTGATGAGTGGAAAATTCAAAGGTTTCACTTGCAACCCACACGCACATTTTTTTCTGTGAGTTCTGTGCTGAAAATTGGTTTGTTCTCAACCAGTTTTCGAAACCTTTTAAAGTTAGGAAATAACACCAACCATCATCCGCTGGCTTCTCCAAGATGACTGTTAGTCTGTCATTTTCCACATCCTCCAAATCGAAATCCTTGATCTCGATGCTGTCGGAAACTTCTCCAAAAAGCTCTATCTTTCCGATGCCCATAGAACAAACACGCTGGGCAAGATCTTTCAATTCTCGAACAAACCCGGAAGATGTAACGCTCACTTCATCAATTCGAAAAATATGCGTAGTTTCAACCTGCGCAGAACCACCCGACGCCGTAAGTCGCTCAAAGAAGTTGCGAAGTTCCAGCGCTATCTGTTTCATGATTCACGCAAGCGACTTGTACGAATAGTAATAACAGTTTCATCCTTTCCATTTTCAATAGTTAAGCTTCCCTTTGCCCGCGCAGGCATATTTATGGTTATGCCTTCACTTGTTACGTATTTCTTTGCCTCATTGGTAGGTAGCTCTTCCTCATCGTAGGAGAACACCTCACCAGTCAAATTTAGGCTTTCCAATTCTTTGTCGAAGGTCGCCCGGATTTCATCTTGGCCATTGATGCCGAAAAAATCTGTGAAGAATTCGTCGACTTCAAAGTCTTTACGCTTTTTCGCAATCTCAACGACTTTCTCAGCGACCTTCGATGTGATAGCCGGCGGCAGATCACCCAGGTGTGTCCTTACAGTTTTTTTGATTGCCTTAACCAAATCTACCGTCATTTCCTTTGAATTTCGGAGGCGCTCTACTCCCAGGAATTCTTTGAAGAAATCACTGATTCCTGAGCGGCTCATTTTATCAATGATCACTACTTCTGAGTCTTTGGAATCCAAATCAATAAGAGCTGATTTCTGGAGCGCTTTTGGTGATTCAGTAAAGTTGTTGGTAACTGCCTGAAGTATTGCCTGGGCGCCCTTAGTTTCAAATGTAACGACTTTTTCAGAGTCATACTTAATTAACGAATAAAACTTTTTAGCACCTGTAACTAAACCAATTACGATCAATACGCCTGACTTCATACGTTTGTCGCCAAGGCGATGGAACTGTCGAGCCAAACTCTTGGAGATATCGACAAAATTCGACTCGCCCTTCTCCCAACTATTCAATTTAGCCTTTACTTGAGATATTTCAGCGAAAGAAAATTTATTGCCCTTGAGGGTTTCTTTGATGCGGTCAATGAAGAACGGCTCGAAGGTGCTTAAGGGGGTGTCGTCAAACAGGATCGGATCATCGGCTCGATGATGCACCACGTGAAAAATGAAATTCTCGATTTTCAGGGCTTCGATTTCTTTATCCGTAAGAGTGGCCAAGTTAAATCCTCATCCTTGCTGGTGGCGACATGACATTAAGCATTGATGTAAGCACCTTTTCAGCGTTATGCCTAGCGTCCCCCCACAGGGCGTAGCATGCGAATTACTGTATGAATATACACATAGAGAAAGCGGTTGGCTGCCGTTTGCCCCATCCAGGATCAATTGTCCGATGGAAGGCTCACTGGTGGGCGTGTTGAATCCTAGACGCGGGTGGTATGCCCACACCTTGATGTCTTGATGATGTGGATTCTGATAAAGGGGAGCGACCAGAATAGATAGCTCGGCAGGAACAGAGGCGCATCTCAGCTTTCAGTGGCGCTGCGTAGCCGCCTTCAATGTGACAAAGATGCAGGCCTTTTTGGCGCCTTTGGGAAAACCCAGAAACCGTCCATATAGCGACGGGTCATCTCGTTCATCGCCTTGTTGCGGCCCAGATTGCCGATGATCAGACCGGCAACCACCATCGCAATCGGCGCCGACACATGCAGCTCACTGGCCATGGCCGAGCCGCCAATCACCAGCGCCAGGGTCAGCATCACTTCGATCTGGTACTGCTCGATGCTTTTGATCATTCGGTACACCAAATAACCAATCAGGCCACCGAACACCACACCACCAATCGCCTCGTGCGCGAACAGCATCGCCGTGGCACTGATGCTCGGGGTTTCACCCAGTTGCACGATGCCGAGCAACACTGTGAACACCACAACGGCGGTGCCGTCATTGAACAGCGACTCGCCAACAATGGTGGTTTTCAGTGGCTTGGAGGCGTTGGCCGTACGCAGCACACCGAGCACTGCAATCGGGTCGGTGGGGGAAATCAGCGCGCCAAACAGCAAGCAATACAAGAAGCTGATATGCCAGCCGAACAGGGCAAAAATCCAGTACGCCAGGCTGCCGATGACCGTGGTTGCGATCAACACACCGACCGTGGCCAGCAGTCCGATGGGCCAGCGATAACTGCGCACGTCATTGATATTGACGTGCAAGGCGCCGGCGAACAGCAGGAACGACAGCATCCAGTTCATCAGCAAATCGCCGAAGTCGATCTGGCCGATCAGCTCTTGCACACGGTCTTCGAGGCCCGGATAACCGAGAAAACTCAAACCCTGCAACAGCAGCGAAAACATAAGGGCGGTGACCATGACGCCAATCGTTGGCGGCAGGCCGATAAAACGGAAGTTCACGTACGTGAGTAGTGAGGTCAGACAGATAAACGCAGCAACAAGCTCAAGCATCCGGGATCCTGTGGTGGCGTGAGTGAATGAAAGCCCGATCAGTTCGGGCTATAGGTTTGATGTAATCGCAGCTGTCAGGGACACATCTTTACCCGGTACAGCCTTCGTTTAGCGTAGGCGTTGGTACAGGTTGCGATGATTTGATCTGCAACGTGCTTGGACACGCCCCCGGCGCAAAAGATCGCTGGAAGTTTAGAGGGGTGCTGTTACAACTAAGAGAGCGCTAGTAGAGCCAAGAACCTTTTGCTGGCTCGAGGCTCTTAGCCTGTGGACGGGTGCTGATCGGCATGCTCGTGATGAAACTCTAAAAAGGAAATTCCAATGACGGTTGCCTTCTGGTGTGTACTGATTGCCCTGTGTTTGCCGTACGTGTGTACCGGCATTGCCAAGTTCAGCCAAGGCAAGTTCGGGCCTCGGCAAAACCACGATCCGCGTGCGTTTCTCGACACGCTGGAGGGGTTTGCCAAACGTGCGCACAACGCCCAGCTCAATAGCTTTGAAGTGACCCCGGCGTTTGCGGCGGCGGTGATCATTGCCGACATCGTAGGCAACGCCCAGCCTGTGACGATCGACGTGCTGGCCGTGCTGTTCATCACCAGTCGCCTGCTGTACATCATCTGCTACCTGGCCGACTGGGCGCTGATGCGTTCGATTGTGTGGTTTATCGGCATGGGGCTGATCGTCAGCTTCTTCTTTGTGTCGATGTAAATCCAAGCCCGCGTAATCGCTGCCGCAGGCTGCGGCAGCGATTACACGTTGTTTGCCTGCCACACACCGAACGTGTTGATAGCGCACAAGGGGCGGGGTGTTATGCGGGTTTTTGCAGCTTGCTCCGCAAGTTTTGGCGCACTTCAGCGGTGTTGCTCAGGTAGTCGGTCAACCCTTTCGAGCGCAGACTGCACGCCGCACAATGGCCGCATCCCGCGCCTTTCAGGCCGTTATAGCAAGTCAGTGTCTGGTCGCGAATCAAGTCCAATTGGTGGTGCTCGTCAGCCAGCGCCCACACTTCGGCTTTGTTAAGCCACATCAATGGCGTTTCGATGCGCACGTCGTAGGCCATGCCCAAGGTAATCGCCTGGTTAAGCGACTTCACGAACTCATTGCGGCAGTCCGGGTAACCCGAGAAGTCGGTTTCGCACACGCCAGTAATGACGGTTTTGGCCTGTACCTGATAGGCGTAGATAGAGGCCAGTGTCAGAAATAAAATATTGCGCCCCGGCACGAATGTATTCGGCAAACCGGTTTCAGGATCAGAGGCGTCGGGCACTGCAATGTCGTCTCGGGTCAGGCTGCTGACCGTCAATTGATTAAGCAAGGACGCATCCAGGACGGTGTGCTTTGTGGCACCCAGTTGCTTGGAAAGGGTTTGCGCCACCTCAATCTCTGCTCGATGGCGTTGGCCATAGTCAAAGGTGATGCAGTGCACTTCGTCATAGAGGGGCAGCGCCTGCACTAAACAGGTGGTTGAGTCTTGTCCGCCACTGAAAACGATAACCGCTTTTTTATTCATGTTTTCTGCCTGATTAAAAATGCGCAGAGAGGTTTCTGCGCTGACAAAGGAGCTCAAAAGATTGCGGCCTGCGCAGCTCGGGGTTGTGCGGTGCTCACTGCGGCAACGCAGCGCCTTTTGGCCACAGCAGCCAGATATTGCCTTTCTGCTTCATGTCGCCAGCAATTTGTCCGGCCTGGGGACCGGTACCCACGAAGAAGTCGGCACGCACTTCGCCAGCAATTGCGCCGCCAGTGTCTTGCGCGGCAACCGGGCGCACGATGGGTTGGCCATCTGCCTGGGTCGTCGATAACCACAGCAGGCTGCCCAGCGGGATGATCTTGCGATCCACGGCCACGCTGTAGCCCGGCGTCAGCGGCACGTTCAGCGAGCCGCGCGGGCCTTCGTTGCTGTCAGGGTTCTGGGTGAAAAACACATAGCTTGGGTTGCTGGCCAGCAGCTCGTGCACGCGTTCGGGGTGAGCCACCGCCCACGCGTGGATGGTACCCATGGTCACGTCTTCTTTTTTCAGTTCGCCCTGTTCAACCAACCAGCGGCCAATAGGTTTGTAGGGGTGGCCGTTCTGGTCCGCGTAGCCAATGCGCAGTTGGCGGCCAGTGTCGAGTTGCACGCGGCCAGAACCCTGGATTTGCAAAAACTGGAGGTCCATCGGGTCGGTCAACCAGGCCAGCACCGGGGCATTCAAGCCTTTGCTGTTGATGGTTTCTGCTGTGTCGTAAGGCTTGAGCACGCGGCCTTCAAGGCGTCCGCGCAGGCGCTTGCCTTTGAGTTCAGGGTAAATGCTGTCCAGGTTCACCACGATCAGGTCGGACGGTACGCCGTAAATGGGCACGTTGGCGGTAGCGGTCGGTTTCAGGCTGCCGGGGTAAACCGGTTCGTAATAGCCGGTGATCAAGCCGTCGCTGCTGCCTTCGGCCGAGCGCAAGCTGTACACGTCGAGGTGGGTTTGCAGAAAACTGCTGATCTCGGCCACGCTCGGGTTGGCAGGCAAACTGGCAGCAGCGCTGCAAAGGGTGCCCCAGTTCGGGTCGGCCTTGAGTCGGGTGCACGCACTGCGCCAGGAGGCGAAGCCGCTTTGCAAATCGGTGCCGGTGACTTCGGGCAGCGCGCTCCAATCGGCCTTGATGTAGGTGGTATGAGGTTCGGGCTTTGCGTTGTCTTTGTCGGTGCCATTGCAACCAGCCAGCAGCATGACAACGGGTAACGCCCAGGCCAACGGCTTGAAAAGTGATCTCATCAACGGTGTTCCTTCAAGGTTGCCGAGGTCAACTGACCTTTCAGGCAATCCATATACTTAATAGGGGTATTGGTCTTTACGCGTGACACGGGGATACTGGCGGCCGTTTTCCGTGACGTGAAGCCACCATGACTGTTAAACACTGTTTCGTCGTATTGCTGGCCTGCCTGACGCTCTCGGCGTGTGGTGGCGTTGACCCCGATTCACCGCTGGGTCAGCGTAAAGCGATTTTCAAGCAAATGCTCAAGACCAGCGAAGAGCTAGGCGGCATGTTGCGTGGCCGGGTTCCGTTCGATGGCCCGCGCTTTGCCGAAGCCGCTGTGCAACTGGATGCGTTGGCTCACGAGCCCTGGAAGCATTTTCCTCAGGTCAAAGAGTCGGAACAAACCAGCGCCACGGATGCCGTTTGGCAAAATCAGGCGCGTTTTCAGGCATTGGCGCGCGAGTTGGAAGCCGCGACGGGCGAGTTGGTGATCGCCAGTCAGGTACAACCGTACCAGGCCAGCAACCTGGCGCCAGCGGTGCAGAAAGTCGAAGACACGTGCAGCGCTTGCCACAAGGCATTCAGGAATCATTGAGCCTGTAGGAGCGAGCTTGCCTCGCGATCTTTTGATCTTTAACAGATCGCGAGGCAGGGGGACTCAGTGGCTTACTTGTCCAACTGATCCAGCGCTTCTTGCAGTTCTTTGCGCGACTCAGCGAGCTTGGTTTTACGCTTGTCGATTTTTTCCGGATCGCCTTTCTTCATGGCTTTATCCAAGTCTGCCTGGCGTTTGCTGACTTCATGCTTGGCATCCAGCACTTTGTTTTCGCGTTCTTTCTTCAGGCCCGCCTCGGTGCAGTTCGCATTCACTTCGCTCAGGGCTTTTTCCAGACCCGCGACTTGGTTGCTGTTGCCGTGGGCACGCGCTTGCTCAAGTTGCAGGGTGATGGCGTGCTTCTTGGCGGCGCAGCCCGTTGGTTCCGGTGCTTGATCAGCGGCCATCAAAGGGGCGGCCAGCAGGCCACACACAGTCAACAGGACGAGGGGTGAAAAACGTTTCATAAAAGGCTCCATGACTAAAAGTGACAATAAACACAATTTGAATAAACCGATGCGCAGCATACGCCTCGGGTAAAGGTGCGGGTGCGGTCTCTAATCGAAACCGGCAATCCCGGCAGCACGTAATTCTTCACTTAACGCGTGTACATTCGGTTCACGAAAAAAACACTCAGTTGCGCGGCACGCCGGGCGCCGATGCCGGAGTAGGTCTGCCAGGCCTGCTCGTCGCGTGCAACCAGCGCCTGCCATGACTGCCCCAGCGGTGCATCACCCGTGGGCGGCAGCCCGAGGGCTTTGACCCAACGCTCAAACGGTTGTTGCCGCGCACTGTGCAAGCTTGCGAGCAAACGCTCGCTGCTGCGTTCACCGAAGCCAGCAATGTTAGCAAGCTGAGCGCTGTCCAGGGTCATCCAATCAAGCAGGTGAGTTATGCGTCCCGCATTAACCAGCGTTTTCCAGGTGCCGGGCCCGGTGAATGGCAGCGCCAGCCCTTGTTTGCCGCTGAGCCAATTAAGGCGTGCCAAAAACTGGCTTTCGCATCCCGGTGTCGCCTGCCAGCAGCTTAGAGCATGGAAGTTATGGGGGTTGGGTGTTTTGACTTCAACGCGCTCGCTGGCGCGCAACGCCACGCTGTCCAGCCGTGGAATGGTCATGCCCGCCAGGCTGATGGCAACGTGATCACCGGGGCGAATATCCAGGCTTTGCCAGCGCTGTAACGAACCTGCGCTGATGCGTTTGATGGTGCGGTCGTCCAGACGAACCGGGGTCAGTTCCAGCATGGGCGTGATGCGCCCAGTGCGGCCAATATTGAACGTTACTTTGCGCACTTCACTCAACGCCTGGGCATGCGGGTATTTCCACGCGGCCGCCCAGTTGGGCGGTTTGGCCTGCCAGCGTTCTGCCGCCGGGCGCTGGCTTTGGCGCAATACCACGCCGTCACTGGCGAAGGGCAGCGGGTTGTTATACCAATGCTCGCGCCAGTGTCGGGCATGATCGAGGTGTTCGATGGGCTGGCTGTAGGTGTGGCTGTCGGTGAAGCCCAGCGCGCTCAATTGCGCGATACGTTCGGCTTGCGCTGTTGGGCCTTGGGGCCAGTCCCACACAAATAACCCGATGCCCTGGCCTTGTTCGGGGCTCAATTCATGCCGTGCCATCAACCCGGCCACGGTGCTGCGCGCATTGACGCTGCCGGCCTTGGCTTGAATGTGACCAGGCAAGCGCCAATACAGTTCGCCTTGCAGCAACCTGTCCACAGGCTTCGACAGTTGTTGGGGGATGGCCTTGATGGCACGCGCCGAGCGGGTCCAGTCCTGCCCCGCTTGCCCGTCGCCCCGGCTGATGACGTGCTGCAATTGGCCCTGTTTATAGATCAGCGTGACCGCCACGCCATCGACCTTGGGCTGAATCCACAGGTCTTGGCGGCCCTTGATCCACTCTTTAACGGCAGGTTCATCTGCCAGTTTGGCCAAGCCTGTCTGGGCCACAGGGTGCGCGACGGGGCCGCTTGCGGTCTGTAGCGGATTGTCCACGCCAAGGCACTGTTCTAGACGACTGCGTGACTGGTCGTACACCGCGTCGCTGACTAATGACACCCCCAAGCGGTGGTAGCTGTCGTCCCAGACCTTGAGTTGCTGGCGCAGTGCCTGAGCGTCAGTGCAGGTGTTGGCGAGTGAGTTGGAGCTGAGAAAAGCGAGCAAAAGCCCACTGAAAAGGCGGAGTGTGGCCAGCATCATGAGCGTCCTTGCCCGGAGTGAATGCTTAAGGCTAGTGGACGGTTGTCAACGCGTACGGGCAGAGGATTGCCGCGTGTTTCGGTGCCTGCCGACAGCCACAAAAAAGCCCCGAACAGTCACCTGTCCGGGGCTTTGGGTGCAGCAGGCTTACTTACAAACCAGCGGCAGTGCGCAGCTCTTCAGCGCGGTCGGTACGCTCCCACGTGAACGTGGTGAAGGTATCGTCGCCAACCGTTTTGGTCTGCGGGGTGCGGCCGAAGTGGCCGTATGCTGCAGTTTCCTGGTACATCGGGTGCAGCAGATCAAGCATCTTGGTGATGGCGTATGGACGCAGGTCGAACACCTCACGCACCAGCTTGATGATCTTGTCGTCGGAGATTTTGCCAGTGCCGAAGGTGTTCAACGAAATCGAAGTCGGTTGAGCGACGCCGATTGCGTAGGAAACCTGGATCTCGCAACGCTCAGCCAAGCCGGCAGCCACGATGTTCTTGGCCACGTAACGACCGGCGTAAGCTGCCGAACGGTCAACCTTGGATGGATCTTTACCCGAGAACGCGCCGCCGCCGTGACGGGCCATGCCGCCGTAGGTGTCCACGATGATCTTGCGACCGGTCAGGCCGCAGTCGCCCACCGGGCCACCGATGATGAACTGGCCAGTCGGGTTGATGTGGAACTGGGTGTCTTTGTGCAGCAGATCAGCAGGCAGCACGTGCTTGACGATCAGCTCCATCACGCCTTCGCGCAGGTCTTTGTTCGAGACTTCCGGGTTGTGCTGGGTCGACAGCACGATGGCGTCGATGGCGACAACCTTGCCGTCTTCGTAACGGCAGGTCACTTGCGACTTGGCGTCCGGGCGCAGCCAAGGCAGCAGGCCGGATTTGCGGGCTTCAGCCTGACGCTGCACCAGTTGGTGCGAGAACGTGATCGGGGCAGGCATCAGCACGTCAGTTTCGTTGCTGGCGTAGCCGAACATCAGGCCCTGGTCGCCAGCGCCCTGATCTTCAGGCTTGGCACGGTCAACACCTTGGTTGATGTCTGGGGACTGCTTGCCGATGATGTTCATCACGCCGCAGGTCGCGCCATCGAAGCCGACGTCCGAGCTGGTGTAACCAATATCGGTGATCACGTCGCGAACGATCTGTTCCAGGTCAACCCAGGCCGAAGTGGTCACTTCGCCCGCGATGATTGCTACGCCGGTTTTCACCAGAGTTTCGCAGGCCACACGGGCGTGCTTGTCTTCAGCAATGATGGCGTCCAGCACCGCATCAGAAATCTGGTCGGCGATTTTGTCCGGATGCCCTTCAGACACGGACTCGGAGGTGAAAAGGGAGTATTCGCTCATCTCGACGGTTTCCTAATAATTACCGATGGTGAGTGTCGCCAGCCGGCCGCTGAAAGTGGCGGACCTGAATCTGGAAACCATTACGTAAGCCTACATAGAGGCTGTCCCCGGGAACGAGTCCCGCAGCGGTGGCCCAATGGGCCAGATCATCGTGTTCAAAACCAAGCCACAAATCACCGCAAGCCTCGCGGGCCCACGCCTGATTATGGCTACACAACTCTGTTACCAGCAGGCTACCGCCAGGTTGCAGCAAGGTGGCCAGTTGCCTGAGTGCTTCAGCCGGTGCCGCGAAATGGTGCAAGACCATGTTCACTACCACGCAATCGGCCTGGATCTGCGTACCGTGCAGCGCGTCGGCCAGCAGCAGGCTGACGTTGTTCAGTGACTCGCGTTCACAGAGCTGGCGGGCCAGTTCAAGCATCACCGAGCTGTTGTCCAGCGCCGTGACCTGTTGGAAGCGGCGGGCCAGGTCGGGCAAGAAACTGCCATCGCCGGGGCCGACTTCCAGGGCCGTGGCCGCTGGGCTAAAGCTCTGTTTGTCGAGCAGCGCCAAGACGCTGTCACGATACTGTGGCAAGCCAGCGATCAAATCCTGTTGAGCGCGAAATTTCTCGGCAATACGCGAGAAAAAGTCCTGACTGGCCGCTGCCCGGTGTCCATGTACGGCACTGATGCGCGCTTGCACGTCGGCAGGCAAGGTCAGGTTATCGACCTCTTCCAGCAACGCAGCATGCAACTTGCCGCCCAGCAGCTCGGTGTGGGGCAAGGCCCGACGATAAAAAATGGCATTGCCTTCACGACGCGTCGCTACCAGTTGTGCCTGGGACAACACCTTGAGGTGATGGCTCATGCCTGACTGGCCGGTAGCGAAAATGTGCGTCAGCTCCAGCACTCCAAATGAATCGTTGGCCAACGCGCGCAGCACATTGAGTCGCAGCGGGTCGCCTCCAGCCTTGCACAGGGCAGAGAGCTCGTCGCAATCGTCATGGCGGATTGAAGGCACGCGTAAGTTCATGGGGCCGCAGTCTAGTTACCCGCCTCACGCCCCGCAAGTTCAATATCAAAACTTTTTGATATTGATTGATGGCCGGCACGTTTGTCGGGCCATCTGTGCTGATTAACGAAATGAAATGTCCGATCTTCAACAGGTTGAACGGTTAAGCGCAGGAAAAATGCTTCAAGCGACTATCTGTCATTGCCCCGAGGGCAGTGCGTGAGGGAAAATGCTCGCCTTTTTTCCGTTTCGATTTAACTTTCAATACCCAGGAGAACAGCGATGCCCAGCCGTCGTGAGCGTGCCAACGCCATTCGTGCACTCAGCATGGATGCCGTGCAAAAAGCCAACAGCGGCCACCCAGGTGCCCCTATGGGTATGGCGGATATCGCCGAAGTACTGTGGCGCGATTATCTGAAGCACAACCCGAGCAACCCGTCGTTCGCTGACCGTGACCGCTTCGTGCTGTCCAACGGCCACGGTTCGATGTTGATCTACTCGTTGCTGCACCTGACCGGCTATGACCTGTCGATCGACGACCTGAAAAACTTCCGCCAACTGCACAGCCGTACCCCGGGTCACCCGGAGTTCGGTTACACGCCGGGCGTTGAAACCACCACAGGTCCGTTGGGTCAGGGCTTGGCTAACGCCGTGGGCTTTGCCCTGGCTGAAAAAGTCATGGGCGCGCAGTTCAACCGTCCTGGCCACTCTGTTGTCGATCACCACACCTACGTGTTCCTGGGTGATGGCTGCATGATGGAAGGCATTTCCCACGAAGTTGGCTCGTTGGCCGGCACCTTGGGTCTGAACAAACTGATCGCGTTCTACGACGACAACGGCATCTCGATTGATGGCGAAGTTGAAGGCTGGTTCACCGACGACACGCCAAAGCGTTTCGAAGCCTACAACTGGCAAGTGATCCGCAACGTTGACGGTCACGATCCGGAAGAAATCAAAACAGCGATCGAAACCGCTCGTAAAAGCGACAAGCCAACGCTGATCTGCTGCAAAACCACCATTGGTTTTGGTTCGCCGAACAAGCAGGGCAAAGAAGAAAGCCACGGTGCTCCACTGGGCGCGGACGAAATCGCCCTGACCCGCAAGGCGCTGGACTGGAACCACGGCCCATTTGAAATCCCGGCTGATATCTACGCCGAATGGGATGCCAAACAAGCCGGTGCTGCGGTTGAGTCCGAGTGGGACAAGCGCTTCGCGGCCTACGCTGCCGAATTCCCGGAACTGGCGAGCGAGCTGACCCGTCGCCTGAGCGGCAAACTGCCAGCTGACTTCGATGCCAAGGCTAACGCCTACATCGCTGAAGTCGCTGCCAAAGGCGAAACCATCGCCAGCCGTAAAGCCAGCCAAAACGCCCTGACCGCCTTTGGCCCGCTGTTGCCAGAACTGCTGGGCGGCTCCGCTGACCTGGCCGGTTCCAACCTGACCATCTGGAAAGGCTGCAAGAGCATCACCGGCGAAGACGCCAGCGGCAACTACGTGCACTACGGTGTTCGCGAGTTCGGCATGAGCGCCATCATGAACGGCGTGGTTCTGCACGGCGGCCTGGTGCCTTACGGCGCGACCTTCCTGATGTTCATGGAATACGCCCGCAACGCCATCCGCATGTCGGCCCTGATGAAGCAGCGCGTGATCTATGTGTTCACCCACGACTCCATCGGTCTGGGCGAAGACGGCCCGACGCACCAGCCGGTTGAGCAACTGACCAGCCTGCGTACCACGCCGAACCTTGACACCTGGCGCCCAGCCGACGCGGTGGAATCCGCAGTGGCCTGGAAATTCGCTCTGGAGCGCAACGACGGCCCGTCCGCGTTGATCTTCTCGCGTCAGAACCTGACCCACCAAACCCGTGATGCTGGCCAGATTGCCGACATCAACCGGGGTGGCTACGTGCTGAAGGACTGCGCAGGCGAGCCTGAGTTGATCCTGATCTCGGCCGGTTCCGAAGTGGGCCTGGCTGTTCAGGCCTACGACAAGCTGACCGAACAAGGCCGCAAGGTCCGTGTTGTTTCGATGCCCTGCACCAGCGTGTACGAAGCCCAAGATGCAGGCTACAAGCAGTCGGTTCTGCCGCTGCAAGTGAGCGCGCGTATTGCTATCGAAGCCTCCCACGCAGACTACTGGTACAAGTACGTGGGCCTGGAAGGCCGCGTCATTGGCATGACCACCTACGGCGAGTCGGCGCCTGCGCCTGCCTTGTTCGAAGAGTTCGGCTTCACCCTGGAAAACATCCTGGGTCAGGCTGAAGAGCTGCTGGAAGACTAAGTAAGTCCCTGTAGTCGCTGCCGAGGTACGAAGGCTGCGATCTTTTAAGATCAAAAGATCGCAGCCTGCGGCAGCGGCTACAGGGTTTTGCATTGATTGCCCGCCCTGATAAGAGAACCCCATGCCTCAACCGCGTCCTTACAAAGTTGCACTCAACGGCTACGGCCGGATTGGTCGTTGCGTCTTGCGTGCGTTGTTTGAGCGAGGGGCAGATGCCGGGTTTGAAATCGTTGCACTGAATGATTTGGCCGACATGGCCAGTCTCGAATATTTGACGCGCTTCGACTCCACGCATGGCCGGTTCCCCGGCGAAATACGGATCGAAGGCGACTGCCTGCACATCAATGGCGACTGCGTGAAAGTGTTCCGCAGTGCCACCCCCGAAGGTATCGACTGGGCTGCGCTGGGCGTTGATCTGGTGCTGGAGTGTTCTGGCGTCTATCACACCCGTGCCGACGCTCAGCGTTTTCTCGATGCCGGGGCACCTCGCGTACTGTTTTCGCAGCCTATGGCCAGCGAAGCCGATGTCGACGCGACCATCGTTTATGGCGTCAACCAACACAGCCTGACCGGCGACGAGCGTCTGGTGTCCAACGCGTCCTGTACCACCAACTGCGGCGTGCCGTTGTTGCGTTTGCTGGATGAAGCGTTCGGCCTTGAGTATGTGTCGATCACCACGATTCACTCGGCGATGAACGACCAGCCAGTGATTGATGCCTATCACCACGAAGACCTGCGTCGTACGCGCTCGGCGTTCCAGTCAGTGATTCCGGTGTCTACCGGCCTGGCCAAAGGCATTGAACGTTTATTGCCGGAACTTGCTGGCCGTATTCAAGCCAAAGCCGTGCGAGTCCCGACGCTTAATGTGTCATGCCTCGACATTACATTGGTCACGGCGCGCGACACCGACGCCGCAGAAGTGAATCGTGTGCTGCGCGAGGCCGCGACCAGCGGCCCGCTTAAAGGTTTGCTGGCCTACACCGAGTTGCCGCATGCCAGTTGTGATTTCAACCATGACCCGCATTCGGCCATTGTCGATGCCAGTCAGACACGCGTTTCCGGCCCGCGGCTGGTGAACCTGCTGGCCTGGTTCGACAACGAATGGGGTTTTGCCAATCGAATGATCGATGTGGCAGAACACTATTTGCACGTAACCCATCCCAACACCGCTCTCTAACTTTAGACACTCAGGAACTGCGACCCATGACCGTGTTAAAGATGACCGACCTCGATCTGCAAGGTAAACGCGTGCTGATCCGCGAAGACCTCAACGTCCCAGTCAAGGACGGTGTCGTCACCAGCGATGCGCGCATCCTTGCTTCGCTGCCGACCATCAAGCTGGCGCTGGAAAAAGGCGCAGCGGTTATGGTCTGCTCGCATTTGGGGCGTCCGACCGAAGGCGAATTCTCGGCTGAAAACAGCCTGAAGCCTGTAGCGGACTACCTGAGCAAAGCCCTGGGCCGCGAAGTGCCGCTGGTCAGCGACTACCTGAACGGTGTCGACGTCAAAGCGGGCGACATCGTGCTGTTCGAAAACGTGCGCTTCAACAAAGGCGAGAAGAAAAACGCCGACGAACTGGCCAAGCAATACGCCGCCCTGTGCGACGTGTTTGTGATGGACGCGTTCGGTACTGCTCACCGCGCTGAGGGTTCGACCCATGGCGTCGCCAAATTCGCCAAGGTTGCGGCGGCAGGCCCGTTGCTGGCGGCAGAGCTGGAAGCACTGGGCAAAGCCTTGGGCGCCCCGGCCAAGCCAATGGCGGCCATTGTTGCCGGCTCCAAAGTGTCGACTAAGCTTGAAGTGCTCAACAGCCTGAGCCAGATCTGCGACCTGCTGATCGTGGGCGGCGGCATTGCCAATACCTTCCTGGCGGCTGCCGGTCACCCGGTCGGCAAATCGCTGTACGAACCAGACCTGCTGGACACCGCTCGCGCCATCGCCGCCAAGGTCAACGTGCCGTTGCCGACTGACGTGGTGGTGGCCAAGGAATTCGCGGAGTCGGCCGAAGCGACCGTCAAACTGATCGCCGACGTAGCCGCCGATGACATGATTCTGGACATTGGCCCGCAAACTGCTGCGCACTTTGCCGAACTGTTGAAATCTTCCAAGACTATTCTGTGGAACGGTCCAGTGGGCGTGTTTGAATTCGACCAGTTCGCAAACGGCACTAAAGTACTGGCCCAGGCTATCGCTGACAGTGATGCGTTCTCGATTGCAGGCGGTGGCGACACTCTGGCTGCCATCGACAAGTACGGCATTGCTGATCAAATTTCGTACATTTCGACTGGCGGCGGTGCATTCCTGGAGTTCGTTGAAGGCAAAGTACTGCCTGCTGTAGAGATTCTGGAAAGCCGCGCTAAAGCCTGAAAATGACTCAGGCCCTGAAAGGAAGCATGGACATGGTCAAGTTGTTACCGCTGTTAATGATTGCGGGCTTTTTGGCCGGTTGCTCCGGGTCGGCCAAGCCATCGGCGCAAGCGGCCACGCCTGAAGAGAGTGGCTGTTACCAGGCCGACTGGCAGGCGCAGAGCGTGCCGCTGGTCAATAAACGCTCAGGGCCTGAAGCGCTGGAAAAGTACGAGACCCCGCAAGCTTCAAAAGAGCGCGGGTGTCCTTAAGGCTAATGGTGTAGGAGCGAGCTTGCCTCGCGATCTTTTGAATTTTTAAGAGATCGCGAGGCAAGCGCGCTCCTACACAGGGCCGACCAGCCAGGGCTGGAGCTGTAACGTTTCAGCCGCATCGAATTCGCAGCGCCGGGGCAAACACCCGATCTGCAATTACTTGAATAGCAGCCGCCGCTACGGCAGGCTTGCACGATTAACGACCCTCGTCCGGGAGAGACACACACAATGGCACTTATCAGCATGCGCCAGATGTTGGACCACGCCGCCGAATTCGGCTACGGCGTTCCAGCTTTCAACGTCAACAACCTTGAGCAGATGCGCGCCATTATGGAAGCCGCTGACAAGACCGACTCCCCGGTGATCGTTCAGGCTTCGGCCGGCGCACGCAAATACGCGGGTGCTCCGTTCCTGCGTCACCTGATCCTGGCGGCAATCGAAGAATTCCCGCATATCCCGGTGTGCATGCACCAGGACCACGGCACCAGCCCTGATGTGTGCCAGCGTTCGATCCAGCTGGGCTTCAGCTCGGTCATGATGGACGGCTCGCTGGGCGAAGACGGCAAAACCCCAACCGACTACGACTACAACGTTCGCGTCACTCAGCAAACCGTTGCCCTGGCGCACGCTTGCGGTGTGTCGGTAGAAGGCGAGTTGGGCTGCCTGGGTTCGCTTGAAACCGGTATGGCTGGCGAAGAAGACGGCATCGGCGCAGAAGGCGTTCTGGATCACAGCCAAATGCTGACTGACCCGGAAGAGGCAGCTGACTTCGTGAAGCGCACTCAAGTGGACGCCCTGGCCATTGCCATCGGTACTTCCCACGGCGCTTACAAGTTCACCAAGCCACCGACCGGCGACGTGCTGGCGATTGATCGCATCAAAGAAATCCACAAGCGCATCCCGAACACTCACCTGGTAATGCACGGTTCGTCTTCGGTGCCGCAAGAGTGGTTGGCGATCATCAACGAATACGGCGGCGACATCAAAGAAACCTACGGTGTGCCGGTAGAAGAAATCGTTGAAGGCATCAAGCACGGCGTGCGCAAGGTCAACATCGACACCGACCTGCGTCTGGCATCCACGGGCGCGATGCGTCGCCTGATGGCCACCAACCCGAGCGAGTTCGACCCGCGTAAATTCTTCGGCGCCACTGTGACGGCCATGCGTGACGTGTGTATCGCACGTTACGAAGCGTTCGGCACCGCCGGCAACGCTTCGAAGATCAAACCGATCTCCCTGGAAGCCATGTACCAGCGTTACCTCAAAGGTGAGCTGAACGCCAAGGTCAACTAAGCCTTAGCGTCATGAAAAAACCCGCAGCGATGCGGGTTTTTTGTGCCAGTCACCACCGATCAACTGTAGGGGCGTGTAACAGCTGGTTTTTCGGGGGCTATGCCATTGCCCTTGAGCAGTGCTTCTATCAGTGCACGGGACATTTCGACGGAGTGCACCAGCGACCACACCAAGCCGCGTTCTATGCCACTGGCCAGCTCAGTGATTTCATCCGACACCTCTTCCGCGCTCTTGAGCATGATCAAGATGTGCAGCAAAGCGTCTGTTGCCCGCACATCCGCTAACACGGCAAACGGTGACTCAGGGCTGATGACCTGTGCTTGAGTGGGTTTAAGTGTATCGAGGGCCACAGGCGGGTCTTGCTGCAGGCGCTCAAGAATATGCCGGGTGGCTTCATCGTGCTGATGGTCATCGCGCTTGAGGTGTTTGGGTTTCGGATCGGCGGGCGTCGTCTTTTTCATGTCTCTTCCACGGGGATCATCGGCGACTGGTGAAGATAGCCCCGCCACTTTCCATGCCGCAAGCAGCGCTTACAGGTGTCACGCTTTCTCGGAAACGTCCGCCTATTGGCAGCGTAAAAGTCTGACATGGTAGCCATAAGAGCTGAATTCGCTACACTGGCGCACTTTTACGCTGTGCGTTGGCGACTCATGACTGTTCTCAAATACCTTCAGGCTTATCCCCAGACGTTGCAGGACCAGGTGCGCCAATTGATTGAGCGCGACCAGTTGGGCAGCTACCTGAGTGAGCGTTATCCACAGCGCCATGCGGTGCAAAGTGACAAGGCTTTGTACGCCTACGCTCAGGAAATCAAACAGGAATACCTGCGTAATGCGCCGTCCTTTGACAAGGTGCTGTTCGATAACCGACTCGACCTGACCCACCGAGCGCTGGGGTTGCACACCACCATTTCGCGGGTACAAGGTGGCAAGCTCAAGGCCAAGAAAGAGTTGCGCGTGGCCTCGCTGTTCAAGGATGCCGCGCCTGAGTTTCTGAAGATGATCGTGGTGCATGAACTGGCGCACCTCAAAGAGTCCGACCACAACAAAGCGTTCTACAAGTTGTGCGAACACATGTTGCCGGGGTATCACCAGTTGGAATTTGACCTGCGGGTGTACCTGACGTGGCGTGATCTTAATTCTGGCGCTTAACCGTAGGAGCGAGCTTGCCTCGCGAGCTTTTAAACGATCAAAAGATCGCGAGGCAAGCTCGCTCCTACAGGGGGGTAGGCCAACAAAAAAAGGGCGAGGAGTTCTGAATGGAAGTCAGTAAAACCAAAAGCAGTTTTTACCGGCGTTTGTACGTGGCCTGGTTGATCGACAGTCAGGCCGCCAGCAATGTGCCCGCGCTGACGGAAGTCACCGGTATGCCGCGCCGTACGGCCCAGGACACCATTGCCGCCCTGGCCGATCTGGACATTGTGTGTGAGTTTGAGCAGCAAGATGGCGCCCGTAATCACGCCGGGCGCTATCAGATTCACAGTTGGGGGCCGATCGATAAAGCCTGGGTTGGTCAGCACCTGGCGCAGATCAAACAGGTGCTGGGCTACCCTTGAAGGGTTTGACTCGGCGCATGCCGATGTGTGGGATGTCATCTTCAAGGTACGTTTCGCCTTCGGCGCTGAACCCGTGCTGCTCATAAAACGGCTGCAAATGCGCCTGTGCAGACATGAACACCGGCTGACCCGACCAGTACGCTTCGATGTTTTTCAGGGCCTCTTCAATCAGCGTGTGCCCCAGCTTTTGCCCGCGACCCGCAGGGGCAATGATCACGCGGCCAATCACCACGTCACCGCCTTGAGACTCAGGGTCCAGCAGGCGCGCATACGCCACCAGTTTGTCGTTTTGCCAGCCCATGACGTGCAGCGTATCGCCTGACAGGTCTTGCCCGTCGACGTCTTGATAGGCGCATTTCTGCTCGACGACGAAGACTTCCGAGCGCAGCTCCAGAATGGCGTAGAGCTGTTCTTTGCCCAGATCGCTGTGGTGTTTGCAGAGCCAGTCAGTGGTCACGGTATTGTCCTTGTTATCAAAACGATGACCCGATAGTAGGCGTGATGCTGAGTCACGCCAAGTCGCGAGACGGGCTACGGCGCTTTGACCAAATGCGCAGCCAAGGTGCGCAGTGGGCCCAGTTGGCGGCAAATCAGTGCCAATTGGGTTTGCACCAGCCGCTGGTTCTCATCGATGTCATCCGGCATCTGTTCCAGTTCGTTGGCCAGGGCTTCTTCCTCGTCACTCTGTACGGCCACCGGAAGCTTGGCGGCCAGGCCTTGGGCAATCAGGTCGATGCTGTCAGCGATGCGCCGTCCCGCGCCTTCGATCAGGTGTTCGCGCATTTCAACCGGCAACTCGGTGTCGCGGTGCGCGCCCAGACCCGACAAATAGCTGAGCAAGGTGTGTGACAGCACCAGAAAGCGGAAGCCCATGTCGGCGTCCTTACGAAAGTGCCCCGGCTCCATCAGCATGTTGGCCAGTGTGGTCGACAGCGCAGCGTCGGCGTTGTGAGCGTTACGACGCGCCAGTCGATACGCCAGGTCGTCGCTTTTGCCCTGGGCATATTGCTGCATGATCTGGCGCAGGTACTGGCTGTTACAACTCAAGGTATTGGCCAGCACCTGATTGAGCCGCCGACCCTGCCAGTCCGGCAAGAACAAGAACACCGCCGCGGCTGCAATCACGCTGCCCACCAAGGTATCGAACAGCCGTGGCAGGAACAGCCCGTAGCTGTCGCCCACCTGATTGAAGCAGAACAGAATCATCAGCGTGATCGCCGCCGTGCTCAGGGTGTAGCGCGTGGTGCGGTTGATAAAGAACACCACCCCTGCGACCACTGCAAACATCGATTGCACCAGTGGGTTAGGGAACAGATCAAACAGCGCCCAGCCCACAGCCAGACCAATGGCGGTGCCGATGATCCGCTGGCTGAACTTGCGTCGCGTCGCGCCGTAACTCGGCTGGCACACGAACAGCGTGGTGAGGATGATCCAGTAACCCTGGCTTGGGTGAATCCAGTGCACCATCCCGAAGCCGATGCTCAGTGCCAACGGCAAGCGCAGGGCGTGGCGGAAGATCAGCGAGGTTGGCGTCAGGTGCTGACGCAAGCGCGACCACACATCCTTGAGGTTACGGGGCGAGCGGTCCAGCAGGCTGCTGTCGGTCGCGTCGGCCAGGGTGTCGGGGTTGCTGGCATCGCTCAACAAACGGTCCAGCGTGCCGAGGTTGGCCGCCAGTGCGCGCAATGAACGCAGCAGCCCGCGCCAGGCCGGGTTGCTCTGGATGCGCAAGTGTTCGAGGGAGGCGTGCAGGTCGCTCAGCGCCTCGGCAAAGCTGTCGTCATAGACAAACGGCTGGCGCAGCTTGATTGAGTCCGACAGGCGCTGACAGGCCACGCCTTGCTGGCGCAGCAGGCGTTGGCAGCGGAACATCACGTCACTGTGGAAAAAGGCATCGGCCAGTGCGTTATACGGGTAGTGCGATGAACTGGCGCGTTCGTGGATGTCTTGCGCCAAAAAGTACAGCTTGAGGTAGCGGCTGAGCTTGGTGCCCGGTCGCGAGTTGCCGACCCGGTGCAGGATGATTTCTTTGGCGGTGTTCAGCGCGGCCACAACCCGGCCGTTTTGGCGGGCCAGTTCCAGTCGGCCCGCTTCTACATCGAGGTTGCGAACCGGTTCAAACAGCGACGATTTGAGCTTGAGGTACAGGCCAAGCTCCCAGAACAGTCGCGACAGACTTTGCTGCACCGGCTGATTGGAAAACAGTGCCTGCCACAGCACCGAGAGCATTCCGTACCAGGCCGCGCCTGCCACCAGCAGCAAGGGTTCATGCCAGAAGTCGGTGACTTCGCCGCCGCGTTGATCCACGCCAATCATGGTGTACACGGCCAGAATCAGCGTCGCAGAGGCAATTGCCCCATAGCGTTCACCCAACGCCCCGAGCATGGTCAGGGCAAAGCCCGCCAGTGCCAGCGCACAGACCATCAGCCAAGGGTAGGGGAAGAGCAGTTCAACACTGATTGCCGAGGCGCTGAAGCACACCAGCGTGACCAGCAACGCGTTCAGGCGGCCTTGCCAACTGTCATCGGTCTCTGACAAAGCGCTGGCGATAATCCCCAAAAACAAAGGAATCAGCAGCGACATCTCGTCGTGATACCAGCAAAAAGCCATGCTGCCGGTCAGGGCGATGAACACCCGAACGCTGTAACTGAACTTGTCCCGCGCCCACAGACGGCGCAGCGAATGGCTGAAGCTTTTCGATGACATGAAGTGGCGGTGCCTTGCGAATCGATTCGCTAAATTGAGCCAGATAAGACGCCAGCGCAATGGCACTGTTCACATCGAACAGAAAATATTTTTTTGCCTAAATGCAAACCCGTGTTGAAGGTTAGCCTGGACCTCGTAGCAGTTGACGAGCCTTGCGAGGCTACGTCCGATTGCGCAGCGATCGTAAAGCCAGAGAACTCGGTTTAACTGGAGAGCAGTGATAGCCCATTTACGACTGCTGCGCAGCCGGACGTAGCCTCGCAAAGCTCGTCAACTGCTACACAGTGAGTGGCGCTAGACGAACTGCGCGGCTGCATACCCCGACGCCCATGCCCACTGGAAGTTGAAGCCACCCAGGTGGCCGCTCACGTCCAGTACTTCGCCGACAAAATACAGCCCCGGGCTTTTCAGCGATTCCATGGTCTTGGACGACACTTCGCGGGTGTCCACGCCGCCCAGCGTGACCTCAGCGGTGCGATAGCCTTCGGTCCCGGCGGGCACGACTTTCCAGCTCGCCAGTTTGTCCGCCACGTCAGCCAGCTCGCTTGGGGTGTATTGCTTCATGGGCTTGGACACGAACCAATGCTCGGCCAGCAGGTTGGCCATCTTCTTGGTGAAGATTTCACCGAGCAGGGTTTTCAGTTCGCTGTTCGGGCGTTCGGCCTGTTGGGCTTGCAGCCAGCTCAGCGCGTCCAGATCCGGCAGCAGGTTGATCTCAACGGTGTCGCCGCTGTTCCAGAACGACGAAATCTGCAAAATCGCCGGGCCACTCAGGCCGCGGTGGGTGAACAGAATGTTCTCGCGAAAGCTTTGATCGTTGCAGCTCACCAGGCAGTCCACCGAAGTGCCCGAGAGTTCGGTGCAGATCTCTTTGAGCTGATCGGTAATGGTGAACGGCACCAATCCTGCGCGGGTCGGCAGCAAGGTGTGGCCAAACTGTTTAGCCACTTGATAACCAAACCCGGTGGCGCCGAGGGTCGGGATCGACAGGCCGCCAGTGGCGATGACCAGCGACTGGCAGTTCAATTGATCCAGCGTGGTCTTGAGGCTGTAGCCGGTGTCGGTTTTCTCGATCTGCTCAACCGAGGTGTCCAGGTGCAGGCTGACGCCCGCCTGTTGGCACTCGCTGAGGAGCATTTCAAGGATGTCGCTGGATTTGTTATCGCAGAACAACTGGCCGAGTTTCTTCTCGTGGTAAGGCACGCCGTGCTTGCTCACCAGTTCGATGAAATCCCATTGGGTATAACGGGCCAGTGCCGACTTGCAGAAGTGCGGGTTCTGCGACAGGAAGTTGCTCGGCTCGGTGTACATATTGGTGAAGTTGCAACGGCCGCCGCCCGACATCAGGATCTTCTTGCCCGCCTTGTTGGCGTGGTCGATCAGCATCACCTTGCGCCCACGCCCGGCAGCGGTCAGCGCGCACATCAAACCTGCGGCGCCAGCGCCAATAATCACAACGTCGGTGGTACGCAAAGCGGTGTCCTCAAATACGGCGGGTAACTCTGTAGGAGCGAGCTTGCTCGCGATCTTTTGATCTTTAAAAGCAAAGATCGCGAGCAAGCTCGCTCCTACGGGGGCAGGGTATGGCGCGGTGGGCTTACAACACCCGAACGCGCAGCGAGCGGCCTTTGATTTTGCCGTCGCTCAAGCGCTGGGCCGCTTGCTTGGCAATGGTGCGGTCTACGGCCACGTAAGCCTGGAAGTCAAAGATCGCGATTTTGCCGACCTGGGCGCCCGGGATACCCGCGTCGCCAGTCAGTGCGCCAAGGATATCGCCTGGGCGAACCTTGTCTTTGCGGCCTGCACCAATCACCAGGGTGCTCATGGCGGGCAGCAAAGGCGCGCCGCCCTGAGAGGTGAGGGTGTCCAGCGTTTCCCAGTTCAGCGGGGCTTTCTGCAATTGCTCGATGGCCTGGGCGCGGTGCGCTTCGGACGGTGCCACCAGGCTGATAGCAATGCCTTTTTCACCGGCGCGACCGGTACGGCCAACGCGGTGAATGTGGATTTCCGAATCGCGGGCCAGCTCAACGTTGATCACCATGTCCAGTGCGTCGATGTCCAGACCACGGGCCGCTACGTCAGTCGCCACCAGCACCGACGTCGAGCGGTTGGCGAACATCGCCAGCACTTGATCGCGGTCGCGCTGTTCCAGATCGCCGTGCAGGCCGACCGCAGAAATACCTTTGGAGGTCAGGTGATCAACGGTTTCCTGCACCTGCTGCTTGGTGAAGCAGAACGCGACGCACGATTGCGGACGGAAGTGCCCCAGCACTTTGGTCACGGCGCTCATGCGTTCTTCTGGCGAGATCTCGTAGAAACGCTGTTCGATCTGGCTGTCGGTGTGCAGTGCTTCAGCTTTGACCTGTTGCGGGTTACGCATGAACTTGGACGACAGCTGCTTGATGCCCACCGGGTAGGTGGCCGAAAACAGCAGGGTCTGGCGGCGTTCTGGAGTCTGCTGAATGATGTCTTCGATGGCGTCGTAGAAACCCATGTCGAGCATGCGGTCTGCTTCGTCGAGCACCAGCGTGTTCAGACCGTCGAGGACCAGCGAGCCTTTGCGCAAGTGCTGCTGGATGCGGCCCGGCGTGCCGACGATGATGTGCGCGCCGTGCTCCAGCGAGCCGATTTGCGGGCCGAACGACACGCCGCCACACAGGGTCAGCACTTTGATGTTGTCTTCGGCGCGGGCCAGACGGCGGATTTCCTTGGCCACCTGGTCAGCCAGTTCACGCGTCGGGCAGATCACCAGCGCCTGGCAACCGAAGAAGCGCGGGTTGATCGGGTTCAGCAGGCCGATGCCGAATGCAGCGGTTTTGCCGCTGCCGGTCTTGGCCTGAGCGATCAGGTCCATGCCTTTGAGAATCACCGGCAAGCTCTGCGCCTGAATCGGCGTCATCTGGGCATAACCGAGGGAGTCGAGGTTAGCCAACATGGCGGCGGACAGAGGCAGAGTGTTAAAAGCGGTGGCAATGGTGGTCACGGGACTGGCCTGCAAAACAAAATGTCGCGCAGTGTAACAGCCCTGTGCCCAATGCCCGAACATTCTGGACGAGAAGTCACCCGTACCCTGTAGGAGCGAGCTTGCCTCGCGAACCTTTAAAGGCTCGCGAGACAAGCTCGCTCCTACAGGAGGGCGGTGTTAATGATCCAGCTCATGCTCCGAGTTGGCTTTGGGTTTGCGCCCGTCTTGGGGTGACAGTTGCAGGAAAATCGCCGCCGCCAGCATGGCCATGATCCCGACCGTCAGGAAGGTCAGCTGGAACGCCCCCAGCACCGTGTCCACGCCGTCATTGGCGCCGTCCCCGGTGAAGCCGCCCAGCAGGGCACCGGCACACGCAACCCCCAGACTCAGCGACAGTTGCGCCACCACCGACAGCAAGCTGTTGCCGCTGCTGGCGCTGGCGTCATCAAGGTCAATCAGGGTCACAGTGTTCATCGCCGTGAACTGCAAGGAGTTGATGGCGCCCAGAACGGCCAGCATCGCCAGCAGCAGCGGGTAGGGCGTGTGCGCGGTGACCAGGCCCATGCTGGCCAGCATGATCCCGAGCGCGAGGGTGTTGCCGGTCAAAATGATGCGATAGCCCAGGCGTTCGATCAGCGGTCGCGCTATCCACTTGGCCAGCATGGCGGCTGCCGCCAGCGGCAACATGCTCATCCCGGCTTGCGAGGGTGAATAGCCCAAGGCCACTTGCAGCAGCAACGGCACCAGAAACGGCAACGCGCCACTGCCCAGACGGGCGAACAGGTTGCCCAGAATACCCACGGCAAAGGTTTTGGTTTTAAACAGCACCGGGGAGAACAGCGGGTTGCTGATATTGGCGGCGCGCAACCAATACGCGGCCAGGCACGCCAGCCCCGCAAACAGCAGCAACATCACTCGCAGGTGTGGCATGTGCAACTCGCCCAGGCCTTCCATCGCAATGGTGATAAACACCATGGCCGCGCCAAACAGCACAAAGCCCAAGGCGTCGAAGCGCGTGCGTTCGTCGCCGCGCAAGTCCGGGATAAAGTGCCACACGGCCCAGCAACCGAGCATGCCCACCGGCAAGTTGATCAAGAAAATCCAGTGCCAGCTCAGGTACTGCACCATCCAGCCGCCCATGGTCGGGCCGATCAGCGGGCCGAGCAGGCCGGGGATGGTGATAAACCCCATGATGCGCACCAGTTCCGAGCGCGGGTAGGCTTTGAGCACCACCAGGCGCCCGACCGGGATCATCAAGGCACCGCCCAGCCCCTGCAGAACCCTGGCTGCAATCAGTTCGTTGAGGGTGCTCGACAGGGCGCAAAACAGCGATCCGATGCTGAATAGCAGAATGGCGCTGAAGAAGATCTTTTTGGTGCCGAAGCGGTCAGCGATCCAGCCCGAAGCCGGGATCAGCAAGGCCACCGTGAGCATGTACGCAACAATCACCCCCTGCATGCGCAGCGGGTTTTCCTTGAGGTCGCGGGCCATGTCGGGGAGGGCTGTATTGAGGATGGTGCCGTCGAGCGACTGCATAAAGAACGCGATGGCCACCACCCACGGCAACCAGCGTAATGTTTCGGGCGTGAGAACCGGGCGTACGGGCATAGGACCTCTTTCTAATTGTTCGAGGATCTACTGTAGGAGCGAGCTTGCCTCGCGATCTTTTAAACGATCAAAAGCTCGCTCCTACAGGGTATTTACAACGTCAACGTGATTTTTTTAACCAACGCACCCGGCAGCAGATTCGACGCAGTCTGGCGCTGATCGTAAGTGCTGGCTGACAACAGCAGCTCCCGCTCTGCGGTCAGTGCTTCAAGTTCTGAACCCAGCAGGCTGTAGACGCTGTCATCAAAACGCATGGTGTTGACCGGTGCCTTGATCTCGCCGTCTTCCACCCAGAAGGTGGCGAAGCGCGTCATGCCCGTGAGGCGCGCTGCTGGTTGGTCAGAATAGTTCAAATACCACAGGTTGCTGATGTACAGACCGGTGCCCAACTGCTTGAGAATATCGGCCTGCGCCAGCGTGCCTGCGGCCATTGCCAGTGCGCTGGGGGCTTCACCCGAAGGGGCGCCGTTGACCTCCAGTCCATACTCGGCTGCGCTGCGCGAACCCACCAATTGCTGATGGGACTTGCCCTGTTTGACCAGCGACAAATCCTGACGCGGATACCCTTCGCTCGAAAATGCCGGGCTCAAGGATTGGCTTACTTGTTCGTCCAGTGACACCAGCGGGCTTAATGTGGCATCTCCGGCGTAGAGCTTTTGCAGCGGGCTGTATTTGCTGGCCAAGGCCTGCGCCGAGAAACCGCCCCAGCACAGCATGCTCATGACTTCTTCCAGCGCCGCGGGCGCCAGGTAGGCACGGTACTCGCCGGGCGCGAGCACGTGCGCGGGGCGGTCCAGAAACGCCAATTGCTCGCGGGCCAGTTGCATGCGCTGGGCGAAGCGTTCGCGGTTCCAGTCGGCCCCGGCGTAGCTGGCTTTCACCGCTTGGCCGTTGCTGTGGAACAGGCTCCAGTCAAAGTTGAAGCTGTTGGCCTGATGCCAGCCAAACGCGCCCTCTGAGCTGGCATAGCCATAGCTGATCGGGCCGCTGGCGTAGAACCCGACCAGATCGACGCCTTTGGCTGCACGGCGGATGTCATCCAGCACCTGAGCGGTGTCAGGCAAGGGATCGGCCTGCACGTTACGGCTGTGCCAGGGCTCGGGGTTCAGCCGTAGATACGGGTCGGCTGGTAGCAGGGGCAAGGTTTCACGCAGTTGTTTCAGGGCGTGGGCCAAGCGCTGCTGATCGTCAGCGGGCGCACCCGCCAACGTGACACTGACGCTGGCATGGCGACCGTCGTTAATCAGCTTGAGGTCGATGCTGGCTTGCTGCACCTGCCCGGCCTGGCGCACCTTGCCCTTGTTGAAGCGGATGAACTCAGAGGCTTCAGCGTCGTAGCCCAGGGTGAATTGTTCGGGGCCTTGAATCGCGTCGCGCAGCCACGCGACCAACCCTTCGAACTGCTCGGCCTGACTCAATGGGGTACTCATCAGGCATCTCCTCCAAACACATCAATGTCACTGAACACACAGGCCGGGGACGCATGGCCCACGCGGACCACCTGGTTCGGTTCACCTTTGCCGCAGTTGGGCGTGCCCAACACTTTAAAGGTGCTGGCGTCGCCCACGGCGCTGAGGTTGCGCCAGAACTGCTCGGAAATACCCCGGTAGTTGGGGTTTTTGACCACGCCCTTGAGTTCGCCGTTCTCGATCAACTGGCCCCATTCGCAACCAAACTGGAACTTGTTGCGGGCATCGTCAATCGACCACGAGCGGTTGTTGGCCATCAAAATGCCGTTTTCGATGCCGCCAATCATCTGCGCCATGGACTGATCGCCCGGCTCGATATTGAGGTTGGCCATGCGGTCAATCGGCGCGCGGTTCCAGCTGCATGCGCGGCTGTTGGCCACGCCTTCGAGGCCTGCGCGAAACTGCGACAGCGCACCGCCCAGCGGGCGCAGCAGCAAGCCTTCGCGGATCAAGAATTCTTTGCTCGCCGGAGTGCCGTCATCGTCAAAGCGATAACTGGCGAGCTGCTCGGGAATCGTCGGGTCGAACGTTACGTTGAGCAATGCAGAGCCGTATTGCAGGTGGCCGAAATCGCTGGTTTTAACGAAGCTGGTGCCTGCGTAGTTGCGCTCGTCACCCAAAATGCGGTCCAGCTCCAGCGGGTGGCCGATGGACTCGTGGATTTGCAGAATCATCTGGTCGGGCATCAGCAGCAGGTCGCGCTTGCCCTTGGGGGTGTTGGGCGCGAGCAACAGTTGCAATGCCTGATCGGCGACGGTTGGGCCTGCGCCGATCAGCCCGCTGCGGCGGATCGCATCAAAGCCGCCTTGCTGGCCAAAGTTTTCGCGGCCCAGGCTGCGGCTTTGGCTGTCGTTGCCGTCATAGGCGGTGACGCTGATGCCGGGGAATACAAAGCGCTGGGCCTGACGCAGCTCGGCACCGGCACTGTTGAGGTAGATCTGTTCGACGTTATTAAGGCCGAGCGAGACCTCCCAGCTCACCAGTCGCGGGTCTTTGGGGACCGAGGCTGATTCTGCGCCCAGCAGTTCATAGCACTCGCTCAGCGACGGGAAGGCCTGATCAAGATCGGGAGAAAAGTAATCGGCCTGGGCGCTGGAGACGGGCTCCTGGCTCAGATCGAGCAGCGCGTGGTCGGCAATCAGGCGGGCTTGAGCTTCGGCGCGTTCGAGGGCAGCTTGCAGCCCGGCTTGCGACAGGTCGTTGGTTGCGGCATAGGCTTCAACCCCCTTGAGCCGCACCGTCAGCATCGCGCCTTGGTCGTGCCTGAATGACGGGGGTTCTGCAACATTCTTGCGTACCGACAGGTAGTGCCCCGATTCGTGTACATAGCGCAGCGAAAAGAACTCGGCCCGGGTGCGCAGCGCGGCAAAGCGCTGCTTGAGCTGAGGGTGAAAATCGAACATGCACGGACCTCCGAAAGCGGGAAATCGGGTGTACAGGGGGGAGTGAGGCGCGAAACGAGGCACTAGAGTAGGCCTGCGTTGAGGTGGGGGCAAGCGGAGGAGAATGAAATGAAAAGCCCGTACCCGTGGGAGCGGGCTTGCCCGCGATGCAAGCGGCTGGGTCTATCCGGTAAATCGAAGAGAGGCCATCGCTGGCAAGCCAGCTCCCACAGGTTTTTGCAGGAGCTGGCGTATGCGGCGTTACTGCGCGGTACGGCTCACGTCACGCAGTGGCTTGCCACGTACTGGCGCGTCGCCTGCGACGTAGTAGTCGGCGGTGCTGCGCGGCAGTGGCTGGCGGCCACGGATCTTGTCGGCGATTTTCTCGGCGATCATGATCGTCGGCGCGTTCAAGTTGCCCGTGGTGATCAACGGCATGATCGAGGCATCGACCACGCGCAGACCCTGCATACCATGCACGCGACCTTCACCATCAACCACGGCCATCTCGTCGGTGCCCATTTTGCACGAGCAAGACGGGTGGAACGCGGTCTCGGCGTGTTCACGGATAAAGGTGTCCAGCTCTTCGTCGGTCTGCTTGTCGATCCCGGGGCTGATTTCGCGGCCACGGAACGCGTCCAGCGCAGGCTGTTGCATGATTTCACGGGTCAGGCGGATGCCGTCGCGGAATTCTTGCCAGTCTTGCTCGGTGGACATGTAGTTGAACAGGATGCTCGGGTACTCACGCGGGTCCTTGGACTTCACGTTGATCCGGCCACGGCTTGGCGAGCGCATGGAGCCCATGTGCGCCTGGAAACCGTGCTCTTTCACGCCATTGCTGCCGTTGTAGTTAATCGCCACCGGCAAGAAGTGGTACTGAATGTTCGGCCAGTCGAAATGCTCACGGGTGCGAATAAAACCACCGGCTTCGAACTGGTTGCTCGCGCCAATGCCTTTGCCCAAGAACAGCCACTCCGCGCCAATGGCTGGCTGGTTGTACCAGAGCAGCGACGGGTACAGCGACACCGGCTGGGTGCACGCATATTGCAGGTACAGCTCAAGGTGGTCTTGCAGGTTTTGGCCAACACCCGGCAGGTCATGTACCACGGGGATGTCGAGGCTGTTCAGCAGTTCGGCCGGGCCAACGCCGGAACGTTGCAGCACGGTCGGCGAACCGATGGCGCCGCTGCACAGCAGCACTTCTTTGCGCGCCTTGGCTTCAATGCGCACATGGTTGTCGCCGACCATGTAGTGCACGCCGACCGCACGCTTGCCTTCAAACACAATCTTGTCGGTCAGGGCGTGGGTGACGATGGTCAGGGTCGAGCGCTGCTTGGCCGTGTCCAGGTAACCGCGAGCGGTGCTGGCGCGACGGCCGTTCGGCGTCACGGTACGGTCCATCGGGCCGAAGCCTTCTTGCTGGTAGCCGTTCAAGTCTTCGGTGCGCGGGTAACCGGCTTGCACGCCGGCTTCAACCATGGCGTGGAACAGCACGTTATTGCCCGCTTTGGGCGTGGTCACACTGACTGGGCCATCGCCACCGTGGTAGTCGTTCGGGCCGATGTCGCGGGTTTCGGCCTTGCGGAAATACGGCAGGCAGTCCAGGTACGACCAGTCTTCCAGGCCCGGGTTTTTCGCCCAGCCGTCGTAGTCCATCGCGTTGCCACGGATGTAGCACATGCCGTTGATCAGCGAAGAGCCGCCCAGGCCCTTGCCCCGGCCACATTCCATGCGGCGGCCGTCCATGTGTGGTTCCGGGTCGGTTTCAAAGGCCCAGTTGTAGCGACGGCCTTGCAGCGGGAACGCCAGTGCGGCAGGCATCTGGGTACGGAAATCGAAACGGTAGTCCGGGCCGCCCGCTTCAAGCAGCAGCACAGTGACGCCTTGGTCTTCAGTCAGACGGGTCGCCAGGGTGTTACCGGCAGAGCCGGCACCAATGATGATGTAGTCGAATTCTTGGGACATAAAATGCACCCTCTTTGATGTAGGTCAGATCACTTGAACCCTGTAGGAGCGAGCTCGTCTCGCGATCTTTAAAAAGATCAAAAGATCGCGAGACGAGCTCGCTCCTACAGGTATTACGTTTTGGGTTTAGAACACCGAAACGTAATCGCCCAGCTCTACCTGAACCGATTTGATCTGGGTGTACTGCGCCAGCGAGCTGATGCCGTTTTCACGGCCAATGCCCGACTGCTTGTAGCCGCCGACCGGCATTTTGGCGTCGGACTCGCCCCATGCGTTGATCCAGCAGATACCCGCTTCCAGTTGATGAATCACGCGGTGTGCGCGGTTCAGGTCTTTGGTCACAACGCCCGCGGCCAGGCCGAACTCGGTGTCGTTGGCGCGGCGGATCACTTCTTCTTCGCTGTCGTACGTGAGGATGCTCATCACCGGGCCAAAGATTTCTTCTTTGACGATGGTCATCTCGTCGGTGCAGTCAGTGAACACGGTCGGGGCCACGAAGGCGCCCTTGCCCAGTTCGCCTTCGATCAGACGTTCGCCGCCGCACAGCAGGCGGGCGCCTTCTTCTTTACCTTTGGCAATGTAGCCCAGCACGCTTTCCATGTGAGCAAAGCTGACCAGCGGACCGAAATTGGTGTTTTCGTCTTCCGGGTTACCGATGCGGATGCGTGCAACGCGTTCCAGAATCTTGGCTTCAAAGGCGGCTTTGAGCTCAGTCGGGATGAACACGCGGGTGCCGTTGGTGCACACCTGGCCCGAGCTGTAGAAGTTGGCCATCATCGCGGTATCTGCCGCGCGGTCCAGGTCGGCGTCGTCAAAAATGATCAGTGGCGACTTGCCGCCCAGTTCCATGGTCACTTCCTTCAAGGAAGAGCTGGTGGCGCTGGAGGTGACTTTTTTGCCGGTGTCGGTGCCGCCGGTGAACGAGATTTTCTCGATGCGCGGGTGCTCGGTCAGCCAGGTGCCGACTTCACGGCCGCTGCCGGTCAGGACGTTGAACACGCCGTCTGGCAGGCCCGCTTCGGTGAAGATCTCCGCCAGTTTCAAGGTGGTCAGCGAGGTGACTTCGCTTGGCTTGAAGATCATCGCGTTACCGGCAGCCAGCGCCGGGGCGGATTTCCACAAAGCGATCTGGATCGGGTAGTTCCACGCGCCGATACCGGCAACCACGCCCAGCGGCTCGCGGCGGGTGTAAACGAAAGAGGTGGTGCGCAGCGGGATCTGCTCGCCTTCGATGGCGGGCGCCAGGCCTGCGTAGTATTCCAGCACGTCGGCGCCGGTGACGATGTCGACGTAACGGGTTTCGGAGTACGACTTGCCGGTGTCCAGGGTTTCCAGGGCGGCCAGCTCATCGTTGCGCTCGCGCAGGATTTCAACCGCGCGGCGCAGAATGCGTGAACGCTCCATCGACGTCATGGCGGCCCAGATTTTCTGGCCTTTTTCAGCGCTGACAACGGCGCGCTCAACGTCTTCCTTGGTTGCACGTTGCACTTGAGCGAGGACTTCGCCGTTAGCCGGGTTGATGGCATCGAAAGTAGCGTCGCTACCGGCGTCGGTGTAACCGCCGTCGATGTAGAGTTTTTGCAGTTCGAAACGGGCCATAAAATCCTCGCAAGTGCAGACAAGTGGTGGGCGTTAATCGTGAGTCGGGTGCCCTCTAGCTGTGGCACCGCAGATTCACGACAGTTCAGGGGTTAAGCGTTAATTGGGCCTAACTCACCTGTTTCGCCAGTTGTAGATCCATGTATTCGTAGCAGATGCGTTGTGCCTGCTCGGTGTCGAAAGCGTCTCCCGACAGGGCACCCCGCAACCATAGACCATCGATGAGGGCTGCCAGGCCGCGTGCGGCATTGCGGGCTTCAGCCAGCGGCAGTGCCCGACGGAACTGGCAGCACAGATTGGAGTACAAACGGTGATCGTTGATCCGCTGCAATCTGTGCAACGACGGCTGGTGCATGCTGGCTGCCCAAAAGGCCAGCCAGGTTTTCATTGCCGGGCCACTCACCTGGCTGGCGTCAAAGTTGCCTTCAACGATCACCTGCAAGTGTGCCCTTGGGCTGTCGTCCTCAAGCGCTTGGCGGCGCTCGCTGACGTTGTCGATCAATACGTTCATCAAGTACCGCATGGTGGCGGCAATCAAACCGTTCTTGTCACGAAAGTAGTGACTGATGATGCCGTTCGACACACCTGCCAAACGGGCGATCAGCGCAATGCTGGCATCTGCCATCCCGACCTGATCGACCGCCAACAACGTGGCTTCGATCAACTGCTGGCGGCGTATGGGTTGCATACCGACCTTGGGCATTTTGTACATCTCCTTGGGCCGGCGAGCAGTGCACAACGATCACTGAACGACGGCCAGTCTATTTTGTTTTGATTGAACGTTCAATCAACAAAGAATAAGCTCTGCGACAATTCGTCGCGTGCTGTTGTGTTTTTCCTACAACAATCGCCGAAAAACGACACGGTAAATATCTCCGGATGCAGAGAGCCGGTAGGAGCGAGCTTGCCTCGCGATCTTTTGATCTTTTAAAAGATCGCGAGGCAAGCTCGCTCCTACAGGGACAGGCAGGGTCCGGTTTTTAAGCGGTGTCTTTATATCACTCGACCGTTAGTCGCTATGTAACCGATTGGTCGAGTGGTGCGTTGCCTTAAGTCCTTGTGTCGCACTGCCTGGAGCACCCGTGCAATGAGTTCTGCCTCCCTTATAAAGACCCCGCCGCAAAAGGTGACGGTCAACGGTTGGGTGTTTTACACCTCCACCGCCTTGATATTGCTGTTGACTGCCATTTTGATCGCTGCCCCCGAAGAAGCCGGGCGCATTCTGGGCATTGCCCAAGAATGGCTGTCGCGCAGCTTCGGCTGGTACTACATGGTGGTGATCGCCGCTTACCTGATATTCGTCGTGGGCCTGGCGTTTTCGTCCTACGGCAAACTGAAACTGGGCACCAAGCAAGACACGCCCGACTTCAGCTATGGCGCCTGGGCCGGGATGCTGTTCTCGTCCGGTATCGGCATCTCCTTGTTGTATTTCGGCGCGTCCGAGCCGCTGGACCACTACTTCAATCCGCCAGAAGGCGTGTCGGCCAGCCATGAAGCGGCGCGTCAGGCGTTGCAACTGACCTTCCTGCACTGGGGCCTGCACGGCTGGGCGATCTACGCATTGGTCGGTTTGGCCGTGGCCTACTTTGCCTATCGCCACAACCAGCCGCTGGCGCTGCGTTCGGCGCTGTACCCGCTGATGGGCGAGCGTTGGGTCAAAGGCGCGGCGGGCCATGCGGTCGACGGCTTCGGCATGTTCGTGACCCTGCTCGGTCTGGTGACCAACCTGGGCATTGGTTCGATGCAAGTGTCGTCGGGGCTGGAAAACCTGTTCGGCATGCAGCACAGCAACACCAACCTGCTGATCGTGATCATCGTGATGAGCACCGTGGCCACCATCGCCGCGGTCTCGGGTGTTGAAAACGGCATTCGTCGGCTGTCCAACCTGAACATCGTGCTGTTCAGTGGTTTGCTGATTTTCGTGCTGCTGTTCGGCCCCACCTTGCACCTGCTCAACGGCTTTGTGCAAAACACCGGTGACTACCTTAACGGCATCATCATGAAAACCTTCGACTTGTACGTGTACGAAGGCGACACCCAGAAGACTGAGGGCTGGCTGGGCCTGTGGACCTTGTTCTACTGGGCATGGTGGATTTCCTGGGCCCCATTCGTGGGCATGTTCATCGCCCGTATTTCCCGTGGTCGTACCGTGCGTGAACTGGTCGCGGGTGTGTTGTTGATTCCGCTGGGCTTCACCCTGGCGTGGTTGTCGATTTTCGGTAACTCGGCCCTCGACCTGGTGGTTAACCAAGGTGCGGTAGAACTGGGCAAAACGGCCCTCGAACAACCGTCGATGGCGATTTACCAACTGCTTGAGCATTACCCCGCGTCGAAAATCGTGATCGGTGTGTCGATCTTTGTCGGCTTCGTCCTGTTCCTGACGCCTGCGGATTCCGGCGCGGTGATGATGGCCAACCTGTCGTGCACAGGCGGGGACGTGGACGAAGACGCGCCGCATTGGCTGCGTATTTTCTGGTCGGTGGTGATCACCCTGGTGACGATCGGTTTGTTGTTTGCCGGTAACTTTGCGGCCATGCAAACCATGGTCGTGCTGGCAGGCCTGCCGTTCTCGGTGGTGCTGGTGTTGTTCATGTTTGGCCTGCACAAAGCCATGCGCCAAGACACCCTGGTTGAGCAGGAACAAGCCGAGCTGGCGGCCCGTGGCCGTCGTGGTTTCAGCGAGCGTTTGACGGCCCAAGACCTGCAACCGACCCAAGCGGTGGTGCAGCGCTTTATGGACAAACACGTGACCCCGGCCCTTGAAGAAGCCGCGGTGCAACTGCGCAGCCAGGGGCTGGAAGTACAAACCCTGTTGGGCAGCGCCAAGCGGTGCATGGGCGTGCGGGTCGAGATGGAGGAAGGCAACCCGTTTGTCTACGAAGTCAGCCTGGACGGCTATTTGGCCGCGCCGAGCGAGTCTGACCAGGACGAAGTGCGCAGTCGTTACTACCGGGCCGAAGTGTATTTGCACAACGGCAACCAGGAGTACGACCTGATGGGTTTCACCCAAGAACAAATCAGCCGTGACGTGCTCGACCAGTTTGAAAGCCATCGCCAGCTCCTTGGCAGGGTGTACAGCTAAAGGCTCACGCCTCACGTAGCAGCTGCCGAAGGGACGAGGCTGCGTCCGATTGCGAAGCGATCGTAAAACCTGCACAAGCGGTTTACTTGAAAAACCGCGTTGTCTGGATATACGACGGCTACGCCGCCGGACGTAGCCTCGTTCTACTCGTCAACTGCTACGAGGGCTTAGCGATCAGCCCAGGTTTTTACCCAACAACGCGTGGTACAACTCGGTATCACCCAAGATCCCCACCACTTTTTGGTTGTCGTGCAGCACCAGTTTGTTGCCGGTCTGGTAACGGATTTGCAGCGCGTCTCGCATGCCGATACTCGAATCCACCAAGGTCGGTCCACGGCCCAGGGTTTCAACCGCTTGCCCGTGCTGCCACTGCTGCAAATCAACCACGCCCGCGCCATTACGCACGCCTTTGATGGTGTTGCCGTCCGCCAGATCAATCCACGAGTCATCCCCCGGATCAATGCACACCGAACCATTGATGCGTTTGCAGTTGTCCAGCGTGCGCATCAGGCTGCGCCCGCATAACACGTTCAGCGGGTTGGTATGCGCGACAAACGTGCGCACGTAGTCGTCGGCCGGGTTGAGCACGATTTCTTCAGGTTTGCTGTATTGGATGATCTTGCCGTCTTTCATGATCGCGATGCGGCTGCCCAGTTTCAGCGCCTCGTCCAAATCGTGGCTCACGAACACAATGGTCTTGCTCAGCTTGCGTTGCAGTTCCAGCAACTCGTCTTGCAGGCCTTGGCGGATCAGCGGGTCCAGCGCCGAAAAAGGTTCGTCCATCAGCAGAATGTCGGCATCCATCGCCAGCGCCCGCGCCAGGCCGACGCGCTGTTGCATGCCGCCGCTCAACTCGTCCGGCTTTTTATTGCGCCATTGGGTCAGGCCTACCAGTTCCAGTTTTTCGTCTACCAGCGTGCGCCGTTCTTTTTCGGGGCGGCCCTGCATTTCCAGGCCAAAGCTGATGTTCTCGCGCACCGTCAGCCACGGCATCAAGGCGAACTTTTGGAACACCATCGCAATGCGCTGGGTGCGCATCATTTTCAGCTCAGCGGGCGTGCACGACGCGATGTCGATTTGCTTGCCTTCATGCTCCACATACAACTGGCCACGGCTCACGGTGTTGAGGCCGTTGATACAGCGCAGCAAGCTGGACTTGCCAGAGCCGGACAAGCCCATCAATACACAAATCTCGCCTTTGTCGATGTCCAGGCTGGCTTTTTCAACGCCGACAATCTGCCCGGTCTTTTTCAGAATCTGGTCCCGCGAAAGGCCTTGGTCCAGCAGGCTCAACGCCTCACGCGGGTCTTTGGCGAAGATAACGTCAACCTTATCGAAGCGAATAATACTCATGCGTCAGCTCCTTTTTTGGCTTCCGGCTGTTTGCAGATCCGGTCGAGCATGATCGCCAGCAACACAATCGCCAGCCCGGCTTCAAAGCCCAGGGCAATGTCGGCCGTGTTCAGTGCGTTGACCACCGGTTTGCCCAGGCCATCAGCGCCCACCAGGGCGGCAATCACCACCATCGACAGCGACAGCATGATGCATTGGGTAATCCCGGCTGCGATGCTCGGCATGGCGTGCGGCAGCTCGATGCGGGTCAGTAACTGGCGGCGCGAACAGCCAAAGGCCTTGCCTGCGTCCAGCAGTTCATGGGGGACATCACGAATGCCCAGATAGGTCAGGCGGATCGGCGCGGCAATCGCAAACACCACGGTCGAGATCAGCCCCGGCACTACGCCCAGACCAAACAGGGTCAGGGTCGGGATGAGGTAAACGAAAGTAGGCACGGTCTGCATCAAGTCCAGCACCGGGCGCATAAAGGTATAAAACATAGGCTTGTGCGCGGCGAGAATCCCCAAGGGCACGCCGATGATCACGCAGACAAAGGTGGCAAACAGCACCTGCGCGAGGGTTTCCATGGTCTCTTGCCAATACCCCAGGTTGAGGATCAGCAGAAACGACAGCGCGACAAACACCGTGAGCCCCCACTTGCGTTGAATAAAATGCGCAAACAAGGCGATCAACCCGATAAACGCCAACGGGTTGAACCAGGTCAGCGCAAACGTCACGCCGTGAATCATCGCTTCGAGCGTGCTCGCAATGGCGTCGAAGGTGCTGGCCCCGTGTTTGGTCAACCAGTCAACGAAGTCTGCGATGTACTCGCCTAGAGGGATTTTGTGATCAATCAGCATGGTAGTGAACGTCCGCATGCAGGAGGAATTGAAACGGAGCCAGGCGGACACGCCGCCTGGCGCCCGCGATTACTTCGCGAGGCTGGCCTTGACCGCCTCAAGGCCAGGTTTGCCATCAATCGTGGTCACGCCCGCAAGCCAGGTTTCGAGCACTTGAGGGTTCTGTTTCAGCCAGGCCTTGGCGGCTGCGTCCGGCTTGATCTTGTCGTCCAGCACCTTGCCCATCAGGGTGCTTTCCATGTCCAGGGTGAACACCAGGTTTTTCAGCAACTGGCCCACGTTCGGGCATTCCTGGGTGTAGCCCTTGCGGGTGTTGGTATAGATAGTCGCCTGGCCATAGTTAGGGCCAAAAAAATCATCGCCGCCGGTGAGGTACTTCATCTTGAAGCGGGTGTTCATCGGGTGCGGTTCCCAGCCCAAAAACACCACATCGGTGCCACGGCGCTGAGCGCGATCCACTTGCGAGAGCATCCCGGCTTCGCTTGATTCCACCACCTTGAAGCCCGCGTCCTTAAGGCCGAAGGCGTTCTTGTCGATCATGGTCTGGATCATGCGGTTGCCGTCGTTGCCCGGCTCAATGCCGTAGATCTTGCCGTCCAGCTCTTTCTTGAATTTAGGCAAGTCAGAAAAGTCTTTCAGGCCTTTGTCATACAGCGCCTGAGGCACCGCGAGGGTGTACTTGGCGTTTTCCAGGTTGGCGCGCACGGTCTCCACCGTTCCTGCATCGCGGTAAGCCTTGATGTCGTTTTCCATGGTCGGCATCCAGTTACCGAGGAACACGTCCATGTTCTTGCCATCTGCCAGCGACTTGTACGTCACCGGTACCGAAATCATTGTGGTTTTGGTCTTGTAGCCCAGCGCATCCAGCACGGCGCTGGTGACGGCGGTGGTTACCGTGATGTCGGTCCAGCCGACGTCCGAGAAGTTCACGGTGCTGCACTGTGCAGGTTCGGCAGCCTGGGCGAGAACCGGCAGACTCAGCAATGCAGCCAACAGCAAGGGGGAGGAATGTTTCATGCAACAACTCCTGTGTGTCTGGGGGGCGGTTTTCGATTGAAAAGCCGCACGGATCAGTTGCGGTTGGACGATGCCCGGCAAACGTGCTGCCAACGCATCCAGCAATCGAGTCGAGACTGATCATGTAACAGCCAAAATCAAACGCCTACAGGGTGCGTCGCATCCAGTACAGGCAGGGTCGTATCTGATACCTGCGAGGTCGTATCTGGACGTTTCCTGCCCAAAAGCAGCACTTTTAGAGCGTCTGCACCGCATAAAACGGCGAAGGCGCTGGCAGGCAATAGCGGGTCGTAGCTGGACGTTTTCAGGCGATGCAAACGGCCCATGATGCCAATACATACCTACAAGGTTCTTGCTCATGGCTATCAGCGTGTTCGACCTGTTCAAGATTGGCATCGGCCCCTCCAGCTCCCACACCGTGGGCCCGATGCGGGCGGCTGCTCTGTTCGTGCAAGGACTGCGTGAGCGTGATCAGTTGCCACAGGTGCGACGCATTGAAGTGCAGCTTTACGGCTCGCTGTCGGCCACCGGCATCGGCCATGGCAGCGACAACGCCGTGATCATGGGCCTGATGGGCGAATGGCCAGATGCAATCGACCCGGCACACATCGGCCCGCGCATCACCGAACTGCACGACAGCCAAACGTTGTTGCTGGATGGCTACCTGCCCATTCCGTTCGTGTGGTCGAACGATATGCGTCTTATCGACGAAAACCTGCCGTTTCACCCCAACGCCATGACCTTGATCGCCGAAGGCCAGCACGGCGAACTGCACCGCGACACCTATTACTCGGTGGGCGGCGGCTTTGTGGTGGACGCAGCGCAAGCGGCCAGCGGTGTGCTGGACATGGATCGCACGGTGCTGCCTTATGATTTTTCCAGCGCCGTCGAACTGCTTAACCTGTGCCGCGAACACCACCTCAGCGTAGCCGCATTAATGATGGCCAACGAACGCACCTGGCGCAGCGAAGACGAAATTCGCTGTGGCCTGATCACACTCTGGCGTGCCATGCAGGACTGCGTCGAACAAGGCCTCAAACACGAGGGCATTTTGCCCGGCGGGCTGCACGTACGGCGCCGCGCTGCACGTTTGCATCGCAGCTTGCAGGAATTGGGCAAACCCAACGTCATCGGCTCCACCCTCAGCGCCATGGAGTGGGTCAACCTGTTCGCCCTGGCGGTCAACGAAGAAAACGCGGCGGGCGGGCGCATGGTCACCGCCCCGACCAACGGCGCGGCAGGCATCATCCCGGCGGTGTTGCACTACTTCATGAAATTCAGCGACGAGGTCAGCGAAGCCAACGTCGTTGACTATTTATTGAGCGCGGCGGCGATTGGCATCTTGTGCAAAAAGAACGCCTCTATTTCCGGTGCCGAAGTGGGTTGCCAAGGCGAAGTCGGCTCGGCGTGCGCCATGGCAGCGGCGGGGTTGGCGCAAATCCTCGGGGCCACGCCCGAGCAACTGTGCAATGCCGCCGAAATTGGCCTGGAACACAACCTGGGCCTGACCTGCGACCCGGTGGGCGGTCTGGTCCAAGTGCCGTGCATCGAGCGCAACGCCATCGCGGCGGTCAAAGCCATCAACGCCGCGCAAATGGCCCTGCGCGGCGACGGCCAGCACTTCATTTCACTCGACCGGGTGATCCGCACCATGCGCGACACCGGCGCCGACATGCACGACAAATACAAAGAAACCTCACGCGGCGGGTTAGCGGTGAGCGCGGTGGAGTGTTGATTGCCAGTCCCTGTAGCCGGCTGAAGGCACAGATATTATTAGAAATCGCTCAGATTTAATAAAACCGCCTGAAGAGTTCGTCGGGATGTTTAACTACCAGCCTGTCTGGTTTCGGTAGAAATCTTATGAGGTGTGTCGGGCGCGCTTTTTAAGCGCACAGCGCCCCCTTTCAGCGCACACCCTCCACCAGCACCTTTGGTGACACGGACGCGTCCTACGTGTTTCCCACAAGTGCTACCGATTTGCTCAACACGGCCCCGCGCCCTGCGCCACGTCTGTTTAGACGTTGTTTAAGCCTGCGTTCACCATCACCCACCTAGACGTATTACGACGTCGTTTTCAGATTTTATTGAATACCCATTCAAGTTTAGGCACGGCATTTGCGTTGTGATTGCAAAGCCCCCGCTAAACGTGGGCCATAACAAGAGCCTGCGCCTGGGGCCATCACCCGCTTTGTGTGAGGAGATACTGCGATGACGTCGTTCAACTCCGGGGCCCAACCCCAGAACCGTACGCCTCAATCCATCGGTTTTTTGCTGCTGGACAATTTCACGCTCATTTCCCTGGCCTCCGCGATAGAGCCCTTGCGCATGGCCAATCAGTTGTCCGGCCGTGAGTTGTATCGCTGGAGCACTCTCAGTGCAGACGGCAGCCAGGTGTGGGCCAGTGATGGCTTGCAAATCACCCCTGACGCCAGCATGCACAAGGCCCCGGCGCTGGACATGGTAATTGTGTGTGGCGGCATCGGCATTCAACGCAGCGTGACCCGCGAGCACGTTTCGTGGCTGCAAAGCCAGGCGCGTCAATCACGCCGCCTGGGTGCAGTGTGCACCGGCAGTTGGGCGCTGGCGTATGCCGGGTTGCTCGACGGGTTTGATTGCAGCGTGCACTGGGAATGCCTGGCGTCGATGCAGGAAGCCTTCCCGCGGGTGTCCATGAGTACTCGCCTGTTTACCCTGGACCGCAGCCGCTCCACCAGTTCGGGCGGCACGGCGCCGATGGACATGATGCTGCACCTTATTAGCCGCGATCATGGCCGCGAACTGTCGGCGGCGATCTCGGAAATGTTTGTGTATGAGCGCATTCGTAACGAACAGGATCACCAGCGTGTGCCGCTCAAGCACATGCTCGGCACCAATCAGCCGAAGTTGCAGGAAATCGTCGCGCTGATGGAAGCCAACCTTGAAGAACCCATCGATCTTGATGAGTTGGCGGTGTATGTGACGGTGTCGCGCCGTCAGTTGGAGCGCCTGTTCCAGAAGTATTTGCACTGCTCGCCGTCGCGCTACTACCTCAAGCTGCGTTTGGTGCGGGCGCGGCAGTTGCTCAAGCAAACACCCATGTCGATTATCGAAGTGGCGGCGGTGTGCGGGTTTGTCTCGACGCCGCACTTTTCCAAGTGTTACCGCGAGTATTTTGGGATCCCGCCACGCGATGAGCGCGTGGGCTCTAATACGGCGCAGCAAACCACGCTGGTGGCGATTCCGCATTCGCTGTTGCTGGCGCCATTGGCCGGGCCGATGTCGGCGCTTAATCAGGCGCGTAATGAATCGACGTTTGCGAGTGTGAGGGTGTAGGGCAAGGTCAAAGCCCCTGTAGGAGCGAGCTTGTCTCGCGATCTTTTAAAAAATCAAAAGATCGCGAGACAAGCTCGCTCTTACGAGTGACTTGCTTTCGCTTAAATGATCTTGCTTTGCTTGAACTGCACCAGCCCCGGCAGCAGTTGCTGGTCGATGGCCTGGCGCACCGCAGGCAAGATGGTCGCGCTGCTGGTGTAGAGTTTTTCGACCAGGCCTTTGAGTGCGCGGGCATTGGTTTCATTCAGTCCGCACACCACGCTTGAGCACGCTTGTTCAGCGTTACCCGACACGTCAAAGCCCAGCGAACGCAGTTGGCTCAGCAGGTCCTGCTCATCAATCAAATCTGCGTGCATCATGTTTTTTCCCTTTCACAGAGGCGCGATCGAAGCTTGATTCTGGTAGCGCTTCTACAAAGGGGCAAGCAGGGTTTAAAGGGATGTCTGGTATGCCTAAGAACAGGTCGTTTTTGACTAAGTAAGCGCACTCAGGGCTGGGCACACTGGCATCAGCAACACTGTCGAGGGTTTGGTCACCGTCTCGGCATCACACACTATTGGCCCCGAACCTGTCACGGCAGGTTCGGGGCTTTTTTGTACTCGTTTTTTTAACCTTTGAGCAGCGCTGCACACGCCGCTTTATAAGCGTCGTGCTGGTATTTGTTCAGCGATGCAGGCAGGTCGAACGCATGCTTTTTGAATTGCGCGTTGAGGGTTTGCGGTGACAGCAATTGCACCTCGCACGCGTCCAGCAACTGGATGATGCCTTCGATCTTGAAGGTCGTCGGGCCACCGGCGAATTCGCCTTTTTTGCTGCGTTTTTTGATTGCGATACGGGTGATGGCGTTGGCCTTCACAAACGCTGCGATCTGCACGGCGAAGGCTTTGACGTTGGCGGCGTCTTCATCGTCGTCGAGGGCGATTTTTTTAGTGGCAATCGCCACGTGTTCCAGGCCCTGTGCGCCTCGGGTCGCCAAGGCGAAAATGGCTTCGCTGCCTTTGATTTCGATACCGCAAATAGTCATAAAAGCCCCACAGGTCATTCCTGACCAATCGATTCCAAAAATTCCGAGCGATCATCACTGATGGCCGCCATGCAGTCGTTTTGGGCGATGTTGAACGCTTCGGTGCCCGCCGTTGCCGGGAACACCACAATCGCGCAATCGGCATCACGCTGGTGCAGCCACAGCGCCTGCGCCGCTTTGATCTTGCTGGTGATGTTGTTGAGCTGGGTCGCGTTGCTGCCGTAAAGCGACTTCATGCGCGCTTGCAGCGCTTCGAAGTTTTCGGCCAGCAATTGCTCTGCGGCCTGTTTGCTGTACACCGAACACGCCAGTGTTTGCTGGTCGTTCTCTACCGCATCACACGGGTTGTAATCGGCATCATCGGCGGCGTACGCACCACTGGTGATCAACGCCAAGGCCAGGAGAATCGATTTCATTGCGGCTTCCTAATCCATAGTTGGGGCCGATTCTGGCTTAAGCGTCGGCCAATTAACAGCCGCGCCTCGTAAGCAAAGGTCAGGGCCGCCTCACGCTTTGTCGCGGATTGACGCTTTCGGCAATCGCGCTGTCGCTTTTGCACCCGGCTGTTTTTAACCCCAAGCCTATGCTGGCCCCAAAGCGCCGGCAGACGATTCGGCGCAGCAATCGCCTATAAGGGGACGCCTGATGAGCCCAGCCGAGTTGCACGCAGACAGCATCGTTATCGACGGGCTGATCATTGCCAAATGGAACCGCGAGTTGTTCGAAGACATGCGCAAAGGCGGCCTGACGGCCGCTAACTGCACGGTGTCGGTGTGGGAGGGGTTTCAGGCCACGATCAATAACATCGTCGCCAGCCAGACCCTGATCCGCGAAAACAGCGACCTGGTGATCCCGGTCAAAACCACTGCCGACATTCGTCGCGCCAAGGAGCTGGGCAAAACCGGGATCATCTTCGGCTTCCAGAATGCCCACGCGTTTGAAGACCAATTGGGTTACATCGAGATCTTCAAACAGCTCGGCGTTGGCGTCGTGCAGATGTGTTACAACACGCAAAATCTGGTGGGCACCGGCTGCTATGAACGCGATGGCGGGCTCTCGGGTTTCGGCCGCGAAGTGGTGGCTGAAATGAACCGCGTCGGCATCATGTGCGACCTGTCGCACGTGGGCTCCAAGACCTCTGAAGAAGTCATTCTCGAATCGAAAAAACCGGTCTGCTACTCGCACTGTTTGCCGTCCGGCCTCAAAGAACACCCGCGCAATAAATCCGACGCCGAACTCAAGTTCATTGCCGACCACGGTGGCTTTGTCGGCGTGACCATGTTCGCGCCGTTTCTGGCCAAGGGCATTGATTCGACCGTCGACGATTACGCCGAAGCCATCGAGTACACGATGAACATCGTGGGCGAAGACGCGATTGGCATTGGCACCGACTTCACCCAAGGCCACGGTCAGGACTTTTTCGAAATGCTGACCCACGACAAAGGCTATGCCCGACGTCTGACCAGCTTCGGCAAGATCATCAACCCGCTGGGCATCCGCACCGTGGGCGAGTTCCCGAACCTCACCGAAACCCTGCTCAAGCGCGGCCACAGCGAACGCGTGGTGCGAAAAATCATGGGTGAGAACTGGGTTGGTGTCCTAAAAGACGTCTGGGGCGAGTGAATATCTCTGGAGCCTACTGCGCTCGCCGATAGCCGCGTCAGGTCCTCGCGCCAAACTCGCCGTACGTCCCGTACTGTCTCGCTTGTCGCTCCGGTCCTTCCTTGCTCTCGACGAGCTCGCTACGGCTCCAAAGGCATTCACACAGCTTTTTTATAAGAGCAAGGCCAAAGCCACGCCAAGCAAAACAACGAATCAATTTTTGGAGTTGTACTCATGGCTAAAATCGCCCCGCAATTACCGATCGAAGTCGACAGCGAGACTGGCGTCTGGACCTCTGACGCGCTGCCAATGCTCTACGTGCCACGGCATTTTTTCGTCAATAACCACATGGGCATCGAAGAGGTGCTGGGCGCTGACGCCTATGCCGAGATTCTCTACAAGGCCGGTTACAAGTCCGCCTGGCACTGGTGCGAAAAAGAAGCCGAATGCCATGGCCTGGAAGGCGTTGCGGTGTTCGAGCACTACATGAAACGCCTGTCGCAACGCGGCTGGGGTCTGTTCACCATTCAGGACATCGACCTCGACAAAGGCACCGCCACGATCAAGCTTGAACACTCCTGCTTCGTGTATGTGTACGGCAAGGTCGGGCGCAAGGTCGACTACATGTTCACCGGCTGGTTTGCAGGTGCCATGGACCAGATTCTGCAAGCGCGTGGCAGCCAGATCCGCACCGTAGCCGAGCAGGTTTATAGCGGATCGGAAGAAGGCCACGACCACGGCCTGTTTATCGTCAAGCCGTTGTAAGTCGAGGATCGGGATATGGCGTTCGAAGCAATGTTTGAGCCGATTCAAATCGGCAAACTGACCATCCGCAACCGCGTGCTGAGCACCGCGCACGCTGAGGTCTATGCCACCGATGGCGGCATGACCACCGAGCGTTACGTGCAGTACTACGAGGAAAAAGCCAAAGGTGGCATTGGCCTGGCGATTTGCGGCGGCTCATCCGTGGTGGCCATCGACAGTCCGCAGGAGTGGTGGAGTTCGGTCAACCTGAGCACCGACCGCATCATCCCGCACTTCCAGAATTTGGCCGACGCCATGCACAAGCACGGCGCCAAAATCATGATCCAGATTACCCACATGGGCCGTCGCTCACGTTGGGATGGCTTTAACTGGCCCACCCTGATGTCGCCGTCCGGGGTGCGTGAGCCGGTGCACCGCGCGACCTGCAAAACCATCGAGCCCGAAGAAATCTGGCGCATCATCGGCAACTACGCGAGTGCGGCGGGTCGGGCTAAAAAAGGCGGGCTGGACGGCGTGGAACTGTCGGCGGTGCACCAGCACTTGATCGACCAGTTCTGGAGCCCGCGGGTTAACAAACGCACCGATGAGTGGGGCGGCAGTTTTGAAAACCGCATGCGCTTTGGCCTGGAAGTGCTCAAAGCGGTGCGCGCCGAAGTCGGCCCGGATTTCTGCGTGGGCATACGCCTGTGCGGCGACGAATTTCACCCCGATGGCTTGAGCCACGAGGACATGAAACAAATCGCCAAGTATTACGACGACACCGGCATGCTCGACTTTATCGGCGTGGTCGGCTCGGGGTGCGACACGCACAACACCCTGGCCAACGTGATCCCGAACATGAGCTTTCCGCCGGAGCCGTTTTTGCACCTGGCTGCTGGCATCAAAGAAGTGGTCAAGGCGCCGGTGCTGCACGCGCAAAACATCAAAGACCCGAACCAGGCCACACGCATTCTGGAAGGTGGCTACGTGGACATGGTCGGTATGACCCGCGCCCACATCGCTGACCCGCACCTGATCGCCAAAATCAAAATGGGCCAGATCGACCAGATCAAACAATGTGTGGGCGCCAACTACTGCATCGATCGCCAATACCAAGGGCTGGATGTGCTGTGCATTCAGAACGCTGCGACGTCGCGTGAATACATGGGCGTGCCGCACATCATTCAGAAAACCACCGGGCCTAAACGCAAAGTGGTGATCGTCGGCGCAGGCCCGGCCGGGATGGAAGCCGCGCGGGTGGCGGCTGAACGCGGGCATGACGTGACTGTTTTCGAGAAAAAAGAGGCAATTGGCGGGCAAATCACGACCGCCTCCAAAGCCCCGCAACGTGACCAGATGGCCGGCATCACGCGCTGGTTCCAACTGGAACTGGCGCGGCTCAACGTTGACCTGCGCTTGGGCACTGCCGCCGATGTGGCGACCATTCGCGACCTGCGCCCCGACATCGTGGTGTTGGCGGTGGGCGGGCATTCGTATGTGGAACAGAACGAACATTGGGGCGCGGCCGAAGGGCTGGTGGTCAGCAGTTGGGACGTGCTCGACGGCAAAGTGGCGCCGGGCAAAAACGCGCTGGTGTACGACACCATTTGCGAATTCACCGGCATGTCCGTGGCCGACTTTCTGGCGGACAAAGGCGCGCAGGTCGAAATCGTTACCGATGACACCAAGCCGGGTGTGGCGGTGGGCGGCACGTCATTTCCCACCTACTACCGCAGCCTGTACCCCAAAGAAGTGATCATGACTGGCGACATGATGCTGGAGAAGGTCTACCGCGAGGGCGACAAGCTGATTGCTGTGCTGGAGAACGAATACACCGGCGCCAAAGAAGAACGCGTGGTCGACCAGGTGGTGATTGAAAACGGCGTGCGCCCGGACGAAGAGCTCTACTACGCACTCAAGCCGGATTCGCGCAACAAGGGCCAGATCGACGTAGAAGCGTTGTTCGCCATCCAGCCGCAGCCATGCCTGAGCGAAGCGGGCGACGGCTACTTGTTGTTCCGTATCGGCGACTGCGTGGCGCAGCGCAACGTGCATGCCGCCATCTATGACGCCCTGCGGTTGTGCAAGGATTTCTAAGCAGCGACCCATACCTTTGTAGGAGCGAGCTTGCCTCGCGATCTTTTGATCTTTGAAAAGATCGCGAGGCAAGCTCGCTCCTACAGGGATCGTGTGAGACCTGGGAGCTTCATCATGCTGACTATCATCCTTCCCATCCTGTTATTCGCCGCCCTCGCGCTCGCCGTTTTTGGCGCCGTGCGGCGCATGGCTATGTGGCGTCGGGGCCGCCCGGCCAAGGTCGATCTGCTCGGCGGGCTGCTGGCTATGCCGCGTCGCTACATGGTCGATTTGCACCACGTGGTGGCCCGCGATAAATACATGGCCAACACCCACGTCGCCACGGCTGGCGGCTTTGTGCTGGCAGCGGTGCTGGCGATTCTGGTGCACGGGTTTGGCGTGCAAAACCGCGTGCTTGGTTACGCGTTGCTGTTCGCCACGGCGCTGATGTTTGTCGGCGCGCTGTGTGTGTTTAAACGTCGTCTCAATCCACCGAGCCGGCTGTCCAAGGGGCCGTGGATGCGCCTGCCGAAAAGTCTGCTGGCGTTTTCAGCGAGCTTTTTTATCCTCACCTTGCCGGTCGCAGGTGTGCTGCCTGAAGGCTTTGGCGGCTGGTCACTGGCCGCGTTGCTGGCCGTCGGCGTGGCGTGGGGCGTTAGTGAATTGTTCCTGGGCATGACCTGGGGCGGGCCAATGAAACACGCCTTTGCGGGCGCTTTGCATCTGGCCTGGCACCGCCGCGCCGAACGTTTTGGTGGCGGTCGCTCGACGGGTTTGAAAGCCCTCGACCTGACCGACCGCAGCGCGCCATTGGGTGTCGAGAAACCCAAGGACTTCACCTGGAACCAGCTGCTCGGCTTCGACGCCTGCGTGCAGTGCGGCAAGTGCGAAGCCGCGTGCCCGGCCTTTGCTGCTGGCCAGCCGCTGAACCCGAAAAAGCTGATTCAAGACATGGTCGTCGGGTTGGCGGGCGGCACTGACGCGCAGTTTGCCGGCAGCCCGTACCCCGGCAAACCGATTGGCGAGCATGGCGGCAACCCGCATCAACCCATCGTCAATGGCCTGGTCGACGCCGACACCTTGTGGTCGTGCACCACCTGCCGCGCCTGTGTCGAAGAGTGCCCGATGATGATCGAGCACGTGGACGCCATCGTCGACATGCGCCGCTTCCTTACCCTGGAAAAAGGCGCGACCCCGAACAATGGCGCGCAGGTGCTGGACAACCTGATTGCCACCGATAACCCCGGCGGCTTTGCTCCCGGCGGACGGATGAACTGGGCGGCCGATTTAAACCTCGACGTGATGCGCGACAAACCCTCGGTGGACGTGCTGTTTTGGGTCGGTGATGGCGCTTTCGACATGCGTAACCAGCGCACCTTGCGTGCGTTCGTCAAAGTGCTGAAAGCGGCCAAGGTCAATTTCGCCGTACTCGGTCTTGAAGAACGCGACAGCGGCGACGTGGCCCGGCGTTTGGGCGATGAAGCCACGTTTCAGGCGCTGGCCAAGCGCAACATTCAGACGTTGGCGCAGTACCGGTTCCAACGCATCGTGACCTGCGATCCGCACAGTTTCCATGTGCTGAAAAACGAATACGGCGCCTTTGGCGGCGACTACCTAGTGCAACATCACAGCACCTACATGGCCGAGTTGCTGGCGGCCGGGGAACTGAACGTGAGTGCCGACACGGGTGGCAGCGTGACTTATCACGACCCGTGCTACCTGGGCCGCTACAACGGTGAATACGAGGCGCCGCGTGCGGTGTTGCGTGCGCTGGGCATTGAAGTCAAAGAGATGGCGCGTTCTGGCTTTCGTTCGCGGTGCTGCGGAGGGGGCGGCGGCGCGCCGATTACCGACATTCCCGGCAAGCAGCGTATTCCCGACATGCGCATGGACGACATTCGCGAGACCGGCGCCGAGCGCGTGGCCGTGGGCTGTCCGCAATGCACCGCCATGCTCGAAGGCGTGGTCGAGCCCCGGCCGCTGATCAAAGACATCGCTGAATTGGTGGCTGATGCGCTGGTTGAAGCTCCGGCACCGGCCAAAACGGTCAAGCGCGCAACCGAAGAGGTGATCGCATGAGTGACATTATTCGTCGCGACCCGCGTGCCGAGTGGATCGCCCGCAATCGCCTGCACCCGCTGCACGCGGCCATGCAACCGGCACAACTGAGCTGGATGGGGCCCAACGGCGTGCTGCGTAAAAATGTGCACGGCGTGGGGTTTATCGGCCCTAACGGCATCAAGCGCATAGACCGCAGCGGCGAACAGCAAGCCGGGGCGAGCAAACGTACGGCCAGTGTTGAGGTGCAATTGCCGCTGCATCAGGTGGCGGCCCCTGCGTTTTATATCGCCGTGGTGCCGGACATGGTCGGTGGCCGCTTGAGCAGCCACGACCGCGACCTGCTGGGGCTGGCCCATCAATTGGCTGGCACAGACGGCGCGGTGCTGGCGGTGGTGTTTGGCGAATCCAAAGAAACCGCCTTTGCCACAGCGGGTGTTGACCGCTTGTTGCGGCTCGACAGCCAAGGTTATGCACCGGAGCAACAGGTCGTGGGGTTGCGGGCTGTGGATAACCAGTTCGCGCCCAAACATTGGTTGCTGCCGGACAGCCGTAGCGGCGGCGGTGAATTGGGTCGACGCTTGGCGGCCAGCCTGGGCGAGCGCCCAGCCACACGGGTGTGGCAAGTCAAGGACGGCCAGTGCGTCGGCCGTGCCGGGGCCGGGCTGCAAGACGTGGCGCAACCTGTGCCGCGCTTGATTTTGGCTGCGGCGGAATGCGCGGAGCCGGTGAGCGAAACCCGGCATGAAGCGCTCGAAGTGGAGTTATCCACAGAGGCGCCGCGTTGCTTGCCGCGTATAGAAGACCTGGGCGCAGTGGACGTGGACCCGGCAGCGATTCCCATGGCGGAGGCGGAATTCATCCTTAGTGGTGGCAATGGCGTTAAGGACTGGGGACTTTTCCACAAGACGGCCGCCGCGCTGGGGGCCACAGAAGGTGCGTCACGGGTGGCGGTGGACGATGGCTTTATGGGCCGCGAACGCCAAGTGGGCGCGAGTGGCACGTGGGTGACGGCGCGGGTGTATGTGGCGGTCGGTATCAGCGGCGCGATCCAGCACCTGCAAGGCATTGGCGCCTGCGACAAAGTGGTGGCGATCAACCTGGACCCGGCCTGCGACATGATCAAGCGTGCGGATTTGTCGGTGATCGGCGATGGCACAGCGGTGCTGCAAGCACTGATAGAGGCTGTTGATAACTGGCGGCATGGCGCGAAACAAGACGCCGCCTGACCCTCTGTAGGAGCGAGCTTGCCTCGCGATCGTTTGATCTTTTAAAAGATCGCGAGGCAAGCTCGCTCCTACGGGTTTTGCACTGGTTTGGAGAGTTAGGTATGACCATCGCTACCGTTGCACTGGTTTCAATCGGCGCTCACCCGGCCTCGGGCCGCGCCCGCCGTGCGGAACACGACGCCCGTGCTGTCGAGCTGGGCCTGCAACTGGCTGGGGATAACCTGCATGTGTTGCACGCGGGCAACCCGCACGAACCGGCTCTGCGCGCTTATCTGGGCATGGGCCTGGACGAACTGCATGTGCTGGAGCAGCCGGAGGGCAGCGATGCAGTGCCGATACTGCGCGACTATTTACGCGAATCTGGCGTACAGCTGGTGCTCACGGGCAGCCAGGCCGAAACCGGCGAAGGCTCGGGCATGCTGCCGTACCTGCTGGCTGAGCAACTGGGCTGGCCGCTGCTCGCGGGCGTGGCGCAGATCGAATCTATCCACAACGGCGTGGCGCTGGTGCTGCAAGCGCTGCCCCGTGGTCAGCGTCGGCGCCTTAAAGTGCGCCTGCCCTTTCTGGCGACTGTGGATAACGCCGCCCCCAAGGCACGTCAAAATGCCTACGGCCCTGCTACACGCGGGCTGATCGGTGTCGAAGCCGTTGAGGTGGTGATGGATGACTTATCCACACAGGGCGCTTTCCAGGCTGCGAAGCCGCGCCCCAAGCGCTTAAAAGTGATCAAAGCCAAAAGTGGCGCAGACCGTATGAAAGCAGCCACCGCCAAGGCGGCCGGTGGCTCGGGCCAAGTGCTCAAAGGCGTGAGCGCCGAAGAGGGCGCGCAGGCGATTTTGAAGTTATTAATCGAAGAAGGCGTGGTGCGCTGAGTTGCCCACAAAGTCTGTTAGCGCTTATGTGGATAAGTTGTTTGCTGTCGGCTAAGCGCTATACAAATCAAGGCTTACAGGCTTCTGATCAAAAAACACCCAAATGCCGTTGTTATCCACCGCTTACTGCTTAAACCCTTGAAGAATGGCGGCTTTACAGGGTTTTCCACAGTCGGGGAGGGCGGTGCATAAGTTGCGCACAATCTCTGTTGGCGGTTATGTGGATAACGTGTTCACGGTTGTCTACAGGCCATGTAAACCGTGGCTTTCAATGAATTGTACAAAAAACAGCCAATTGAGCTTTTCGGGATAACTTACCCACTTCCCCACAATTGCTGTGGGTGTGCCTGTGGATAAGATGTTGGTGAAGGGCTGCGCGCCTTTGATTGCGTGGGTTTTACACAGTTGATCAAAAAACAACCTGAACCTGTAGGAGCGAGCTTGTCTCGCGATCTTTTAAACGTTCAAAAGATCGCGAGGCAAGCTCGCTCCTACAGTTTTTTGATTACTGGGCGACGATGCCTTTGAGGTACGACGCTGGCGCCGCGCCCAGGTTGTTGAGCAGGCGCTCGCTGTACCAGTCCACAAAGTTGACCACGCCAAACTCATAGGTCTGGGAGTACGGGCCCGGCTGGTAAGCCACGGAGTTGATGCCGCGCTGGTTTTCTTCGGCCAGGCGACGGTCCTGGTCGTTGGTCGCGTCCCAGACTTTGCGCATGCGCTCTACGTCGTAGTCCACGCCTTCTACCGCGTCTTTGTGCACCAGCCATTTGGTGGTCACGATGGTTTCTTGCGGGCCGACCGGCCACACCGTGAACACGATGATGTGGTCGCCCATGCAGTGGTTCCACGAGTGCGGCAAGTGCAGGATGCGCATCGAGCCCAGGTCCGGGTTTTTGATCCGGCCCATGAGTTTTGCACAGCCTTGTTTGCCGTCCAGCGTCATGGACACGGTGCCCTTGAGCAGCGGCATGCGCACGATGCGGTTACGCAGGCCAAAACTGGCGTGGGCGTACGGGATTTTTTCTGCGTCCCAGGCCGCTGCCGAGGCGGCCACGTGGTCCTTGAATGCTTGGTCGGCGCGCGGGTCGGTGACGTCGTCCCACTCCAGCAGGGTTTTCAACAGCTCAGGGTGCGACGCGTTGCAGTGGTAGCACTCGCGGTTGTTTTCGAGCACCAGCTTCCAGTTGGCTTTTTCGACCAGGGTGGTTTGAATCGCCACCTTGGTGTTTTCCATGTCGTAGGGTTCCATGTAGTGGTTGAGCGTGGCCAGAAACTCGTCAATCGCCGGTGGGTTTTCAGCCAGGCTGATAAAGATGTAGCCGCCAGCGGTTTTCACGTTCACCGGCTTCAGGCCGTATTGCTTCATGTCGAAGTCGGCGCCCATTTCGGTGCCGGCAAACAGCAGACGCCCGTCCAGCTCGTAGGTCCACTGGTGGTAGTGGCACACCAGCTTGGCGACTTTGCCCTTGTCGCTGGTGCACAGCCGTGAGCCGCGATGGCGGCACACGTTATGAAACGCATGCACCTGACCCTCGGCGCCGCGAATCACGATGATCGGGTTTTTGCCCACTTGCAGGGTCAGGAAGTTGCCCTTGGCCGGGATCTCGCAGGTCATGCCCGCAATCAGCCACTCCTTCTGAAAAATCTCCTGCATGTCGATGTCGAACAGGCGTTCGTCGTTATAAAACGGCTGCGGCAGCGAAAACGTGCGCTCGCGGTTTTGCAGCATCTCGGCGGTGGCCTTGCGTGCGGGTTCCAGTGGATCGCCCAGGCTCAAGGTTGCGGTGACGTCCATCGTTGTAGTCCTCATGGCCATTCGATGTGGCCTAAAAGTAGCTGATCAGGGTTCGACGCAAGGCATAGCAATAAACGTTATGTGTGGCGCTGAGTGTGCGTTCGAAGCGCCGACATGCCATATCTGCGGGCGACATGGCCCAATCTGTTCCCGACGCGCGAGCCCCTGTTATCAGGGGCTGGTCGCGATAAGTATGTGAATGTCGTGAATAGATAAATGGCCGCCTTTGGGCATGCGCAGAATCGCCATCAAGAGGCCGGCTGTCGGCCGTGGAGAAGCGTATGTCCAACAGCTTTCTGAATCCGGTTACTACCCAGACCTGGGCCAATGGTCGACACATCGTGCGTTGCGTCAAAGTGATTCAGGAAACCTGGGATGTGCGCACCTTCTGCTTTATGGCTGACCAGCCGATTTTGTTCTTTTTCAAGCCGGGCCAGTTCGTGACCCTGGAGCTGGAAATCGACGGCGACCCGGTGATGCGCTCGTACACCATCTCCAGTTCACCGTCGGTGCCGTACAGCTTTTCGGTGACCATCAAGCGCGTGCCGGGCGGGCGGGTGTCCAACTGGCTGCACGACAACCTGCAAGAAGGCCAGGAGCTGGCTGTGCACGGGCCGGTCGGGCTGTTTAATGCCATCGACGCGCCGAGCCCCAAAGTGCTGTACCTCAGCGGCGGCGTAGGCATTACCCCGGTGATGTCGATGGCGCGCTGGTTTTACGACACCAACGCCAACGTCGACATGGTGTTTATCCACAGCGCTCGCTCACCCAAAGACATCATTTATCACCGCGAGCTGGAACACATGGCTTCGCGCATCGACAACTTCAGCCTGCACCTGATCTGCGAGAAGCATGGACTGGGCGAGCCGTGGGCGGGTTATCGCGGCTACTTGAACCACAAAATGCTCGACCTGATGGCGCCCGACTTTATGGAGCGCGAGGTATTTTGCTGCGGGCCGACGCCGTACATGAATGCCGTGAAGCGTTTGTTGGAAAGCAACGGTTTTGACATGAGCCGTTACCACGAAGAGTCGTTCGGCGCGACGCCGCCCGAAGCGCGGGCCGACGCGGTTGAGCAAGCCGAGCAAGCCGCCGAGGCGCCGGAGCTGGACGTGGCGGACTTGAACCAGGTCGAATTCACCGCTTCTGGCAAAAGCATCCGCGTGGGCCCGGCCGAAACCGTGCACGCGGCAGCAGCCAAGCTGGGGCTGTTGATTCCCAAAGCGTGCGGCATGGGCATTTGCGGCACCTGTAAGGTGCTCAAATTGGGCGGCGAGGTCGAGATGGAGCACAACGGCGGCATCACCGACGAAGACGTGGCAGAAGGCTACATTTTGTCGTGCTGCAGCGTGCCGAAAGGGGATGTACGAATCGAATTCTGAAAGGGACTGTAGGAGCGAGCTTGTCTCGCGATCTTTTGATCCTTAAAAAGCTCGCGAGGCAAGCTCGCTCCTACAGTGTATTCGGGCGTCTCGGGAACAAAGGTTGCAAACCGCAGTCTTTAGGGCTCTTAAAGGCCGGTCGCCGCTAGCTTAGCGGCCGACTTTTCTTTATCGTACGCGCCCTCTGAAACTGCTTGAGAACACCACCATGATTGAGTCATCCCTTAGCAAACTGGAACAACTGGTCAGCGACCTGGTTCAGCAAAAGCAAGAACTGCTGGACGCCAACACTCAGCTCAACACTGAACTGGTCCAGGCCAAAGAAGAAAACGAAACCCTGCAATTGTCTCTGATGGAAGCTGAAGAGAAGCAAGGCGATACGGCTGCGCGCATTCAAGCCCTGGTTGAGCGCGCGAGCGTGAGCCCTGTCAACGCATGAGCGTGGACAGAGACGGTGTAAGCGTCGTCTCGATCCTGGGTAACGACTACACGATCAAAGCGCCGGAAGGGGAGAGACAAACTCTGCTGGCCGCCACGGTCATGTTGAAAGCTGCCCTGGCCGAAACGAAAAGAAAGTACCCGAGCTTGATCGGGGACAAATTGCTGGTGTTGGCCGCGTTGAATCTGTGCTCGCAGCAGATTGAATTGCAACTGAGCCACAAACAGGAACTCGACCGTTATCAAGAGCAAGTCAGCGCCACGGTCGATGTGATTGAGCGAACCCTCGGGCAAGTCTGAACAATCACAAAATCCTGTAGTCGCTGCCGAAGGCTGCGAGAAGGACCGCAGGGCCTTCAAAAAACGGGTTGCGATGCAACCCTTCGCAGCCTGCGGCAGCGACTACAGGTGTTCAGCCCGCCATCACTTCCCGAATATCCGCCGCCAATTCCCGCACCCGCGCTTCTTCGGTGTCCCATGAGCACATGAAACGTGCGCCGCCTTTGCCGATAAAGGTGTAGAAACGCCAGCCCTTGGCGGTCAATGCAGCCACTGCCGGTTCCGACAATTGCAGAAACACACCGTTGGCCTCGACCGGAAACATCAGTTCAACGCCTGGAATGTCACTCACCAGTTGGCTCAGCAACTGTGCGCAATGGTTGGCGTGGCGCGAGTGTTTGAGCCACGCGTCGTTTTCGAGCAGGCCCACCCACGGCGCTGACAAGAAGCGCATTTTCGACGCCAGTTGCCCCGCCTGTTTGCAGCGATAGTCAAAGTCCACCGCCAAATCGTGGTTGAAGAACAAAATTGCTTCGCCCACCGCCATGCCGTTTTTAGTCCCGCCAAAGCACAGCACATCCACCCCGGCTTTCCAGCTCAGTTCGGCAGGCGAGCACTCAAGAAATGCACAGGCGTTGGAGAAGCGGGCGCCGTCCATGTGCAGCAGCAAGCCCAGCTCTTTGCAGGTGGCGCTGATGGCACGGATTTCTTCAGGGCGGTACACGCTGCCTACTTCGGTGGCCTGGGTGATGGTGACCACGCGGGGTTTTGGGTAGTGGATGTCTTTGCGCTTGGTGGCGATCTCGCGGATCGACTCAGGGGTGATCTTGCCGTTTTCGGTGCGTGCCAGCAGCAGCTTGGAGCCGTTGGAGAAGAACTCCGGGGCGCCGCATTCGTCGGTTTCGACGTGGGCGGTTTCTGAGCAGATCACGCTGTGGAAGCTTTGGCACAGCGACGACAGGGCCAGCGAGTTGGCGGCCGTGCCGTTGAAGGCGAAGAACACTTCGCAGTCGGTTTCGAACAGTTTGCGAAAGTCGTTGGCGGCGCGCAGGGTCCATTCGTCATCGCCGTAGGAGCGTTGGTGGCCGTGGTTGGCTTTTTCCATGGCAGACCAGACTTCGGGGCAGATACCGGAGTAGTTGTCGCTGGCGAATTGTTGGCTCTTATCAGTCATTTCCCGGTTCCGTGGTCGAAGGGTGTGGTGCACTTTATCCAAGAATGCGGCAGGTGCACAGGCACCGGCTTAGAGACAGAAATTGCCTACGCGGCAATTGCCCCTAAGCGACATCTATCCCTGTAGCCACTGCCGCAGGCTGCGATAAGGATTGAAGGGGCTTCGCCTTTAAAACCGGGGCCGCTGCGCTGCTCATCGCAACGGCGACAGAGATTTGCTTTTGCGCCATGTCGTAAACGCACCATTGCGTGGCGTGCGCAGGCATTTGATCGGCCTGCACCAGCTCTACCATCTGGCTCAAAGGGCACAAGCCTCACCGAGACGAATGGCGCGCTGGCGCTGGGAGTACGCAATGTTCAGCAAACAGGATCAGATTCAGGGTTACGACGATGCCTTGTTGGCGGCGATCAACGCCGAAGATCAGCGTCAGGAAGATCACATTGAGCTGATCGCTTCCGAAAACTACACCAGCCAGCGTGTGATGGAAGCCCAGGGCAGCGGCCTGACCAACAAGTACGCTGAAGGCTACCCTGGCAAGCGTTATTACGGCGGCTGCGAGCACGTGGATAAAGTCGAGCAACTGGCCATCGAGCGCGCCAAGCAACTGTTCGGCGCCGATTACGCCAACGTGCAGCCGCACTCGGGCAGCCAGGCCAACGCGGCGGTGTACCTGGCGCTGCTCAATGCTGGCGACACGGTGTTGGGCATGAGCCTGGCGCACGGCGGGCATTTGACCCACGGCGCCAGCGTCAGCTTTTCGGGCAAGTTGTACAACGCGGTGCAGTACGGCATCGACACCGCCACCGGGCTGATCGACTACGACGAAGTGGAACGTTTGGCGGTTGAGCATCAGCCGAAAATGATCATCGCCGGGTTCTCGGCTTACTCAAAAACCCTGGATTTCCCACGCTTTCGTCAGATCGCTGACAAAGTCGGCGCGTACCTGTTTGTCGACATGGCCCACGTGGCCGGGTTGGTTGCGGCGGGCTTGTACCCCAACCCGCTGCCGTACGCTGACGTGGTGACCACCACCACCCACAAAACCCTGCGTGGGCCGCGTGGTGGGCTGATCCTGGCCAAGAGCAACGAAGCGCTGGAGAAGAAATTCAACTCCGCCGTGTTCCCCGGCGGTCAGGGCGGGCCGTTGATGCACGTGATCGCCGCCAAGGCTGTGTGCTTTAAAGAAGCGCTGGAGCCGGGCTTCAAAGCGTATCAACAACAGGTGATCGACAACGCTCAGGCCATGGCCGAGGTGTTTATCAAGCGCGGCTACGACGTGGTCTCGGGCGGCACCGACAATCACCTGTTTTTGGTCAGCCTGATTCGTCAGGGCTTGACCGGCAAAGACGCCGATGCGGCCTTGGGCCGTGCGCACATCACCGTCAACAAAAACGCCGTGCCGAACGACCCGCAATCGCCTTTCGTGACCTCGGGCCTGCGCATCGGCACTCCGGCAGTGACCACCCGCGGTTTTAAAGTGGCGCAGTGCACGGAATTGGCGGGCTGGATCTGCGACATTCTCGATCACCTCGGTGACCCTGACATTGAGGCCGATGTGGCCCGTCAGGTGACGTCGCTGTGCAAAGACTTCCCGGTTTATCGCTGAGCGCGGTTTTGGAGTAATTCCTATGCAACGGTACTCAGGCTTCGGCCTCTTCAAACACTCCCTCAGCCACCATGAAAACTGGCAGAAAATGTGGCGCACGCCGACCCCGAAAAAGGTCTATGACGTGGTCATCGTTGGCGGCGGCGGGCACGGGCTGGCCACTGCTTATTACCTGGCCAAGGAACACGGCATCACCAATGTGGCCGTGGTCGAAAAAGGCTGGCTGGGCGGCGGCAACACGGCGCGCAACACTACTATCGTGCGTTCCAACTATTTGTGGGACGAGTCGGCGCACTTGTACGAACACGCCATGAAACTGTGGGAAGGGTTGTCTCAAGACCTGAACTACAACGTGATGTTCTCGCAGCGCGGTGTGTACAACTTGTGCCACACCCTGCAAGACATGCGTGACTCGGAACGCCGGGTTAGCGCCAACCGCCTCAATGGCGTGGATGGCGAGTTGCTCAACGGCAAACAAGTGGCGGACGAAATTCCGTATCTCGACTGCTCAAAAAATACCCGCTACCCGATCATCGGCGCCACCGTGCAACGGCGCGGCGGCGTGGCCCGTCATGACGCCGTGGCCTGGGGCTTTGCCCGTGCGGCAGACGCGCTGGGTGTGGACTTGATTCAGCAGACCGAAGTGCTGGGGTTCCGCAAGGAAAACGGCGTGTGCATCGGCGTTGAAACCAGCAAAGGTTTTATCGGCGCCAAGCGCGTCGGCGTGGTCACGGCCGGTAACTCCGGGCACATGGCGCGCCAGGCCGGGTTCCGTCTGCCGATCGAATCGCACCCGCTGCAAGCGTTGGTGTCGGAGCCGATCAAGCCGATTATCGACAGCGTGATCATGTCCAACGCCGTACACGGTTACATCAGCCAGTCCGACAAGGGCGACCTGGTGATCGGTGCCGGTATCGACGGCTGGGTCGGCTATGGTCAGCGCGGCTCGTACCCGGTGATCGAGCACACCATTCAAGCGATTATGGAAATGTTTCCGGTGTTGTCCCGCGTGCGCATGAACCGTCAATGGGGCGGCATCGTCGACACCACGCCTGACGCCTGCCCGATCATCTCCAAAACCCCGGTGCCGAATCTGTTCTTCAACTGCGGCTGGGGCACTGGCGGTTTTAAAGCCACGCCGGGCTCGGGCAACGTGTTCGCCGCCAGTTTGGCCAAAGGCGAAATGCACCCGCTGGCGGCACCGTTTTCTATCGACCGTTTCCATAACGGCGCCCTTATTGACGAACATGGCGCTGCGGCTGTCGCCCACTAACAGAGGAAATACCCATGTTGCATATCTTCTGTCCTCATTGCGGCGAGTTGCGCTCCGAAGAAGAGTTTCACGCCAGCGGTCAGGCGCACATTCCGCGCCCGCTCGACCCGAACGCCTGCACCGACAAGGAGTGGGGCGATTACATGTTCTTTCGCGACAACCCACGCGGCTTGCACCACGAACTGTGGAACCACGTGGCCGGTTGCCGCCAGTTCTTCAACGCCACGCGCAACACCGTGACGTACGAGATTCTTGAAACCTACCTGATCGGCACTAAGCCGCAGTTCACCGAACAGGCTGCGCCCGTCGCGCCAACCGCTACCCGTGAGCAGGGAGAAAAGGTATGAGCCAGACCCATCGCTTGCCTAACGGCGGCCGCGTTGATCGCAATAAAGTGCTGACCTTTACCTTCAACGGCCAACAGTACAAAGGCTACGAAGGCGACAGCCTGGCCGCTGCGTTGCTGGCCAACGGCGTCGACATTATCGGTCGCAGTTTTAAATATTCCCGGCCTCGGGGCATTTATGCCGCGGGCGCTGAAGAGCCGAACGCAGTGCTGCAAATCGGCGCCACCGAAGCCACACAAATTCCTAACGTGCGCGCCACGCAACAGGCGCTGTATCAAGGGTTGGTCGCCACCAGCACCAACGGCTGGCCCAACGTAAACACCGACATGATGGGCATTTTGGGCAAAGTCGGCGGCAAGCTGATGCCGCCGGGTTTTTACTACAAAACCTTTATGTACCCGAAGTCGTTCTGGATGACCTACGAGAAGTACATCCGCAAAGCCGCAGGCTTGGGCCGTTCGCCGACCCAGAACGACCCCGACACCTACGACAACATGAACCATCACTGCGACGTGCTGATCGTCGGCGCAGGCCCGGCCGGTCTGGCTGCGGCACTGGCCGCCGCACGCAGCGGTGCCCGGGTGATCGTGGCCGATGAACAGGAAGAATTTGGCGGCAGCCTGCTCGACAGCCGCGAAAGCCTGGACGGCAAGCCCGCCATGGAATGGGTGGCCAAAGCCATCGCCGAGCTCAAAGGCTTGCCCGATGTGCTGTTGCTGCCACGGGCGACCGTCAACGGCTATCACGACCACAATTTTCTGACCATTCATGAGCGCCTCACCGACCACCTGGGTGACCGCGCACCGATTGGTCAGGTACGTCAACGCCTGCACCGGGTTCGTGCCAAGCGTGTGGTGCTGGCCACCGGCGCCTGCGAGCGGCCACTGGTGTATGGCAACAACGACGTGCCGGGCAACATGCTGGCGGGTGCGGTGTCGACTTACGTGCGCCGCTACGGTGTGGCGCCGGGTAAAAAACTGTTGCTGAGCACCAACAACGATCACGCGTATCGCGTGGCGCTGGACTGGTTGGATGCAGGCCAGAATGTGGTCGCCGTGGCAGATGCACGCAGCAACCCGCGTGGCGCACTGGTAGAAGAAGCACGGGCCAAAGGCATTCGGATTCTGACCGGCAGCGCAGTGATTGAAGCCCGTGGCACCAAGCGCGTGACGGGCGCCCGTGTGGCGGCAATCGACCTTAAAACCCACAGCGTCACCAGCCCTGGCGAATGGCTGGAATGTGATCTGGTGGCCACCTCGGGCGGCTACAGCCCGGTGGTGCACTTGGCTTCGCACTTGGGCGGCAAGCCGACCTGGCGCGAAGATATTTTGGGTTTTGTGCCCGGCGAAGCGCCGCAAAAACGCGTGTGCGTCGGCGGCATCAACGGCGTATACGGCTTGGGCGACAGCTTGGCCGATGGCTTTGAAGGCGGCGTGCGCGCGGCCAGCGAGGCCGGGTTTAAGGCGGTCGAAGGCGTGCTGCCAAAAGCCTTGAATCAACGTCAGGAAGCCACCGTGGCGTTGTTCCATGTACCCCATGAAAAGGGCACGGCGCGGGCGCCGAAACAATTTGTCGACCTGCAAAACGACGTCACGGCAGCAGCTATTGAACTGGCCACCCGCGAAGGTTTTGAGTCGGTCGAACACGTAAAACGCTACACCGCGCTGGGTTTTGGCACCGACCAGGGCAAGCTGGGCAACGTCAACGGGCTGGCGATTGCCGCCCGCTCGCTGAACGTGACCATCCCGCAGATGGGCACCACCATGTTCCGCCCCAACTACACGCCGGTGACTTTTGGCGCGATAGCGGGTCGCCATTGCGGGCACATTTTCGAGCCGGTGCGTTACACCGCGCTGCAAGCCTGGCACGTCAAGCAAGGCGCCGAGTTTGAAGACGTCGGCCAATGGAAACGCCCGTGGTACTTCCCGCGTAATGGCGAAGACCTGCACGCAGCGGTCAAGCGCGAATGCCTGGCGGTGCGTGAAAGCGTCGGCATCCTGGACGCCTCCACCCTGGGCAAGATCGACATTCAAGGCCCGGATGCGCGTGAGTTTTTGAACCGCATCTACACCAACGCCTGGACCAAGCTGGATGTGGGCAAGGCGCGTTACGGGCTGATGTGCAAAGAAGACGGCATGGTCTTCGACGATGGTGTAACCGCCTGTTTGGCCGACAACCATTTCGTCATGACCACCACCACCGGCGGCGCCGCGCGCGTGTTGCAGTGGCTGGAAATCTATCAACAGACCGAATGGCCTGACCTGAAGGTGTACTTCACCTCGGTCACCGACCACTACGCAACGCTGACCTTGAGTGGGCCCAACAGCCGCAAGCTGCTGAGCGAAGTGACCGACATTGATCTGGACCGCGAAGCGTTCCCGTTCATGACCTGGAAAGAAGGCCTGGTCGCTGGTGTACCGGCGCGGGTGTTCCGTATCTCGTTTACCGGCGAGCTGTCGTACGAGGTCAACATTCAGGCTGACTACGCGATGGGCGTGCTGGAAAAAATCGCCGAGGCGGGTAAATCGTACAACTTGACCCCGTACGGCACCGAGACCATGCACGTGCTGCGGGCCGAGAAGGGTTTCATCATCGTCGGCCAAGACACCGACGGCTCCATGACCCCGGACGACCTCAACATGGGCTGGTGCGTGGGTCGCACCAAACCGTTCTCGTGGATCGGCTGGCGCGGCATGAACCGCGAAGACTGTGTGCGTGATCAGCGTAAACAACTGGTGGGCCTCAAGCCGGTTGATCCGAACAAGTGGCTGCCGGAAGGGGCGCAACTGGTGTTCAACCCTAAGCAGACCATCCCGATGACCATGGTTGGCCATGTGACCTCCAGCTATGCGCACAACTCGCTGGGGTATTCGTTTGCCATGGGCGTGGTCAAAGGTGGCTTGAAGCGCATTGGCGAACGGGTGTTCTCACCCCAGGCGGATGGCAGCGTGATCGAGGCTGAAATTGTGTCTTCGGTGTTTTTCGACCCGAAAGGCGACCGGCAGAATATTTGAGTGGGTGATCTCATGACGACCGCAAACGTATACCAACAACGCCCGGACTCGGGCGCTAAAGCCGAGTCATCGCTGCATCACGCCCACCTGGCCAAGTTGATCGGCAAGGGCCGTAAAAACCCCGGCGTCACCGTGCGCGAGAAAAAACTGCTGGGCCACCTGACCCTGCGCGGTGACGCCAAAGACCCGGCCTTTGCCGAAGGCGTGCACAAGGCACTGGGCCTGGAGCTGCCGGTGGCCTTGAGCCTGGTGGCCAAGGGCGACAGCTCGCTGCAATGGATGGGCCCGGATGAATGGCTGCTGATCGTCCCTGGCGGCCAGGAATACGCGGTGGAACAAGCCCTGCGCGCCGCGTTAGCAGGGCTGCACATTTCGGTGGTCAACGTCAGTGGCGGGCAACAACTGCTGGAGTTGAGCGGGCCGAACGTGCGCAACGTGTTAATGAAGTCCACCAGCTACGACGTGCACCCCGACAACTTCCCGGTGGGCAAGGCGATCGGTACGGTGTTTGCCAAGTCGCAACTGGTGATCCGGCACACGGCTGAAGACACCTGGGAGCTGTTGATCCGCCGCAGTTTCTCGGATTACTGGTGGCTGTGGCTGCAAGATGCGGCGGCGGAATATGGGCTGAATGTCGAGGCATAACGCCAATCCTGTGTAGGAGCGAGCTTGCTCGCGATCTTTTAAAAGCTCGCGAGCAAGCTCGCTCCTACAGAGGGGTCTATAACAAGGAACTTCATCATGAGCCGCGCCCCTGACACCTGGATCCTCACGGCCGACTGCCCCAGCCTGCTGGGCACGGTCGACGCTGTGACCCGTTACCTGTTTGAACACCGTTGCTACGTCACCGAGCACCATTCCTTTGATGATCAGCGTTCGGGACGGTTTTTTATTCGCGTCGAATTCCGTCAGCCCGAGGGTTTTGACGAGAATGTCTTTCGCGCAGGCCTGGCCGAACGCGGCCAGGCATTCGGCATGGCCTTCGAACTGACCCCGCCGCACTACCGGCCCAAAGTGCTGATCATGGTGTCCAAGGCTGATCATTGCCTCAACGACCTGCTGTATCGCCAGCGCATCGGCCAACTGTCGATGGATGTGGTGGCGGTAGTGTCCAACCACCCCGACCTTGAGCCGCTGGCGCAATGGCATGGCATCCCGTATCACCACTTCGCCCTCGACCCGACCAACAAACCTGCGCAAGAAGCCCGTGTGTGGCAAGTGATCGAAGACACCGGCGCCGAGCTGGTGATCCTTGCCCGCTACATGCAAGTGCTGTCGCCCGAGCTGTGCCGCAAACTCGACGGCAAGGCCATCAATATTCACCACTCGTTGCTGCCCGGCTTCAAGGGCGCCAAGCCGTATCACCAGGCGTATGAGAAAGGCGTGAAACTGGTGGGCGCCACTGCGCACTACATCAACAACGACCTGGACGAAGGCCCGATCATCGCTCAGGGCGTGGAGGTGGTGGACCACAGCCACTACCCCGAAGACTTGATCGCCAAAGGCCGCGACATCGAAGCCCAGACCCTGGCGCGGGGTGTGGGGTATCACATTGAACGGCGCGTTTTCCTAAATGGAGGTCGTACGGTGGTGCTATGACGGCAGTGACACGTTCTAAGCTGCAAGCGACACGTTAAAACTGCTTCACCTCCAAAAACAACAAGGGTGAATACGATGGCTGACAATCGCGGTGTGGTGTACCTGGGCAATGGCCAGGTTGAAGTGCAGAGCATTCCTTTTCCCAAGATGCAAAACCCTCAAGGCAAGCCGATTCATCACGGAGTGATCCTGCGGGTGGTGTCGACCAATATTTGTGGCTCTGACCAGCATATGGTGCGCGGTCGCACCACGGCGCAAACCGGGTTGGTGCTGGGCCATGAGATCACCGGCGAGGTGATCGAAGCCGGGCGTGACGTTGAACATTTGAAAGTCGGCGACCTGGTGTCGGTGCCGTTTAACGTGGCGTGCGGGCGTTGCCGCAGTTGCAAAGAGCAAAATACCGGCGTGTGTCTGACCGTCAACCCGGCCCGTCCCGGCGGTGCGTATGGCTATGTGGACATGGGCGATTGGGTCGGCGGTCAGGCTGAATATGTATTGGTGCCGTATGCCGATTTCAACCTGCTCAAACTGCCAAACCGCGACGCGGCGATGGAGAAAATTCGCGACCTGACCTGCCTCTCCGACATTCTGCCCACTGGCTACCATGGCGCCGTGACCGCAGGCGTGGGGCCGGGCAGCACGGTGTACATCGCAGGCGCTGGCCCGGTGGGCTTGGCCGCGGCCGCTTCGGCGCGTTTACTGGGCGCAGCAGTGGTGATTGTGGGGGACGTGAATCCGATTCGTTTGGCCCACGCCAAGGCGCAGGGCTTTGAAATTGCCGACCTGTCCAAAGACACCCCGCTGCACGAACAAATTGCTGACTTGCTGGGCGAGCCTGAAGTCGACTGCGCGGTCGATGCGGTGGGCTTTGAAGCGCGTGGTCACGGGCATGACGGCGTCAAACACGAAGCGCCGGCCACGGTGCTCAATTCACTGATGGGCGTGGTGCGGGTCGCGGGCAAAATCGGTATTCCGGGTTTGTACGTCACCGAAGACCCGGGCGCTGTGGATGCTGCGGCAAAAATGGGCAGCCTGAGCATTCGCTTTGGCTTGGGCTGGGCGAAATCCCATTCCTTCCACACCGGGCAAACCCCCGTCATGAAATACAACCGCCAATTGATGCAAGCGATCATGTGGGACCGCATCAAAATTGCCGACATTGTGGGCGTTGAGGTGATTAGCCTGGATGACGCACCACGCGGGTATGGCGAGTTTGATGCGGGTGTGCCGAAGAAGTTTGTGATTGATCCGCATAAATTGTTTAGTGGCGCCTGAGTTTTATTGAAGCTAAGCGCTCCTTGTACAAGGAGCGCTTGATATAAGTTAACGGAATATTCGCTGGACGTGATTAGCTGTTTGGTTTTCGATGGCTGTCTTTTTGCGAATTTTTTTAAAATTCTCTGACTAAATGGACTTTTTCCCCCATGAATTTTAAGTATTTTTTTGCCCAAAATAAGCTTTCGTGTGAAGGCTTGTAGTGGCCTGATCTATTAGTTAAGGACACCCCCAAACTACCTTGTACATCCTCAGTTCTGAAAAATGAGCCTGCACTGAGTATATGGGTTGCGCCCACTTCATTGGCGAGAACGGAGTGAGGGATGTAGCCTGTTCCCTTCGACCAGTTATTCTTTGCTACAAATAGTCCGTTTTCGCCATCGAAAATAAATTTGTACTCAAGGTCCGTAGATAGCGAGTCCAAATCTCCTGGTTTTGTTATTTTTTTGATACCGAAGTCATGTCCCGTATCTTTAACATTTTTAAAGCGATTTATCTCGCGGTCTAATTTTTCAGATTGAAGGTTTTTGAGAACAGCAGGCGCAGCCCTTCTTGGTTTGTTTATGACGTTATTTGTATGAGTGGGACGTGGGGCTGATTTTGTACGTGAACTTTTGAAGCGTGATAGAAATTTCGAAATATTACGAAAAATTGCGATATGGCCGCTTGGGTCTGTTTCATTAATTGGGTTTGTACTATACGCATACGCATTAATCCCCCCCTCGCCAAACGGGCTCCAACTGTCCGGACTATTAAAGCGCATCAATACCGGATTAAACGCCCGATACCCCTGGCCCAATAAATAATGCCCGGTCACGGGTTCTGGTCGTTCGCCATTAAAGCCTGCGCCGTTGATTGCATCGTCAGCAGGATGATGACCAAACGCAGAATATGCCTGTGCTTGCTGGCGGCCATCTGGGCTAACGCCATTGAGCACCGATGTTTGCTGGTCGGTAGCCAATAAGGTGGTGCCGGGTGCAGTACCGTGTTGTTGAACCGCCAGCGGTTGTGAATCGAACTCAAAAAACCGGCTTTTACGCTCGCCTTCAATTTCGGTGGCAATGCGGCTCTGGTTGTAAAAGCGTTGAGTGGTGTTGGCGCTTGCGAGGCGGTCCAAGGGGTCGTATTGGTAGGTGCTGGCTAATAGTTTGCCTGTTTTGCTCATGCTGAACTCCCGGAATATAGTTCGGACGAACACACAGCATCCACCCGGCCTCATGGGCTGTATAGCTAGCAGATCTGATAGGTAGAGACGTGCGCCTGTAGTCGCTGCGCTTTTCAGCTTCTACAGAGATTGTGGCTGCAAGCGCTGGGAGATGTGTTTGAGGTCGACGCCCGATTGCCTCGCGGTCTTTTGATTTTCAAAAGACCGCGAGGCACTTCGATTACAACGCGGCCAACGGCCCCTGATACAACACCGGCCCAGTCGGTTGTCCGGTCGGTGAGCCGCCTTCGGGCTCCAGGCTCACGGCCAACACCACGTTGCTTGCCAGCAGTTGCTGCTGGCTGGCGTTCAGGTCGATCTTGCCCGCGCCTGCCGCTGGCAGCAGACCCAGCGACACGGGGTTACCGCCTACCGGGATCGCCCACAATTGCAGGCTGCGCCCACTGTCCACGGCCGCCAGTTGCAGCGGCTTCACGTTCAGGTAGTCGGCATGCGCTTCAATGCGCAGGGTCGGTTGAGCGGTACCGCTGAGCAAGGTGGCTTTGTAGGTGATGCTGTCGCGGGTCGTGAGCAGGCCCACGGCTACGGCGATCACCACGGTGCAGGCGGCTGCTGTGACGCGCAGCCAGTTCCAGAATGGCGGCTTGGCCGGCACGTGGAGTTTTTGCGGCTCAATGCGCGCCACGATGCCTCGCCACACATGCTCGGGAACGGGGTCTTGGCCAAGCGTATCGGTCAGCCGCACGAGGGTGGTTTGCCAGGCGGCGAGTTCCTCACGCAAACCCGCATCATTGAGTAGCAGTTGTTCAAAACGCTTGCGTGCGCCAGACGGCATTAAACCGATGGCGTAATCGCCAGCCAATGCCCGGCGCAGGCTAGGGGTTTGGTAATTCATGATTCAAGGCACCTGCGCAGACGTTCCATGCCCCGGCGTATCCAGGACTTTACCGAGCCGATCGGAGCGGCCAATTGCTCGGCCAATTCGCTGGCGCTGTGGCCATGGAAATAAGCCGTGGTAATGGTTTGGCGCTGCTGGCCCTCCAGTTGCTCAAGGCACTGGTTGAGCGCTTTGGCCTGGCGGGCAGTGTCCAGTTGTTCGTCAGCGCCAGGGCTCTCATCGGCCAGGGCGTCTTGCTGTACATCGCTTAGCGGCAGCTCGCGCTGCTTGCGCAGTTGGTCGATGGCTTGATGACGGGTGATGGTGATCATCCAGGTCAACGGTGCGGACAAGCGGGGCTCGTAGCGCGCGGCGTTGTGCCAGATACGCACGAAACTTTCTTGTACGACTTCTTCGGCCAGATCCCGGCGACCCATGCAATGCAAGGCCACGCTTTGCAGACGGGGAGCGACGCTACGATACAACGTTTCAAAAGCTCGGCGGTTACCCAAGGAGCACTGGGCCAACAGCTTTTTGAGGTACTCAGCGTCGGAGATTAAAATACCCGTTCTCCCATATATCAAAGGGATGGCACAGTGCCATTCGCCTAAGGAGATTAGTTCAAAATCCGCGTTTTTTCCATTCATGACGAGGTTAATCCACTCATTTCCATGGCTTTTTTTCTGACCGCCTAGTTAGTTTTTAGCGGGTCAAGCGCACGGTCCTTCAGGTCTGTCTGTGTTTGATATACGCGGGGGTGTGTAAAGCGGATGCAGCGCAGATCAACTTTTTTCCATTAAGCTGGCGCACTGTTTGATCCGCCGCAGGCTGTTGGGAACATCTGCCGAGGGGTTGGGTCTTATTGACAGTTTGGCTGCTCCGTTGCGGGCGGTTTTTTGGTTTAAGAGGTTGATGCGATGAAAACGTTGAATGCGGTAGCACTGGCAGCATTGATGAGCGTGGCAGCGAGCCCGGTTTTTGCAGGTTTTGACTTGGGCGCGGCAACGCAAATACTCAATCAGGTACAAGGCGGCAACAGCGCCAGCTCTGACAAGACGATGCAGGCAGTCGATTTGCTGACCAAAGCCAAGGCATTGGGGGTTACGCCGGAGCAAGCCGCAGGGGGGGCGGGTGCAATGTTGAGCCTGGCTAAAAACCAACTGACCTCTACCGATTACAGTGCCCTGACTCAGCAAGTGCCGGGTATCAACAAGGTGACGGGTGCGGGTGCATTGACTCAACTGAGCCAATTAAGCGCCAAGAACCCGCAGATTCAGGCCCTTGTGGGTCAGATCAACCCAGTCAGCTCAGACGCCAAGGTGGCGGTGAGCAATGTGACCAACGCCTCGCAACTGGACTCTGCGTTCGAAGCCTTGGGCATGAACAGCAGCATGGTTCAGCAGTTTGCCCCTCTCATTACTCAGTACTTGGGCCAACAGGGCGTTGCCAGCCCGCTGTTGACCACCCTGGGCAGCCTCTGGGGCATTTAAGCGTTAGCCGCGCTCAGCGCGCAATGTGCTGATGCGCTGGTCTTTCTTGATCCAGAGCTGGTTGATCCAGCTCTGGACCTGCTCGCGAAACACCGGGTCGTTTGCGTAATCGCCCTGCCACAACGCCGGGTCCAGCTCGCGGGTCTGAATATCGACAATCACCTTGGGCACTTGCCCGCTGATCAACGCCCAAAAGCCCGGAATGCTGGCCTGTGGATACACCACGGTCACGTCGAGCACCGCGTCCAGCTGTTCACCCATCGCCGCCAGCACAAACGCCACGCCACCCGCCTTGGGTTTGAGCAGGTAGGTGTAGGGCGATTGTTGTTGCGCACGTTTGGCCGGGGTAAAGCGCGTGCCTTCCAGGTAGTTGACCACAGTGACCGGCTGGCGCTTGAACAGCTCGCAGGCGGCTTGGGTGATTTTGAGGTCCTGGCCCTTGAGTTCGGGGTGTTTGGCCAAAAATGCCTTGGAGTAGCGTTTCATGAACGGGTAGTCGAGTGCCCACCAGGCCAGGCCCAGAAAGGGCACCCAGATCAGTTCTTTCTTGAGGAAGAACTTGAAGAACGGCGTGCGCCGGTTCAGGCCTTGCATGAGCGCGGGAATATCGACCCACGATTGATGATTGCTGATCACCAGATACGAGGTGTGGCGGCTGAGGTTTTCGGCGCCGCGTATGTCCCATTGAGTGGGCAGGCAGAGGGCGAAGATGCGTTTGTCGATGTCGGACCAGGTCTCGGCGATCCACATCACGGCCTGCGAGTTGTAATCGCGCAGGCGCCCTGGCGAGACCAGTTTGAGCAGCGCAAACAGCATCAGCGGGCCGAACAGAATGAGGGTGTTGCACAGCAACAGCAGGGTGACCAAACAGCCGGTGAGCAGGCGGCGCATAAGCAACTCTTGAACGTTTAAGGACTGGCCATGATAAGCAGCGTGTTGCAGAACGCCAAATCGAAGTGCTAACAAATGTTTCACTCGCAATGCGATAACCTGACGCAAATCCTGTAGGAGCGAGCTTGCCTCGCGATCTTTTAAAAGATCAAAAAATCGCGAGGCAAGCTCGCTCCTACAGGGGGGTGTGACCACTGGATTCTTTTAAGGAAATGACCGCCATGAAGTCTGTTTTAGCCTTGCTGTCTGTATTGGCGCTGCCGGTGATGGCCGCCGAACCGACCCTGTACGGGCGTTATGAGTACATCAAACTGCCGGAAATCGGCGAAACGCTCAAAGCCAAAATGGACACCGGTGCCTTGACCGCTTCGCTGTCGGCCAAAAATATTCAGACCTTTACCCGTGATGGTGAAGAGTGGGTACGTTTCCAGCTCGCCACCCCGGATGCCAGCAGCAAGGTGTATGAACACAAAGTGTCGCGCATCAGCAAAATCAAAAACCGCGCCGATGAAGACGAAGACAAAGACGGCACCGAAGTGGCCAAGCGCCCGGTGGTCGATTTGGAGATGTGCCTGGGTGACGTCAAACGCACCGTGGAGGTCAACCTCACCGACCGCAGCAGCTTTAACTACCCGCTGTTGATCGGCGCCAAAGCGCTGCGTGAGTTCGGTGCGGCGGTGAACCCGGCACGTCGCTATACGGCGGACAAGCCGGGCTGCTGAGGTCGGGTACCCATTGCCCAATAAGTAATGCCCGGTAAGCGGGTCTTGTCGTTCGCCATTAAAGCCATGGACCTGATGTGGACCGGCTGCGAGAGATGAGGCCCCATATCAAAATGGGCGGGAATTGAAGTGCGGCAGCTCCCACGCGGGGGTGGGTTCGAATCAGCGTTTAAGCAGCCCGCGCACGCTGATCCATGCCGGGATGCCCAGGCCGATCCAGCTCAGCACGTCCCAGGCGCTGTCGCCCAGAAGCGCGCCGAACAAGCCCGCACCTGTGACGAGGGCAATCGCCAGCGGCACGCTGAACACTTTCCAGAAACTCGACTGACGCGGTTTCATTTCGCGCTCTCCTTGGCGGCCTTGCGCCGCACCCACCACAGGTACAGGCCGCTGCCGAGCACGATGATCGTCAGCAGGTCGAGGGCTGCCCAGAGTATTTTCATGGGCATGCCGCCGTAGTCACCAAAGTGCAGCGGCTGCGACATGCCCATGGCGTCCATGTACCAAGGGCGTGAGCCCACGGCGGTGACGTGCAGGGTGCTGGCGTCGATCAGGACCGGTGTCAGCAGGTGCGAGGTGAGGTGGGTGCTGCCTTTCATGAACACGGCGTAGTGGTGTTCGCTGGAGAAGCGCGTGCCGGGGAAGGCGATAAAGTCCGGGCGCATGCCGGGTGCCGCGGTGGCGGCGATGTCCAGCAGGTGGCTGGCGGGGGCGAGTTGGGTCAGGGGCGGCGCATTGCGGTAGGGTTCGACCATGGCGCTGAGGGTGTCGTTGCGCCAGGCGTCGATGATCAGGTCGGCGCAGGCGCTGATAACCCCGGTGACGCCGACCACCAACGCCCAGGTGAGTGTGACCACGCCGATCAGGTTGTGCAGGTCGAGCCAGCGCAGGCGTGTGGATTTGTCGGTGCGCACGGTGGCGAATTCATGGCGTCGCATGAAGGGCAGGTACAGCACGGTGCCGGAGATGATCGCCAGCACAAACAAGGTGCCCATAACGGCCAGCAGCAGTTTGCCGGGCAGCCCGGCGAACATGTCCACGTGCAGGCGCAACATGACCATCATGATGCCGCCGTTGGCGGAGGGCACTTCTATGGCCTCGCCGCTGCGGGCGTCGAGCATAAAGGTGTGGGATGAGTTGGGTTCGGTGCCTGCGGTGGCGGCCATGATGGCGTAGACGGCGTTGGGCTCGTCTTCTTCCCAGCCGAAATATTGCATGACCTCGCCCGGCCGGTGAGCCTCGGCGGCGTGCACCAGTTGCTGCAAGTCGAGTTGCGGCGTGCCTTGGGGCAGTACTTTGACCTGTGGTGCATCACCCAGCAGGTGGTCGATTTCATGGTGAAAAATCAACGGCAAACCGGTGAGCGCCAGCATCAACAGGAAGGCGGTGCAAATCAGGCTGGTCCAGGTGTGGATAAAGGACCAGCGGCGAATGGTTTTGCTTTTCATGAGGGTCCTAAATGCAAAAGCACCCTGTAGGAGCGAGCTTGCCTCGCGAGCTTTTAAAGATCAAAAGATCGCGAGGCAAGCTCGCTCCTACAGGGGGGAGGGGTTTTAGAACTCCAATTGAGCCGAGAATTGCACGGCCCGCGGGTCACCCAGGTAGTAGCTGTTGAGCCAGTATTCTTTGTTGGTCAGGTTGCTGACGTTCAGGCGCAGGGTCAGGTCATTTTCGGCAACTTTCATACGGTAACGCGCCCCGGCATCAAAGGTGGTGAACGCGGGCAGATGGTAGTCGTTGGCCTCATCGGTGTATTGCTTGCCGGTGTAAAACGCGCCACCCGTCAAGGCCAGGCCCGGTACCGGGTTGATGTCGTATTCGGCATACACCTTGGCCAATTGCTTGGCGACGTTGGTGGGGGCGTTGCCGTCATTGGCTTTGATGCTGCTGTCTTTGATTTTCGGATCGAGCAGGGTGAAACCACCGATGACCGTCAGCTCAGGCGTGACTTTGCCAGTGACGCTGAATTCCAGGCCGTTGTTGACCTGTTTGCCGTCCTCGGAATACACCTGAAACTGATTGATGTAGCCATTGGGTTTTTCAATGTTGAAAAAGGCCAGCGTCAGCAGGGTTTCGCCCACCGTCGCTTTTGCACCCACTTCGTATTGCTTGCTCACTTGCGGGGCGAACATTTCGCCATAGTTGATCGCCGTGTTTGGCGCCGTGCCGCCCGCTTGCAGCCCTTCAATGTAGGTGGCGTACGTGGTCAGCCAGGGCAGCGGCTTGTAAATCAGCGAGATGTTGGGCGAGGTTTTGCTTTGGTTGTAGCGGGTTTCGGTTTCGGGTGTGCCAAACGCCTTGGCGTAGACGAACTCGTTGGCGTAGGTCTTGATCTGGGTGCGGGTCACGCCAAGGATGCTGGACCATTGATCGTTGAAGGTGATGACGTCACCGATCAGGAAGTTATTGGACTCTGTTTTACTCGCCAGACGCTGATCACCATGGCCAATCGAGTAACCGGGTTTGTCGTATTGCTGGCTGTCACCGATGGGCAAACCACCGCCACTCATGTCCGTGTATTGCGGACCGGGATACGGGATGTGGTCTTCATACTGGCGAATACGCGAGACATTGCCCTGATAACCCACGGTCATCTTGTGGCCAATGTTGCCGGTCTGGAACGCCGAATCGAGGAACAGATAGCCCGATGTTTCTTCGTGTTCGATGGGGGCAAATGCATACAGCGGCTGGGTGTAAACCCCTGGGCTGTAAACCGTTGGGCCGGTGTAAGTGTTCTCTTCGGTGAATTTTTGCGCCGCCACTGCGCCGCGCAGGCTAAAGGTGTCGTTCAGACGCCATTTGCCGCGTACGCCCGCCTTGTCGGTCTCGTTATCCGAGAACGCCCATTTCTGGCTGTGCAGCTTGTCGTTGTCCAACTGCGAAGCCCGGGGCCGATAGGCCTGATCGCCGAAGAACCAGTAACTGGTCAGGCCACGGTTTTCAGTTTTCTTGTGCGAGGCATCGAACTGCAATTGCAGGTCGTCGCTGACATTCCAGTCCAGGGCAAAGCTGATCATTTCGCGGCGACGTTTCTGCATATCGATGGCGGTTTCGCCGTCTTGAGTCAGCAGGTTCAAGCGATAGGCAAACTTGCCTTCATCGTCGAGCTTTCCGCCGAAATCGCCGTGCAGGTAGTAGTTCTCACCACCGGCATTGCCCACCGTTACGCTGCGGTAGGTGTCATAGGTGGGGCGCTTGAGTACATAGTTTGCCAAGCCACCAGGCGATGCCGGGCCGTACAGGAAGCCGGTCAGGCCCGTGATGATTTCCAGCTGTTCGGTGTCTTCCAGAAAGTTGCCCGCATCTGCGCCTGTGGTGAAGCGCAAGCCATCGTTGGCAATGTTCAGGCTGCCCGCACCGCTAAAGCCCCGAATATTGACGGCGCTGGCATAACCGGCCCCGGTGGGCGAATACATCTGGGTGAAGGGGTTGCGTTTGAACACATCATCAAGGGACGTTGCCTGGGTATTTTTGAGCAGCGCCTGCGACGTGACGCTCATGGAGTAGGGCGTGTCTTGCAGTTTCATCCCGCCCAAGGCGCCGACGTTACTCACGTTTTCGCTGACGTAACCCGCCGCTTCTGAACCTTCAGGTACTGCCTGACCATTGATGTTGACGTCGCCCAAGGTCAAGGCACCCTCGACCACGGGCACCAGGGTGTAGGTTGCGGCGCCGCTTTGTTGCAATTGCAGGCCTGTGCCGCGCAGGGCTTCGCGCAATGCGGTGGTGGCCTCAAAGGTGCCTTTAACTGCGGCCGAGGTTTTACCGGCGAGTAAAGATGGATCAATCGCCAGCGTCACACCCGCCTGACTGGCGATCTGGTTCAGTGTGGCCGCCAACGGTCCGGCGGGCAGGTTGTAGCTGCGCGCGCTCGTGCTTTGCTCGGCGGCGATCAGCGAGGTGCTGGCCAGCGGGGCGCTGAGGGCGATGGCGACGGCTAACAGGCTAGGGCGCAACAACGTGTCTAGGGTGCGGGACATTCGGCGGGTTCCTGAATGGAAATGTTTCTCAATGCTTATGTGCCGAACGAGCGTTCAAAAGTGATAGGGCTAATTGAAAATAATTTCGATTTGGCTTTTACGGCTGGGCGCTGACGGTGATCCACCACGGGGTGAGTTGCTCAATTTTCACGGGCAGGGTGGGTTGCAGGGCATTGAGTGCCAACGGCACGTTGTTCAGCGGGAAGCTGCCGGTGATGCGCAGGTCGGCCACGTGCGGGTCGACGCCCAGATGGCCGTGCTGGTAGCGATTAAGCTCGCGCACCATGTCGGCCAGTCGCACGTTGTCGAGCACTAGCATGCCGCGGGTCCAGGCATCAGCCCCGGCGTTGACGGCAACCATTTGCCCCAGGTGATCGCGGTGCATGAGCACTTGCTGGCCTTCGTTGTAGATCGTCTCGCCGGTGCTGTCTTCGGGGTGTGCAGCAACGCGCGATTGCAGCACGCTGAGGCGGGTGCCGTCGTCTTCGCGCTTGACCAAGAAGCGCGTGCCCAAGGCGCGCAGGCTGCCATCACGGGTTTGCACGATAAACGGCCGAGGATCGCCATGGCCGGTCTGCACCATGATCTCGCCTTCTTGCAGGATGATTCGCCGGGTGCTGGCGTCAAACTTAACGTCCACGGCACTGTGGGTGTTGAGGTTGATCACGGTGCCATCGGCCAGTCGCAGTTCGCGCTGCTCGCCGGTGGCGGTGCGTTGGTCGGCCATCCAGTAATCAATCGGCACATACTGTTTGCCCGCGAACACGGCCAGCCCGCAGACCAGCGCGATGCTCGCCAAGCCGCTGCCGAGCTTGCGCACCCGTTGATGCAAGCCGTTGCGCGCGTTCAGCAGGGCATTGCGGGCCGGAAGGCTGGCGTTGCTGAAGCGGTGGTCAAGCATGCCCAACTGTTGCCAGGCACGTGCGTGTTCTTCGTTAGCTTCGTACCACTTGGTGAATTCGGCCTGTTCGACCAGACTGCCATTGCCGCAGTCCAGGCACAGTTGCCAGGCGATGGCGGCGTCGAGTACGCGGGCGGACACCGGCTTGGAACTGATCGCGTTCATGTCGGCTCGCCATACAGCGCGATGTAGCACTGGCGAATGCCTTGCGCCAGGTACTGACGCACGCGGGGCACAGACACGCCCAGGCGTTCGGCGATTTCGGCGTGGGTCAGGCCATCGAGGCGGCTATGCAGGAAGGCCGCGCGCGATTTGCTCGACAGCTTGCTCAGCAGGCGGTCGATGGCTTTCAGGTCTTCGAGAATCAGGTGCTGTTCTTCGGGCGAAGGTTGCTCGGCTTCGGGGATCAGCAGCAGTTCGTTGAGGTATGCCTGCTCCAGCGCGGCGCGGCGAAAGTGGTCAAACAGCAGGCCTTTGGCGATGGCTGCCAGAAAGGCGCGCGGCTCACGCGGGGCAGTCAATTCGGGGCGTCCCAGCAGGCGCACGAACGTGTCTTGGCTCAAGTCTTCGGCACGTTGCGGGCAGGCCACATTGCGCCGTAACCACGCCAGCAGCCAACCGCGATGGTCGCGGTAAAGCGATCCAACCAGTTCACTGTTAGGGGTTTGGACTGACGACAAGAGCAGCACCGAATGCAAGTTTTAACTAACGATAATTATTCGCGATTGTGTCAGAGGGGAACGAGCGGCGCAATTGACGCTCATCGGATGACTTTTGATGGGTGTCGTTGGCTGCCCTCATCTGTAGGAGCGAGCTTGCCTCGCGATCTTTTAGAAGATCAAAAGATCGCGAGGCAAGCTCGCTCCTACAGGGGGCCTGTGTGTGCTTAAAAGCTGTGAACCTGTTTGCGCCGTTGCCACTGGTTAAGCCGCTGTTGCAGGGCTTGGGGGCTGTCGATGCCTTGGGCGCGGGCGCGGCTGAACAGGATCAGCGCCAGTTCAGCGGTGGCCAGCGCGTCGGCGCTGGCGTTGTGGCGGTCTTCAACGTGCAGGTTGAAGTGCTTGATCCAGTCATCCAGCCCGGCCTCTCGCACAGTGACCTGCGGGCACAGCATCGGCGCTAGCGCCGCCACGTCCATAAAGGGATGCTGCAAGCGATAACCCAGGCTGTCTTTGAGTGCGCGGCTCAGCATGTGCTGGTCAAACGGGGCGTGAAACGCCAGCACCGGGCTATCACCGACAAACGCCATAAAGTCGAGCAGGGCATCCACCGGGTCACTGCCGGCGGCAATCGCACTCGGGCCCAGGCCGTGCAGCAGGACGCTGGGGCTGAGCGGGTTGTCGGTACGCAACAAGGTGCGTTCGAACGCCTGGCCCAGATCAATGGCGCCGTCTTCAATGACCATCGCCCCAATCGACAGCACTTGGTCACGATTAAGGTTCAGACCGCTGGTTTCCAGGTCGACCACCACCCAGCGTTGGGCGCGCAGGGTGTGCTCGCTCAACTCCGCTGGCGCGGTTAACTGCGCTAAACGCTGCTGCTGAGCCGGGGTCAAGCTGGGGGTTTTACGCGCCAGCAGCCAGGAAAACAGGCTCATAGCTGATACCGCAGGGCCAGGCTGCTTTGCAGGCGTTGGGCCTGGCGCAGGGCTTCACGCAGGATGCGTCGGTCCAACTGGTTCAAGTTGTCGGGGTCGACACGGTTGGAATACGGGCGGTTTTGCCGGGTCTGCAATTGGTGCTGTTGCATGCGGGTCTGCTGAATAAAGTGATACGCCTCTTCGTAGGCCGCGCCGTCCAGGGGCTCGATCACGCCGAGGGTGATGAGCTGGCGCAAACGCTCAAGGGTGTTGATGGCTTCAACGCCATTGGCCAACGCCAGCAGGCGGGCGCCGTCAACGAACGGGGTCAGGCCTTGCACCTTGAGGTCGAGGGTGGCTTTGTCGCCGCCTTTGCGCTCCAGCACAAACTCGCGAAAGCGCCCCACGGGCGGGCGATGGCGCAGCGCATTGTCGGCCATCATGCGCTGGAACAACCGGTTGTCGGCCACTTGCTGAAGGATCCCGCGGCGCAGTTGCTGGCAACCCTGCTCATCGCCCCAGACCACCCGCAGGTCAAAGTAGATGCTGGAACCCAGCAGGTTTTCGGGTGTGGCCTCGCGAATAAACGCCGCAAAGCGTCGGGTCCATTCGGCGCGTGACAGGCACAGGTCGGGGTTGCCGGCCATGATGTTGCCCTTGCACAGGGTGAAGCCGCAGGCCGCGAGGTGGGTGTTGATGTGTTGCGCAATGGGCAGCAGGCGCAGACGAATCTCGGCGGCCTGCGTGGCGTCTTTGGCGTCGAACAAAATGCCGTTGTCTTGATCGGTGTGCAGGGTTTGTTCGCGTCGTCCTTCGCTGCCGAAACACAGCCAAGTGAAAGGCACGCCAGGATCGCCGCGTTCAGCCAGCACCAACTCGATCACGCGGCACACGGTGTGGTCGTTGAGCAGGGTGATGATGTGCGTGATCTGCGTCGACGAGGCGCCGTGGGCCAGCATGCGCTCCACCAGTTGGCCGATCTCGCCGCGCAGGTTGATCAGGGTATCCAGGCGCGGCGCGTGGCGAATGGTGCGGGCCAGGTGCACCAGATCGACCCGTTGCAGAGAAAACAGATCACGTTCGGACACCACGCCGCACAGGCGCTGTTCTTTGACCAGGCACACGTGGGCGATGTGCCGCTCAGTCATGGCAATCGCGGCATCAAAGGCGCTGTGGTCGGGGGACAGGTAAAACGGCCCCGGCGTCATGTGCGCGTCGATGGCTTGCTCAAAGTCCTGTATGCCATCGGCCACCACGTGGCGCAGGTCGCGCAGGGTGAAAATCCCCAGCGGTGCCTTGTGTTCGTCCACGATCACGATGCTGCCCACTTGTTGCTCGTGCATCAGGCGCACGGCCTCGCGCAGGGCGGTGTGCGGGCTGCACGTCACCGGGTGGCGCATGGCCAGTTCACCCAGGCGGGTGTTGAGCGAGTATTGCGTGCCCAGGGTTTCAACGGCTTTTTGCTGCACTTGCTGATTGACCTTGTCGAGCAGGCTGCTGACCCCGCGCAGGGCGAAGTCGCGGAACTCGTCGGACAGGGCGAACAGTTTGATAAACGCCGCTTTGTTCAGTTGCAGGCAGAAGGTGTCTTCGGCGGCCCGATGCTCGGTGCGGGTGGCGCGTTCACCGAGCAAGGCGGCCAGCGGGAAGCACTCCCCCGCAGTGATTTCAAACGTGGTTTCGGCAACGTCGCGTCCTACGTGCGTGCGCTCGCCCACCACGCGGCCTTGCTTGACGATATAGAAGTGTTCGACCGGCCCGTCGGCGGGCCGAATGATGCTGTCACCGGGGCCATAGAAGCGCAGTTGGCACTGCTCCACCAGGAACGCCAAGTGAGTGTTTTCCATTTGGTTAAAGGGCGGGAATCGCTGCAAGAACTGCATGGTGCCGTGAATGTTCTGCAACACCGCAGTTTTCCCTGCCTGGAGAAACGCATCCGATTTACTCATTACCGTTACCGCATTGTTGGCCGTTGTTGTTATGACGGGACAGGGCCCCAGCTGACCTTCATGCTCGGTTGTCTGCACGCAGGTGCCCATTGGACGTAAGTCTAGGGAGGCTGTGTGGAGGCTGCGTTTTTCGACAACTTGCGTGCTTTTTACGGTTTTCAGACAGTGTCTACTTGGAAATAGGCTTAGCTCAGTGCACATTGAGCGCATTGCGGGATAACTGACTGAACCGCTTGGTTTTTACCCTTGAGGCAGTTCTTGAGACGTGTATGAGTGAACACGACATTCTGACCGACGCCGAACGTCAAGCTTTGAGGGAGGTGATGCAAGCCCCCGCACAGGCAGAACAGTGTGTGTTGATTGTGGACGATGAACCGATTGCGCGTGATTTGCTGGCGGAGTTTCTGACGCTGCATGAGATCGAGTGTCTGACGGCGAGCAATGAAACGCAGGCGTTGGCGTTGCTGGATTCTGAGCGGCCGATTGGCCTGATGGTGACGGACTTGCGCATGGAGCCCCACGATGGCTTGCACCTGATCCGCAAGGTGCGCGAATCGGATCGCGCTGAGCTGCCAATCATCATCATGTCGGGGGATGCGGGGGTGCGGGACGCAATTGAAGCGATGCACTTGAACGTGCTGGACTTTTTGCTCAAGCCCATCGATCCGCCAAAGCTGCTGCACCTGATTAAGCAGGAACTCAACCTCGACCTGGATCTGTAGGAGCGAGCTTGTCTCGCGATCTTTTGATCCTTTAAAAGCTCGCGAGGCAAGCTCGCTCCTACAGGGGGCGCCCCAATAAAAACCCCGGCACACGTGCCGGGGTTTTTATTTACAGGCCGTTTTTAGCCTTGAACTCACGACGACGACGGTGCAGCACCGGCTCGGTGTAGCCGTTTGGCTGTTTAGTGCCTTCGATCACCAGTTCGACCGCCGCCTGGAAGGCGATGTTGCTGTCGAAGTTGGGTGCCAATGGACGGTACAGCGCGTCGTTGGCGTTTTGGCGATCAACCACCGGGGCCATGCGCTTGAGGCTTTCAAGCACCTGAGTCTCGCTGACGATGCCGTGACGCAGCCAGTTGGCGATGTGCTGGCTCGAAATACGCAGCGTCGCACGGTCTTCCATCAGGCCGATGTCGTGAATGTCCGGCACTTTCGAGCAACCCACGCCCTGGTCGATCCAGCGCACCACGTAACCCAGGATGCCCTGCGAGTTGTTGTCCAGTTCGTTCTGGATCTGCTCAGGCGTCCACTGCGGGTTCACGGCCAGCGGGAGGGTCAGGATGTCGTCGACCGAGGCGTGCGCGCGCTTGGTCAGTTCGGCCTGACGCGCGAACACGTCAACCTTGTGATAGTGCAGCGCGTGCAAGGCAGCGGCGGTCGGCGAAGGGACCCAGGCGGTGTTGGCACCGGCCAGCGGGTGAGCGATTTTCTGTTCCAGCATTGCCGCCATCAGATCAGGCATGGCCCACATGCCTTTACCGATTTGCGCGCGGCCTTGCAGGCCGGTGCTCAAGCCAACATCGACGTTGTTGTTTTCGTACGCCGAAATCCACTTCTCGGCTTTCATGTCGGCCTTGCGCACCATCGGCCCGGCTTCCATGGAGGTGTGAATCTCGTCACCCGTACGGTCCAGGAAGCCGGTGTTGATGAACACCACGCGCTCGCTGGCGGCCTTGATGCACGCCTTGAGGTTGATCGTAGTGCGGCGCTCTTCGTCCATGATCCCGACTTTGAGCGTATTGCGTGGCAGCTTGAGCACGTCTTCGATGCGCCCGAACAGCTCGTTGGTGAACGCGGCTTCTTCCGGGCCGTGCATCTTCGGCTTCACGATATAGACCGAGCCGGTGCGGCTGTTCTTGCGCGAGGCCTGGCCGTTGAGGCTGTGGATCGCTGCCAGGCTGGTCAACAGGCCGTCGAGAATGCCCTCAGGCACCTCGTTGCCGTCTTTGTCGAGGATCGCGTCGATGGTCATCAGGTGACCCACGTTGCGCACGAACAACAGCGAACGGCCATGCAGGCTGACCGTGCCGCCGTTGGGCGCGGTGTACTCGCGGTCCGGGTTCATGGTGCGGGTGAAGGTAGTGCCACCTTTGGCGACTTGCTCGCTCAGGTCGCCCTTCATCAGGCCGAGCCAGTTGCGGTAGATCACCACTTTGTCGTCTGCATCGACGGCGGCGACCGAGTCTTCGCAGTCCATGATGGTGGTCAGAGCGGCTTCCATCAGCACGTCTTTGACGCCCGCCGCATCGGTTTGGCCGACAGGGCTGGTGGCGTCGATCTGGATCTCGAAGTGCAAGCCATTGTGTTTGAGCAACACCGCGGTCGGTGCCGAGGCCGCGCCGTGGTAGCCGATCAGTTGCGCGGTGTCGCGCAGGCCGCTGCTGGCGCCGCCCTTGAGCGTGACCTGCAAGGCGCCATCAACGATCGCGTAGGCGCTGGAGTCAACGTGCGAACCGCTGGCCAGCGGTGCGGCGTCGTCGAGGAAGGCGCGGGCGAAGGCGATGACTTTGTCGCCACGGACCTTGTTGTAGCCTTTGCCCTTTTCGGCGCCATCGGCTTCGCTGATGGCATCGGTGCCGTACAGCGCGTCGTAGAGCGAACCCCAGCGGGCGTTCGACGCATTGAGGGCAAAGCGCGCATTCATCACCGGCACCACCAACTGTGGGCCTGCCATGCGTGCAATTTCGTCATCGACGTTTTGCGTCGTTGCCTGGAAATCAGCCGCTTCTGGCAGCAGATACCCAATGTCTTGTAGGAAGGCTTTGTAAGCCACGGCGTCATGGGCCTTGCCGGCCTGAGCCTGGTGCCAGGCGTCGATCCGCGCCTGCAAATCATCGCGTTTGGCGAGCAGTGCTTTGTTCTTGGGTGCCAGGTCATTGATGACCTTGTCGGCACCGGCCCAGAACTGGTCGGCGTTGAGGCCGGTACCGGGTATGGCTTCGTTGTTGACGAAGTCGAACAGGACTTTGGCGACCTGCAGGCCACCGACGTGAACGTGTTCAGTCATTGCTTGCCTCACTCATTTTTATTTAAAGCCTGGAGCGCTTCTCAAAACACCGCCTGAGCGGGTTTGTACGGGGGTAAAGCAGACGCCTTGACCGACCTTGTTGCTAATTATGTAGTGGTCGCCGGGGCATACTACATGATCATTTGCCGATGTGAAAATCAGACTAACTACGTCGTTCTGCGACTGTTTTTAAGCTATCGGTCACGTAGAAGTACGGGATGTTCTCAAGAAACACACAGGTTGTTCCAGATAATTCTAAAAACAGTACACAATTTGTTGGCGGGTGATCTTTTTGGGAGCTGCCTATACTCAGCGATCCTACTAATAAGAGAGCCTGCCATGAACCATCTCGTGATTACGGTGTTTGCCCAGGACAAGGCCGGGCAGGTAGAGCGCATTGCTGAGTGCATCGCCGAGCATGGCGGCAATTGGCTGGAAAGCCGGATGTCGCGCATGGCCGGGCAATTTGCCGGGATCTTGCGCGTGGCGGTGCCAGCCGAGGCCTATGACGGGCTGGTCGAGGCGCTGCACGGGTTGGCGCCAGAAGGGATTCGGGTCTTGATCGCCGAAAGCGGGATTGAGCAGTCCTGCACCTGGAAGCCCATTGCCATGGAGTTGGTGGGCAACGACCGCCCCGGCATCGTGCGCGACATCACTCGGGTGCTGACGGAGCAGGGCGTCAACCTGGAACGGCTGGTGACCGACGTGCGGCCCGCGCCCATGAGCAACGAGCCGCTGTTTCATGCCGAAGCGATTCTGGCGGTGCCGCTGACGTTGTCACTGCACGTGTTGCAGGAACGTTTGGAGACGTTGGCCGATGAACTGCTGGTTGAGCTCAAATTACGCACAGACGAGTAAATCTGTGCGTTTTTTGATCAGGCGTTTCGGCGCATGCTCAGCCATGCGTCGAGGCTGTACACCACCAGGCCAGCCCAGATAAACATGAAGGCGATCAGCGTGCTTTCGGACAAGTGCTCACCAAACACATACACCGCCAGGATCAACACCAGCGTCGGCGCCAGGTACTGCATAAAGCCGAGTGTGGTGTAGGGCAAATGCCGGGCGGCGGCGTTGAAGCACACGAGTGGAATCAACGTTGCCGGACCTGCCGCCACCAACAGCCAGGCTTCGGAGGTCGTCCAGAATTGGGCGTGGGCACTGTTGGCCTCGGGGTGTATGAGCAGCCAGACGAGGGCGATGGGCACCAGAATCCAGGTTTCGACCACCAGCCCCGGCAGCGCCTTGACCGGCGCCTGTTTGCGAATCAGCCCGTAAAAGCCAAAGGTCAGCGCCAGCACCAGCGACACCCACGGGAGGCTGCCGACTTGCCACACTTGCTGGGCAACACCCACGGCGGCCAGGCCTACGGCAATCCATTGCAAGCGACGCAAACGCTCGCCCAGCAGCAACATGCCGAGCAGCACGTTGATCAGCGGGTTGATGTAATAACCCAGGCTGGCTTCGAGCATGCGGTCGTTGTTGACCGCCCACACATACGTCAGCCAGTTGGCCGCGATCAGCAGACCGCTGCCCGCGAGTACAGCAATGCGTTTGGGGTTGTCGCGCAGTTCTTGCCACCAACCGGGATGTTTCCAGACCAGCAGCAGAAGTGAACCGAACAACGCCGACCAGAGCACTCGGCTGACGATGATTTCGGTGGCAGGTACGCTCTCTAGCAGCTTGAAGTAGAGCGGGAAGAGTCCCCAGATGGCATAGGCGCTGAGGCCTAAAATGTACCCGCGACGCGGGTTTGCGGCTGGCATGCAGAATCCTTGGTTGGGCAACTAACGGGGGCTGTAGGAGCGAGCTTGCCTCGCGATCTGTTGATCTTTTAAAAAGATCGCGAGGCAAGCTCGCTCCTACAGGGGGGGATCTTAAAACAACTTCAGCGGTTCTTCATTCAGTGCCGAGAGTTGTTCGCGCAACGCCAGAATCTGGTCGCCCCAATAGCGTTCGCTGCCAAACCACGGAAAGCTGTGCGGGAAGGCCGGGTCGTCCCAGCGGCGGGCCAGCCACGCGCTGTAGTGCATCAGGCGCAAGGCGCGCAGCGGCTCGATCAGGGCCAGCTCACGCGGGTTGAAATCGTGAAACTCGCTGTAGCCGTCCATTAATTCAGACAGTTGGCCCAGGCATTCCTGACGATCACCGGCCAGCATCATCCACAGGTCTTGCACGGCCGGGCCCATGCGGCAGTCGTCGAGATCGACGATGTGGAACACCTCGTCGCGGCACATCATGTTGCCGGGGTGGCAGTCGCCGTGCATGCGGATGTTGGTGTGCGGGGTGGCGGCGTACACATCTTCAACCCGCTTGAGCAGGTCACGGGCCACAGACTCGTAGGCTGGCAACAGACTGCGCGGAATGAAGTTGCCTTCGAGCAGCGTGGTCAGCGAGTCATGGCCGAAGTTTTTCACACCCAAGGCTTCGCGGTGTTCAAACGGCTTGGTGGCCCCCACGGCATGCAGGCGGCCCAGCAGTTGGCCCAGACGATACAGCTGATCGAGGTTGCCAGGCTCGGGTGCACGGCCGCCACGGCGTGGAAACAGGGTGAAGCGAAAGCCTTCGTGTTCGAACAGGCTTTGACCGTTGTGAATCATCGGCGCGACCACCGGCACTTCGCACTCGGCCAGTTCGAAGGTGAAGCGGTGTTCTTCGAGAATGGCTTCGTTGGTCCAGCGCTGAGGGCGATAGAACTTGGCGATCAGCGGTTCCGAGTCTTCGATGCCGACCTGGTACACGCGGTTTTCGTAACTGTTAAGTGCGAGCACGCGGGCATCGCTGAGGAAACCAATGCTTTCGACGGCGTCGAGCACCAGATCAGGGGTAAGTGTTGCAAACGGATGAGACATGCTGACTCCTGCGCGCAGCAGGCTGCCGCGTCCGGCCATGCATCTTAGCGTAGACCGGTTACAAGCTGGCACAAAACCTGTAGTCGCTGCCGCAGGCTGCGATCTACCACCATCCTCTGTAGGAGCGAGCTTGCTCGCGATCTTTTAAAGATCAAAAGATCGCGAGCAAGCTCGCTCCTACAGGGAATGTGCAGGGTTTAGCTGCCGACGATGCCGCCGTCGTCGCGGCTGATGGCCATGACCGATGAGCGCGGTTTGCCGTTGGGGGTGTGCTCGGGGAAGGTCGAACCGCCGTTTTCACCCGGATGCTGGATGCCGACAAACAGGGTTTTCTGGTCGGGCGAGAAGCTGATGCCGGTCACTTCGCAGCCAACCGGGCCGACCATGAATCGGCGAATTTCGCCGCTGTCGGGGTCGGCGCAGAGCATTTGGTTGTTGCCCATGCCCGCGAAATCGCCGCTGTTGCTGTAGTCGCCGTCAGTCAGGATCCACAGACGCCCGGCGTCATCAAAGCCCAAACCGTCTGGGCTGTTGAACATGTTTTGCGGGGTGATGTTGGCCGAGCCGCCCTTGGGCTGTTTGGCGTGGACCACCGGGTTGCCTGCGACCACAAACAGGTCCCAGTCGAAGCGGTTAGCGCCGTGGTCGCCGTTGTGGGTTTTCCAGCGCAGGATCTGCCCGTAGACGTTTTTCTCGCGCGGGTTGGGGCCGCCCACAGGCTGCCCGTCTTCGCCGCGTTTGGCGTTGTTGGTGAGGGTGCAATACACCTGGCCGTCTTTGGGGCTGACGACGATCCATTCCGGGCGGTCCATGCGTGTGGCGTTGACCACGCTGGCGGCCAGGCGGGCGTGAATCAACACTTGCGCCTGGCTGGCAAAGCCCTTGCTGGCGTCGATGCCGTTTTGCCCGTGACGCAGTTCGATCCACTGACCCTGGCCCTTGGGGCGATCCGGGTTGTTGTCACCCGCGTCGAAACGCGCCACATACAACGTGCCGTGATCCAGCAGGTCGCGATTGGCCTTGGGGTTTTGATGATCGATCGTGTCGCGGCTGATGAACTTGTAGATGAACTCGCCGCGCTCGTCGTCGCCCATGTACACCACGGCGCGCCCATCATTGGTTTGCGCCAGTGCGGCGTTTTCATGCTTGAAGCGGCCCAGCGCTGTGCGTTTGACCGGCACCGACTGCGGGTCGAACGGGTCGATTTCGACCACCCAGCCGTGGCGGTTGAGTTCGTTGGGGTTGAGCGCGAGGTCGAAGCGCGGGTCGTGCAGGTGCCAGTTGATGTCTTTGCTGGCGGCGCTGGCGCCGTAGCGTTTTTGCGCGGGGTCGAAGGTTTGCTTGGGATCAGAGCTGCCGAAGCAGTCGGTGAAGTTTTCTTCGCAGGTCAGGTAGGTGCCCCACGGCGTTTTGCCATTGGCGCAGTTCTGGAAAGTGCCCAGCACGCGCGAGCCATTGATGTCCGCCTGGGTGCGTAACAAAGCGTGGCCTTCGGCGGGGCCGCTGAGGCGAATCGGGGTGTTGCCATGGATGCGCCGGTTGAAGGGCGAGTCTTGCACAAACTGCCAGCCATCGCCTTTGCGCTGTACTTCAATCACCGACACACCTTCGCTGGCCTGGGCCTTGCGCACGTCTTCGGCAGACGTGGGCTGGCCGCCATGCGGGTACAGGTAGCGATAGTTGGTGTATTCGTTGTTGATCGCCAGCAGGGCGCGGTTCGGGTCGTCGGGGAACGCGAACAGGCTCATCCCGTCGTTGTTGTCGCCGAACTGCACTTCTTGGGCTTCGGCGCTGCCATTGCCGCTCGGATCGAAGGCCGGGCCGTTGACGTGCAAGGGGTGGCCCCAACTGATGAGGACCGAGGCGCGATAGCCGGGCGGCAGGCTGAGGGAGTCTCTGGTGGCAGCGTTGATGCTCTCAAAGCCGAGCAAGGAACTGGAGGCGGCGCTGACACCGGCGGCCAGTGCGCTGCGGCTCAGCAGGTTGCCGCCCAAAAACATCGCCGCCCCGCACAGAGCACCAGCGCCGATAAAACGCCGCCGACTGAGGCCGATCATCTGCTCAAGGTCGGTGAGTTGTTGTTCTTCTAACAGGTTCATATCGCGCAGGCTCTCGAAGGTTTTTGCAGCAACCTTAAGCAGCGGGTATGACAGCGGTGTTTCAGATGTTGGGCACGCCCGCCCTGTAGCCGCTGCCGCAGGCTGCGATGGGTTGCGTAGCGACCCTGTGGTTGAAGGTCCTGCGGCCCTTATCGCAGCCTGCGGCAGCGGCTACAGGGCGGGTGTACCCAGCAACACCAGCGTCGGCGAGAACTGCACATTGACCGCGCTGCCGACCTTCAACTGGAGTGTTTCGAGTTGTTGCGGCTCGGTCAGGGCACACAAGGTTTGGCCGCTGGGCAAGCTGATGCGCACTTCGCTGGGGCCGTCGTCGGCGTGCAGGATGTGTTCGATTTGCCCGTGCAGTTGATTGTGTTCAGGCGCGGCGGGTTGGTCCGGTGCCGTCAGTTGCAGCCAGCCTGCTTTGATCAGCGCCACCACGGGGGTGCCGATGCTTAATTCCAGGCGCTGGGTACTGTCGCGGGTGATTTGCGCGTTCAGCGTCAGCCCGCCGGGCAGCGCCAACTGAATCAGATCATTGTGGCCATGGCGCTGGATGGCGATCACGCTGCCATGCAACTGGTTGCGAGCGCTGGTCCTGAGCATCAACCGGCCTAGCAGATCAAGGTCGCTGCTGTCCTCGGCAGCGTCCAGCACCTGGCTCTGTAGCACCTGCAAGCGCTGATATAGCCTCAGTACCCGCTCGCCGGAAACAGACAAGCGCGCACCGCCGCCGCCCTTGCCGCCAACACTGCGCTCCACCAGCGGGGTTTGTGCCAGGTTGTTCAGCTCATCAATCGCGTCCCACGCGGCTTTGTAGCTGATACCTGCGCTTTTGGCTGCACGGGTGATCGAACCTTGCTCGGCGATGTGTTGCAACAGCGCAATACGCTGTGGGCGGCGGGCGATGTGTTGTGTCAGCAAAGTGGGCAGCGGCATGGCGGCGTGTTTCGCGAAGCGGGCAGAGCCTCGCAAAGTGCCTGCGCAGCGAGGTGCCGTCAAGGTGGCCCGTCGGGCTTTGGTGTGCGCGCCAGGCAATACACATCCACCCGCCGCGCCCCGGCCTTGAGCAGCAGACGGGCCAGGCTTTGCGCGGTGGCGCCCGTCGTGAGCACATCGTCCACCAGCGCCAGGTGCAACCCTTGCACCTCAATCCCCGGTGCAAGGCTGAAGGCTTGCAGCAAGTTGCGCTTGCGGGTCTTGGCGTCGAGTGCCTGTTGCGCCGTGGTGTCTTGGGGGCGCAGCAGCCAGTGTTCACGGCAAGGGATGTTCAGGTGCACGCTGAGCCAGTCGGCGAGCATGGTCGATTGGTTGTAGCCCCGTTGGCGCAGACGCTGAACAGACAGCGGCACGGGCAGTAAAAAGTCGGGTGGATCGTTACCTGTATCGAAGTGATTGCGCAGCGATTGGCCGAGAAGTTCGGCTAACAGACGGCCATACGGCCACTTGCTGTTGTGCTTGAACCGAATGATCAAACTGTCGACCGGAAAGCCATACACCCATGGCGCATGCACCGACTCGAAGGCCGGGGGTTGCTTGAGGCAAAAGCCGCAGGTGAGCCCCGCCATTGGCAAGGGCAATGCGCAGCGCTGGCAACTGTCGCCCAGCCAGGGCAGCTCAAGTTCACACGCCGTGCACAGCGCGAGGCGGGTATCGGTGCGTTCATCGCACAATAAACAGGTCTGGTTATTAAATAACCAGTTGTCAACCAGTGTTCTTAAGCGTGGTTGACAACTCATGTCACATCCTTAAACATGCCGAGCATCCGTGCCGTGCCTGAGGCAATGACCTCAGGTTCTAGTCAAAGCATAAACAAGAGAAACGCCGATGAGCGCCAGCACCCTTGCCAACTTGCGACATGATTGGTCTTTAGCCGAAGTCCGGGCCTTGTTTGTCCAGCCGTTCAATGACCTGTTATTTCAGGCGCAGACCGTTCACCGCGCGCATTTCGACGCGAATCGGGTTCAGGTTTCGACGCTGCTTTCGATCAAAACCGGGGCGTGTCCGGAAGATTGCAAATATTGTCCGCAGTCGGGCCACTACAACACTGGCCTGAAAAAAGAGAAGTTGATGCAGGTGCAGGCGGTGCTCGAAGAAGCCGCACGGGCCAAGTCCATCGGCGCGACGCGTTTCTGCATGGGCGCGGCCTGGAAGCACCCGTCTGCCAAAGACATGCCCTACGTGCTGGAGATGGTCAAAGGCGTAAAAGCCCTGGGCCTGGAAACCTGCATGACGCTGGGCAAGCTCGATCAGGAGCAAACGGCAGCGCTGGCGCACGCTGGGTTGGATTACTACAACCACAACCTCGACACCTCGCCGGAGTTTTACACCAGCATTATCACCACCCGTACCTACAGCGAGCGCCTGCAAACCCTGAGCTACGTGCGTGATGCCGGGATGAAGATCTGCTCCGGCGGGATTCTGGGCATGGGCGAGTCGCTGGACGACCGCGCCAATCTGTTGATTCAGCTGGCCAACCTGCCAGAACACCCGGAGTCGGTGCCAATCAACATGTTGGTGAAAGTGGCGGGTACGCCGATGGCCAATGCTGAAGACATCGACCCGTTCGATTTCATCCGGATGCTGGCCGTGGCGCGCATCATGATGCCTCTGTGCCATGTGCGGTTGTCGGCCGGTCGTGAGGCGATGAACGAGCAGATGCAAGCGCTGGCGTTCTTTGCCGGGGCCAACTCGATTTTCTACGGCGACAAATTGCTGACCACCTCCAACCCGCAGGCCGACAAAGACATGCAGCTGTTTGCGCGCTTGGGCATCTTGCCTGAAGCCCGTGAAGAGCACGCCGACGAGGTGCATCAGGCGGCGATTGAGCAAGCGCTGATCGAGCAGAAATCCAGCGAACAGTTCTACAACGCTGCGGTGTAAGCCTCTTAACTGTAGGAGCGAGCTTGCCTCGCGATCTTTTAAACGATCAAAAGATCGCGAGGCGAGCTCGCTCCTACAGGTCTTGTGCAATCCATTTCCGAGGCCAGCATGTCTTTTGATTTAAGCGCCCGTCTGGCTGCGCGTCGTGCCGACAATCTTTATCGTCAACGCCCGTTGCTTGAAAGCCCGCAAGGGCCGCTGGTGGTGGTTGATGGTCAGCCTTTATTAGCGTTCTGTAACAACGATTACCTGGGTTTGGCCAATCACCCCCAAGTGATAGAAGCCTGGCAGGCCGGTGCATCGCGCTGGGGCGTGGGCGGCGGTGCGTCGCATTTGGTCATCGGCCACAGCGGCCCGCACCACGCGCTGGAAGAAGCCTTGGCCGAGTTCACCGGACGCCCGCGCGCGCTGTTGTTCAGCAATGGCTACATGGCCAATCTGGGGGCTGTCACCGCGCTGGTCGGGCAGGGCGATACCGTGCTCGAAGACCGCCTCAACCACGCGTCATTGCTGGATGCCGGTTTGCTCAGCGGCGCGCGCTTCAATCGCTATCTGCACAACGACGCGGCGAGCCTGGCCAAGCGCCTGGAGAAAGCCTGCGGCAATACGCTGGTGGTCACCGATGGCGTGTTCAGCATGGACGGCGATGTGGCCGATTTGCCGTCTTTGGCCCGTGAAACCAAGGCCAAAGGCGCGTGGTTGATGGTCGATGATGCCCACGGCTTTGGCCCGTTGGGCGCCAATGGCGGCGGGATTGCCGAGCATTTTGGCTTGAGCGCGGACGATGTGCCGGTGCTGGTGGGCACCTTGGGCAAAGCCTTCGGCACCAGCGGCGCGTTTGTCGCGGGCAGCGAAGAATTGATCGAGAGCTTGATCCAGTTCGCCCGGCCTTATATCTACACCACCAGCCAGCCTCCCGCGTTGGCGTGTGCCACCTTGAAAAGCCTTGAGCTGTTGCGCAGCGAGCAGTGGCGCCGCGAGCACCTCAACACCTTGATTCGCCAGTTCCGCGAGGGCGCCGAGCAGATCGGCTTGCAGTTGATGGACAGCTTTACGCCTATTCAGCCGATCCTGATTGGCGATAGCGGCCGGGCGGTGCGCCTGTCTGCGATGTTGCGCGAGCGTGGCGTGTTGGTGACGGCGATTCGCCCGCCGACCGTGCCTGCCGGGAGTGCGCGTTTACGCGTGACCTTGTCGGCAGCCCACACAGAGGCACAGGTGCAGCTATTGTTAAACGCATTGTTTGACTGTTGGCGCGAGCTGGAGCCCGACCATGCGTGATCGTTTGATTTTGCTGCCCGGCTGGGGCTTGGGTGTTTCTGCGTTGGAACCCTTGGCCGCTGCGCTACGTGGATTGGACGAACATTTGCGGGTCGAAATAGAACCGCTGCCGGTGCTGGAGTCTGCCCGGCTGGAGGACTGGCTGGACGCGCTGGACGCAACCTTGCCGGACAACGTATGGCTGGGCGGCTGGTCACTCGGCGGCATGCTCGCCAGTGAGCTGGCAGCCCGGCGCGGCGAGCGTTGCTGCGGGCTGGTTACGCTGGCCAGCAACCCGAGTTTTGTCAGCCGTGACGATTGGCCAGCGGCCATGCCAAACGCGACCTTCGAGGCCTTTATCACCGGCTTCGCCGAAGCCCCGAACAGTACCCTCAAACGTTTTTGCCTGCTGTGCAGCCAAGGCGCGGGTGAACCCCGACCGATGGCGCAGTTGCTGTTGGGTGGGGCGCCGCGCGCGCAGCCGTCCACGTTGCTGGCGGGCCTTGAGCTGCTTGGACAACTGGACGTACGCCCCGCGCTGCAAGCGTTTAATGGGCCGCAATTGCACGTGTTTGCTGGCATGGATGGCTTGGTGCCAGCCGAAGCGGCCAATGCGTTGCTGGCACTGTTGCCCGATGTCGAAGTGGGTCTGATTGAACAGGCCTGTCATGCTTTTCTACTGGAAGCGCCCCACGAATTGGCGGCCGCGATTCAGGCTTTTTTACACGAGCTGGGCGATGACTGATTTAAGTGTGGCAACCCTGGCAGGCCAACTGCCAGACAAGCGTCAGGTAGCGGTTTCGTTTTCGCGGGCGGCGGCCAGTTACGACAGCGTGGCCGAGCTGCAACGTGCAGTGGGGCATGAGTTGATAGCCCGCTTGCCAACTGACAGGGCGCCGCAACAGTGGCTGGACCTGGGCAGCGGTACCGGGTATTTCAGCCGGGTGCTGGGCCACAAATTTGCCCACAGTGAAGGGCTGGCGCTGGACATCGCCCATGGCATGTTGGCGTTTGCCCGGCCCTTGGGCGGCGCGGCGCATTTTATTGCCGGTGATGCCGAAAGCCTGCCGTTGCAGTCCAACTGCTGTGATTTGATTTTTTCCAGCCTGGCGCTGCAATGGTGCGCCGATTTCGACCGTGTGCTCAGTGAAGCCCATCGCGTGCTTAAACCCGGCGGCGTACTGGCGTTTGCCAGCTTGTGCGTCGGCACCTTGAGCGAATTGCGCGACAGTTGGCGGGCGGTTGACGGGCAAGTCCACGTGAACCGTTTTCGTGAGTTCGAACGCTATCAGCAACTGTGCGCCGAGAGTAATTTGCGCGTGCTCGACTTGCAGAATCAGGCACATGTGCTGCACTACGCGCAGGTACGGCAACTGACCCATGAACTGAAAGCTTTGGGCGCGCACAATCTAAACCCTGGCCGCCCCGAAGGGTTGACTGGCCGGGCGCGGCTTCAAGGATTGGTCAGCGCCTACGAGCAATTTCGTCAGCCACTGGGCCTCCCGGCGACGTATCAGGTGGTCTACGGCATTTTGGAGAAAGCGCGATGAGCCCTGCGTACTTCATTACAGGAACCGACACCGATGTGGGCAAAACCACGATTGCAGCCGGTTTGTTATATGCCGCACGTGAAGCCGGATTAAGCACCGCAGCGGGCAAGCCCGTGGCGTCCGGCTGTGAAATAACGTCCAAAGGCCTGCGCAATGCCGACGCGCTGGCGCTGATGGCCGAGAGTTCTGTGGCGTTGACCTACGATGAGGTCAACCCGTTTGCCTTCGAGCCGCCCATCGCTCCGCACATTGCGGCGCGTGAAGCCGGTGTGGTGGTGAACGTGCAATCGTTATTGGCGCCGATGCAACACATCCTGGCCAAGAAGGCCGATTTCACCTTGATTGAAGGGGCTGGTGGCTGGCGCGTGCCACTGTCGGGTCAGGACAGCTTGTCGGACTTGGCACAGGCGCTGGACCTGCCGGTGATTCTGGTGGTCGGCGTGCGTTTGGGCTGCATCAGCCATGCCTTGCTGACGGCCGAGGCGATTGCCCGTGACGGCCTGCAATTGGCCGGTTGGGTGGCCAACATCATCGGGCCGAAAAACGTGCGCCTTGAAGAGAACCTCGCCACCCTGGCCGAGCGTCTCCCCGCACCTTGCCTGGGCCGTGTGCCCAAACTCAAATCGGCGTCGGCCCAAGCCGTGGCCGAGCATTTGCAACTGGACTTGCTGGACTGAGCCTTTATCTGTAGGAGCGAACTTGCCTCGCGATCTTTTAAAAGATCAAAAGATCGCGAGGCAAGCTCGCTCCTACAGGATGTCGACGACATATCCCTTCTCTGTGATCTGTTCGTACCTAGACGAACGGAGGCTTTGTGCTGCTTGACAACAAATGGGCGTAAACGTATGTTTCAAACAACTGTTTGACCGCCTATAACAAATCCATGCGGTTGTTCATCCCCCGGATTCATCAGCAGAGGTTTATCGCTATGCCTGACTACAAGGCCCCCTTGCGTGATATTCGCTTCGTTCGTGACGAACTGCTCGGTTACGAAGCGCACTATCAGAGCCTGCCGGCTTGCCAGGACGCTACTCCAGATATGGTTGACGCCATTCTCGAAGAAGGCGCCAAGTTTTGTGAGCAGGTGCTGGCACCGCTGAACCGTGTGGGTGATATCGAAGGCTGCACATGGAGCGAGACCGGGGTTAAAACCCCTACCGGTTTTAAAGAAGCCTACAAACAATTCGTTGAAGGCGGCTGGCCAAGCCTGGCCCACGACGTCGACCATGGTGGCCAAGGCCTGCCGGAGTCGCTGGGTCTGGCGGTGAGTGAAATGGTCGGCGCGGCCAACTGGTCGTGGGGCATGTACCCAGGCCTGTCGCACGGCGCGATGAACACCATCTCCGAGCACGGCACCCCAGAGCAGCAACACACCTATCTGACCAAGCTGGTGACTGGCGAATGGACGGGCACCATGTGCCTGACCGAATCGCACTGCGGTACTGACCTGGGCCTGCTGCGTACCAAGGCTGAACCTCAGGCTGATGGTTCGTACAAAATCTCTGGCACCAAGATCTTCATCTCGGCCGGTGAGCACGACATGGCCGACAACATCGTCCACATCGTTCTGGCCCGCCTGCCGGACGCACCGGCTGGCACCAAAGGCATTTCGCTGTTCATCGTGCCTAAGTTCAACGCGAACGCCGATGGCACCCTCGGTGAGCGCAACGCAGTGTCGTGCGGTTCCCTTGAGCACAAAATGGGCATCCATGGTAACGCCACCTGCGTGATGAACTTCGACGGCGCCACGGGTTACCTGATCGGCCCGCCGAACAAAGGCCTGAACTGCATGTTCACCTTTATGAACACCGCGCGTCTGGGCACAGCACTGCAAGGTCTGTCGCACGCTGAAATCGCCTTCCAGGGCGGCTTGAAATATGCCCGTGACCGTCTGCAAATGCGTTCGTTGACCGGCCCTAAAGCCCCTGAAAAGGCGGCTGATCCGATCATCGTTCACCCGGACGTACGGCGCATGCTGTTGACCACCAAGGCGTTCGCTGAAGGCAACCGCGCCATGGTTTACTTCACCGCCAAGCAAGTCGACATCGTGAAATACGGCGTTGACGAAGAAGAGAAAAAGAAAGCTGACGCACTGCTGGCGTTCATGACGCCGATTGCGAAAGCCTTCATGACCGAAGTCGGCTTTGAGTCTGCCAACCACGGCGTTCAAATCTACGGCGGCCACGGCTTTATCGCTGAGTGGGGCATGGAACAGAACGTTCGCGACAGCCGTATTTCGATGCTGTACGAAGGCACCACCGGCATTCAGGCCCTCGACCTGCTGGGCCGTAAAGTGTTGATGACCCAAGGCGAGGCCCTCAAAGGCTTCACCAAAATCGTCCACAAGTTCTGCCAGAACAACGAAGGCAACGAAGCGGTTAAAGAGTTCGTCGCGCCGTTGGCTGCACTGAACAAGGAATGGGGCGAGCTGACCATGAAGGTCGGTATGGCCGCCATGAAAGACCGTGAAGAAGTGGGTGCGGCCTCGGTCGACTACCTGATGTATTCCGGTTATGCGTGCCTGGCGTACTTCTGGGCTGACATGGCGCGTCTGGCGGCTGAAAAGCTGGCGCAAGGCACGTCCGAAGAAGCCTTCTACAACGCCAAGCTGCAAACAGCGCGGTTCTACTTCCAGCGCATCTTGCCGCGTACCCGCACACACGTTGCAACCATGCTGTCGGGCGCTGCTAACCTGATGGACATGAAAGAAGAAGACTTCGACCTGGGCTACTGAGTCTTGGCGAGTCACCTTTAAAAAGCCGCTTCTCCTTCGGGGGGAGCGGCTTTTTTGGTTTATGTGGCTCGATTCAATCGTGCAGGAGCGTGACCATATATTTCTTATTGGTCACGGCATGACCCTATGTATCACTATCGTCGTTAAGCTAGACTGCGTCCCACATTAATCGTCGTTTACAGAATACGAGGTTTGCCATGGCTGATTACAAAGCGCCCCTGCGTGATATGCGCTTCGTCCTCAATGAAGTGTTCGAGGTTGCTTCTCTTTGGGCGCAACTGCCTGCATTGGCAGAGTCCGTTGATGCTGAAACGGTTGAAGCCATTCTCGAAGAAGCAGGCAAAGTGACTGCCAAAAGCATCGCACCATTGAGCCGCAGCGCTGACGAAGAAGGCTGCCATTGGCATGACACCGTGGTCACGACGCCAGCCGGTTTTGTCGACGCCTACAGAACCTACGCCGAAGGCGGTTGGGTCGGCGTAGGCGGCAATCCTGAGTTCGGCGGCATGGGCATGCCTAAGTCGGTGTCGGCGCAAGTCGAAGAAATGATCAACTCCTCAAGCCTGGCATTCGGCCTGTACCCGATGCTGACCTCCGGCGCCTGCGTGTCGATCAATGCCCACGCCAGCGAGGAATTGAAAGCCACTTACCTGCCCAATATGTACTCGGGCGAGTGGGCCGGTTCCATGTGCTTGACCGAGCCACATGCCGGTACTGATCTGGGGATTATTCGCACCAAGGCTGAGCCGCAAGCAGACGGCTCTTATAAAGTCAGCGGGACCAAGATTTTTATCACCGGCGGCGAACACGACCTGACCGAAAACATCATCCACCTGGTGTTGGCCAAGCTGCCGGATGCCCCGGCCGGGCCCAAAGGTATTTCGCTGTTTCTGGTGCCCAAGTTCAGGGTTAATGCCGATGGCAGCTTGGGCGACCGCAACCCGGTGACCTGCGGCTCTATCGAACACAAAATGGGTATTCAGGCGTCGGCCACCTGCGTGATGAACTTCGACGAGGCCGTCGGTTATCTGGTGGGCGAACCTAACCGTGGCCTGGCGGCAATGTTCACCATGATGAATTACGAGCGTCTTGGGGTCGGTATTCAGGGCCTGGCGTCGGGCGAACGTTCGTATCAGAACGCAGTGGAATACGCCCGTGACCGTCTGCAAGGGCGTTCTGCAACGGGTGCACAGGCCAAAGACAAAATCGCTGACCCGATCATCGTGCACGCGGACGTGCGTCGCATGCTGCTCACCATGAAAGCTTCCAACGAAGGTGGTCGGGCTTTTTCGACTTACGTGGCCAATCAACTGGACATCGCCAAGTTCAGCGAAGACCCGACCGCACGTGCGCGGGCCGATGGCCTGGTGGCCTTGCTGACGCCGGTGGCCAAAGCCTTTTTGACCGACCTGGGGCTGGAAACCACCGTTCATGGCCAACAAGTGTTTGGCGGCCACGGCTACATTCGCGAGTGGGGCCAGGAGCAATTAGTGCGTGATGTGCGCATCACGCAGATCTACGAAGGCACCAACGGCATTCAGGCGCTGGACCTGATGGGGCGCAAAATCGTCGGCAACCGCGGGGCGGATTATCGGGTGTTCGCTGACGAAATTCGCCACTTCATCGCCTCTGCTTCTGGCGACCTGAGTGAGTTCACTCAGCCGCTGGCGGCGGCGCTGGACAACCTTGACCAGTTGACAGCTTGGGTCTTGGAGCGTTCGCAACAGAACCCCAACGAAATCGGCGCTGCGTCGGTCGAGTACCTGCAAGTTTTTGGTTACACGGCGTATGCCTACATGTGGGCACTGATGGCCCGCACGGCGTTGGGTAAAGTGGCTGATGATGCGTTCTATGTCAGCAAATTGGGCACTGCACGCTTCTACTTCGCGCGTTTACTGCCGCGCATCCATTCGTTGAGTGCGTCGGTGAAGGCCGGCAGTGAGTCGTTGTACTTGCTGGATGAAGCACACTTTTAAGGTGTTTAGTGCAATGTAAGCATTTGCTTACATTGCGTGCTGGCAATCGTCCATATCGTCAGATTGGATCCAGATGTAATCTACTTTCAATGGACGTTGAGCAGGAAGCTCAAAGCAACAACACGGACACGTAGGATTCTGCCAGGGTGGCGGAGTGAAAAGGATGTCAGGGAAACAGTCTGCAAAACCCCGCTTAGGCGGGGTTTTCTTTTTTCCGTGTCTGAATTTTCTCGTAGACGTTGATCCGTAGCAGCGCCAATCACGTAGCAGCTGCCGAGCCTGCGAGGCTGCGTCCGATTGCGAAGCGATCGTAAACGCTAAGAGCAAGATTGAACTGACACACCGCAGTGCCTGATTTTACGACGGCTGCGCCGCCGGACGTAGCCTCGCAGGCTCGTCAACTGCTACACAATTGGCTGCCTACAACGTCACTTCCTGATGATTCATCACCTCTTCCAGCAAGGTGCGCAATAGCCCCATTGTGGCTTGCTGGCGTTGCACGTCGCGGCACACCAACCCCACTTTCAGCGGCACCCGAGGCTCGGTCAGCGGTTTCCATAGCAAGGCCGGATGGTCATGTTCGTGACGTGAACGCCCCGGCAGCACAGTCGCCAGCCGGGTATGCAGCAGGCTGTCGAGTATGGCGGCCATGGTGTTCAACTCGGCCTGTACCTGTGGGCGGCGGCCTAAGCTGGCGAGTTGCGCTTGCCAGATCTGGCGTACCTGAAACTCTTCTCCCAGCAGCAACATCGGCAATTCGGCTGCTTGGGTCAGCGAGACTTTCTTGAATTCGCGCAAAGGATGATCCGCCGGGATCACCAGTTGCAGTTCATCTTCGTACAGCGGCGTGCCGTGAAGCCCCGGCTGACGCGGCGGCAGGTAGCTGATGCCGATGTCGAGCGATCCATTGAGCAAGCGCCGTTCGATCTCCAGCCCCGTCAGTTCGTAAATCTGTACCACGAGATGCGGTTGCGCCTGGCGCACGCGCTCAAGCATTTGCGGCACCAGGCTGGTGTGTACGGTTTGCAGCACGCCAATGGCAATGGTGCGCAGCGCGTGGCCCTGGAAGTTTCGCAATGCCTCTTTGGCGCGCTGCAACCCGTCGAGCAGCGGCAATGCATGGTTGTACAACGTGTGGGCGGCCAGCGTCGGCAGCAAACGTTTGCTGCTGCGTTCAAACAGGGTCACATCAAGGTTGTGTTCGAGCTGGCGGACCTGTTGTGACAACGCGGGTTGCGAGATCGACAGACGCTCGGCGGCACGGCCGACATGGCCTTCTTCGTACACCGCGACGAAATAACGCAGTTGTTTGAAATCCATAAGTATTACTTATCGAAAATGCTTAAAAAACGAAATGGCTCAACGGGCCGAGGGCGCCTAGTCTACGCCCGTTCCACTGGGCTCATCGAGTGATAGCGCGAGCTAAAGCGCCCGAGTGGGGCATTAATTTGCATAGGCAAGGCTGAAAACCCGACAGAGGTTTTAGCGCCCCGGCCACAGCGGGGTGGTTGCAAATCGAATCTGCTTATGATCACAAGGTCTGCGTGCATGAACCTGTTTAACCTGCGTCGCTCACACTCAAGTCTTGATCAACTGACGGCTGAGTCTGTGCCGTCGCACACCAGCAACCCCTCGGCTCGCCATTGCCTGATGCCCAGCGTTGAACGCCCGGCGCAGGAGTTTGTGCGTGGCCAGGGTTCGTGGATGTGGGACAGCGACAGCCGCGCTTACCTCGATTTCACCCAAGGTGGTGCCGTAAACAGCCTGGGCCATAGCCCGGCGGTGCTGGTCAAGGCGATGGCCGATCAGGCCCAGTCGTTGATGAACCCCGGCGCAGGTTTCTTCAATCGGCCCATGCTCAACTTGGCCGAGCGCCTGTGCCACAGCACCGGCAGCGATCAGGTGCATTTTTTAAACACCGGGGCCGAGGCCAACGAAGGCGCGATCAAGCTGGCGCGCAAATGGGGGCAACTGCACCGTGGCGGCGCTCATCGCATCATTACGGCGAGCCGCAGCTGTCACGGCCGCAGCTTTGGTGCGATGTCAGCCTCAGGCAGCGCCACCTTTGATAATCGCTTCGAGCCGCAACTGCCGGGCTTCATCAATGTGCCGTTCAACGACCTGCCTGCGTTGCACGCAGCAGTGGATGCGCAGACCGTGGCCATCATGCTGGAGCCGGTGCAAAGCGATGCCGGGGTGATTCCTGCCACCGAGCATTACCTCAAGGGCGTCGAGCGTCTGTGCCGTGAGCTGGGAATTTTGCTGATCCTGGATGAAGTGCAGACCGGCATGGGCCGTTGCGGGACCTTGCTCGCGGAACAGCATTACGGCGTTCGTGCCGACATCATCACCTTGGGCAAAGGCCTGGGCGGCGGCGTGCCCTTGGCGGCGCTGCTGGCGCGGGGCAAGGCGTGCTGCCTGGCGCCGGGTGAGTTGGGCGGCACCCATCACGGCAATGCGCTGATGACCGCGGCCGGTGTTGCAGTGCTCGACACGCTGCTGGAAAAAGATTTTCTGCCGCACGTGCGCGACGCGGGTCACTACCTGCGCGAAGGCTTGGGGCGGCTGGCCAATAGTTATGCACAGGGTGAATTGCGCGGCCAAGGCTTGTTTTGGGGCCTGACGTTGTCGGATGACTCGGCCGCTGAGGTGGTTAAAGCGGCGTTGTACGAAGGGTTGCTGATCAGCGCCCCGCAACCCGATTGCCTGCGGTTTACCCCGGCGTTGTGCGTGAGCAAAGGCAACATCGATGAGATGTTGCTGCGTCTGGCCCGGGCTTTCGCCCGCGTTCGAACAGCACAACTGCACTGTCGTCGCGGGGTGGCCGTCTAAAACGCCACGCCGTCTTTAAAGAACCGTCTCGCGGTATAACGCATCGCCCTGTGCCTTTTAGTTCGGCACGGGGCGTTTTTTTTTGTCTGTGGATAAGTGTGATGTGAACCTTTGGCCGGCGCTCGGAGTCGATTGACTGTGGGGCTCGTTTGAGCCCGTTATCAATTGGGAGCTGAGCCTGTGGAACTTATCAAAATCATCTTTGCCATCCTGCTTCCTCCACTGGGCGTGTTTATGCAAGTGGGTTTAGGCGGTGCGTTCTGGCTGAATATTCTGCTGACCCTGTGCGGCTACATCCCGGGGATTGTGCACGCGGTGTACATCATTGCCAAGCGTTCGAATTAACCCGCCATCTGTAGGAGCGAGCTTGTCTCGCGAGCTTTTAAAGACCAAAAGATCGCGAGGCGAGCTCGCTCCTACAGGGGTTCAGTGGTTTAGCAAGTCGCTGTAGAACAACCATTCCTGCTCCAGTGCATGGGCCTGGTTGCTGGCTTTACGAAAGCCGTGGCGTTCTTCGGGGTAGTAATAGGCCTTGGCCGGGATGCCGTTGTCTTCAAGGGCCTTGAGCATGTCGCGGGTTTGCTGGGGCACCACGACCGCATCCAGTTCACCTTGAAAGAAGATCACCGGCACGCGGATCTGGTTCGCGTGCAGCAACGGCGTGCGCGCGGCGTAACGTTCGGCATCGCGCACGGGGTCACCGATCAGCCAGTCGAGGTAGTCGCCTTCAAACTTGTGGGTCGTGCGCGTCAGGGCAATCGGGTCGCTCACGCCATACAAGCTGGCGCCTGCGCGGAATACGTCTTTGAACGCCAGCGCACACAGGGTGGTGTAGCCGCCCGCGCTGCCGCCGCGAATAAAGGCGTTGTCGCCATCAATCAGCCCTTGCTCGGCCAGGTAGCTGACGACTGAGCAGGCGTCTTCGACATCGACTTTGCCCCAGTTCAGGTGCAAGGCCTGACGGTATTCGCGGCCATAGCCGGTGCTGCCCCGGTAGTTGAGGTCGGCCACGGCAAAGCCGCGCTGCGTCCAGTACTGGATGCGCGGATCGAGCATCGGGTAGCAGGCTGACGTCGGGCCGCCGTGGACGAAGACCACCAGCGGCGGTGTGCTTTCGCCGTGCATGGCGGGGTAGAAAAAGCCATGCGCTTCGCCGTTGCCTGATGGGTAGCGCAAGGTTTGCGGGCGGCTGATGTGCTCGGGCGGCAACGGCGCAACACCACCGGCCAGCACGCTGACCTGCTTGTCGCTGCGACGGATGCTGATAATCGCCGACGGACTGACTGGCGACGCAGCGATGCAATAGATAAACCCATCATCCAGCGCCAGGCACCGAAACCGGCTGTAGTCGCCAGTGAATTCTTCGACGCTGCCGTCAGCCGCGTGAATACCCAAGCGGCCGAACCCGGCTTCGGTCCATGTCGCCAAATAGTGCTGTTCGCCCAGCGGCAGCCAGGTCCGGCCGCCGAGTTGCCAAGGCGCCGGGGCGTGATCGGCAGCGGCGCTTTGCGCTGGCACCAGCCCTTCGCCCGACTCGGCCCATGGCTGCCAGAAGCCTGCGCGGTCGGTGAGGCAGTACAGGCGATTGTGCTCGTTAAAGCGCGGCTGTTGCAGCGACTCTTCACTGCGCTCTCCAGCCATACAGTGCGCGGCGTTCCAGTGACCATCGATCTGGCCTTCGGCAAGCATCAGCCGGGTTGAAGTCCAGGGTTGATGCGGCTTGCTCCACTCGATCCAGGCCAGACGCTGGCCATTTGGGCTGAGGGTCGGGGCGGCATAGAAGTCGGCGCCTTCGGCCACGACCTGGCGCTGTTGCGTGGCCAGGTCAATGCTGATCAGACGATGTAGATCGGCTTCTTGTTCGACGGCCAGTATCAGACCCTTCGCACACTGCACATCGCCATAACGGCAGGTGCCTTGGGTCAGCGCTTGCGGGGCACTGCCGTCCAGGGCGTGTCGATACAGCTGTTGATCTTTTTCGTTGACGAACACCACGCCGTCATCGCTCAGGCAGAACGAGCCGCCGCCATATTCGTACACCCGACTGCTCACGCTGAAGTCGGCGGGGGTCAGGCAATGTGGTTGGCCATCCCGCCAGTGCCAAATGCGGCTGGCCCCGTCTTGCGGGCGGTATTCGTTCCAGAACAAGCCCTGTGGGCCGACTCGCAGCTCTGCGAAATCGATACCGGCGGCGACGGCGAGGGCGGCGCTGAAAGGTTCAGCCTTTGGCGATGAGGCGTGAGTTTCGTTCATTTCGGAAGGCCAATTGTTCGATGGTCTGGGTGGCGTGCTCGGCTTCTTCGCGCGCCTTGAGAATCAGGTCGTGTTGCGGCGATTTGCTGCACACCGGGTCCGCATTGCTGGCGTCTCCGGTGAGCATAAAGGCCTGGCATCGACAGCCGCCGAAGTCCTTTTCTTTCTCGTCGCACGAGCGGCAAGGCTCGGGCATCCAGTCATAGCCTCGAAATCGATTGAAGCCGAACGAGTCGTACCAGATGTGCTGCATGCTGTGGTCGCGTACGTTAGGGAACTCGACCGGCATTTGTCTAGCTCCATGGCACGGCAAGGCCGTGCCGTCCGGGGTCACGGTCAGGAAAATGCTGCCCCAGCCGTTCATGCAGGCTTTTGGCCGTTCTTCGTAGTAGTCCGGGGTCACGAAAATCAGCTTGCAGGGGTGACCTTCGGCTTCCAGTTTGGCTCGGTATTCGTTGGTGATGCGTTCGGCGCGCACCAACTGCTCTTTGGTCGGCAGCAGGCCCACTCGGTTGAGCTGCGCCCAGCCATAAAACTGGCAGGTGGCAAGTTCGACGAAGTCGGCTTCAAGGGCGATGCACAGCTCGATGATGCGGTCGATCTTGTCGATGTTGTGCCGATGGGTGACGAAGTTCAGCACCATCGGATAGCCGTGGGCTTTGACGGCGCGGGCCATTTCGAGCTTTTGCGCGAAGGCTTTTTTCGAACCCGCGAGCAGGTTGTTCACTTGCTCGTCGCTGGCCTGGAAGCTGATCTGGATATGGTCCAGCCCGGCCTTTTTGAAGTCGCTGATTTTTTGCTCGGTGAGGCCGATACCCGAGGTAATCAGGTTGGTGTAGAAACCCAGCTTGCGCGCCTCGCCAATCAGTTCGGCCAAGTCTTGGCGCACCAGCGGCTCACCGCCTGAAAAGCCCAGTTGCGCCGCACCCATTTCCCGCGCTTCGCGAAACACCTTGATCCACTGCTCGGTGCTCAGCTCTTTACCTTGCTGGGCGAAGTCCAGCGGGTTGGAGCAATACGGGCATTGCAGCGGGCAGCGATAGGTCAGCTCGGCCAGCAGCCACAGCGGCAGGCCGATTTCGGGTTTGGGCGGCAGCGCCATCGGGCTATCAGGCAAGTTCGATCCAGTGCTCTGCACGAGCGACCTCCATAAATTGCTCGATGTCTGCGCCGAGCTCGGGTACGCCGGGGAACTGTTTGTCCAGTTCGCCAATGATGGCCGTAACGTCGCGCTGGCCGTCGATCAGACCGCCGATCAAGGCCGCGCTGTCGTTGAGTTTGATCATGCCTTCGGGGTACAGCAGCACGTGGCCTTTTTGCGCGGGCTCGTACTGGAAACGGTAGCCGGGGCGCCAGGTCGGGATTTTGCTGCGATCGAAGCTCATAAGGTGATTCCTTTGTGCCAGACACGTTGGTCGGTCACGCTGTGATAAGGCGGGCGGTCCAGTTCGTAAGCCATGGTCATGGCATCGAGCATGCTCCACAGAATATCCAGTTTGAACTGGAGAATTTCGAGCATGCGCTGCTGGCCTTCGTAGGTGGTGTAGTGCTGCAAGGTGATCGCCAGCCCGTGCTCCACATCGCGGCGGGCCTGGCCCAGACGGGTGCGGAAGTATTCATACCCGGCCGGGTCGATCCAGGGGTAATGCTGCGGCCAGCTGTCGAGGCGCGACTGGTGGATTTGCGGCGCGAACATCTCGGTCAATGAGCTGCTGGCGGCTTCTTCCCAACTGGCGCGACGGGCGAAGTTGACGTAGGCGTCGACCGCAAAGCGTACGCCGGGCAGGACCAGTTCCTGGGAGCGCAGTTGGTCCGGGTCCAGACCGACTGCCTGGCCCAGACGCAGCCAGGCTTCAATACCGCCGTCTTCACCGGGGGCGCCGTCGTGGTCGAGCAAGCGCTGGATCCACTCGCGTCGCACTTCGCGGTCCGGGCAATTGGCCAGAATGGCGGCGTCTTTGAGCGGGATGTTCACCTGGTAATAGAAGCGGTTGGCGACCCAGCCCTGAATCTGCTCGCGGGTCGCGCGGCCTTCATACATCGCCACCTGATACGGGTGATAGATGTGGTAATACGCGCCTTTGGCCCGCAGCGCGGCTTCGAACTCGGCGGTGGAGAGAGGGGCTTGGGTCATGGTGCCTCCAGAAAGTGAATCTCTGTAGGAGCGAGCTGCCTCGCGATCTTTTGATCGTTTAAAAGCTCGCGAGGCAAGCTCGCTCCTACAGGTTTTGGGTGGGTTACAGCTCGATGCTCATGCCATCAAAGGCCACTTCAACGCCCCGACGGGCCAGTTCGGCGCGTTCGGCGGAGTCTTCGTCGAGGATCGGGTTGGTGTTGTTAATGTGGATCAGCACTTTGCGCTGCTCGGGCAATTGCTCCAGCACTTCGAGCATGCCACCGGGGCCGTTTTGCGCCAGATGGCCCATTTCACGTCCGGTGCGGGTGCCAACGCCACGGCGCTGCATTTCGTCGTCGTCCCACATCGTGCCATCCACCAGCAGGCAATCGCTGCCCGCCATGATCTCCAGCAACGGCGCGTCGACCTTGCCCAGGCCTGGGGCGTAGAACAGTTTGCCGCCGGTGCGCAGGTCTTCGACGATCAGGCCGATGTTGTCGCCCGGGTGCGGGTCGAAGCGATGCGGTGAGTAGGGCGGGGCCGCGCTGCGCAAGGGCAGCGGGCTGAAACGCAGGCTCGGGCAGGCCGCGATGGTGAACGAGCCTTCAAGCTCGATGCGATGCCAGTTCAGGCCGCCGTTCCAGTGCTTGAGCATGGTGAACAGCGGGAAGCCGGTGCTCAGGTCTTCGTGGACCATGTCGGTGCACCACACATCGTGCGGGCAGCCTTCGCGCAGGCTCAGCAGGCCGGTGGTGTGGTCGATCTGGCTGTCCATCAAGATGATGGCGCTGATCCCGGTGTCACGCAGGGCGCGGCCTGGCTGCATCGGGGCAAAGCTTTGGAGCTGCGCACGAATGTCGGGCGAGGTGTTGCACAGTACCCAGTTCACGCCATCGTCAGAGATCGCAATCGAGGATTGGGTCCGTGCCTTGGCGTTCAGGCTGCCATCACGAAAACCCGCGCAGTTGACGCAGTTACAGTTCCACTGTGGGAAACCACCGCCAGCGGCGGAACCTAAAATCTGGACAAACATGGCGTGTTCTCTTGTCGATCTTCAAATAAAAACGCCCCGGCGAGCCGAGGCGTTGGGTTGCGCTGCTCAACTCTTGTTTACCAAGAGCCGGGGCAGATCAACGGCTTGCGAAGTACATGGTCACTTCAAAGCCAATACGCAGGTCGGTGTAAGCAGGTTTAGTCCACGACATAGGGTGTCTCCTTCAGCGGGTGGGTGGGGTGTCTCTTGGTTAGTCCAGCTCCCGAAGGAGTTGTTCCGATGCTTAGGCGGCTATGTTACTAAAATTGTCCGCTGTTGAACGCTCAATGTCGGAGAAAGCTCTTTACGGGGTTGGTAAAAATCAGCTTTTCCCGAGAAAAAACGTTTCAGTTGCTGACTGGGTGGCGACACACAGCCAAGCGCAGTCAGGCTGAACAATGTGCTGAGCAGCTTTCAGTGTAGTCCGTTGATCCAGGCTTATAAGCGCGGCGTAGAGGGCTTTCAAGTAGTCCGACGGGTGGCCCCCCAATTTGGCTTGCCACAACAGTTCGCTGGCTTGAGACGCGCTCAGGGACTCGGGTGAGAATTGTTGTGCCAAGGCGGCACGCGCCTGAATGAAGGATGTTTCATCCAGCGCAGTAATTCGCGCAGGCAAATCGGCAAGGAAGGTTCGGATGTGCTCGAAGATTTCGGCGCATGAGGCGTGAGGCGACTGCACGCCGAACAGCAGGCCGATTTGCCCGTTGAGTGGACGCAGGCCACTGAACACCGCGTAACCCAGTTGCTGCTCAACGCGTAGCTGCTGGTAGAAGGGGGTCTGCGCGAGGTGGGCGAGCAGGCGCCAGGCGGCTTCGGTTTCCAGATCACCTGTTGGGGCCGGGCAAAACACCAGCAAGGCGTGTTCACTGGAGTCGCATGCTTCGGTGATCCAGCGGCGTTGGGCTGGATGTTCGAGCGTCGGCAAGCTCGCATCCGGGGTGCCGGGAGCTTTGCTCAATACAGCGCTGATCAAAGGCTGTGTTGCAGCGGGCAGACCGACGGCCAGGCCGTCCCAGCGTGCCGAGGCCCAGCATTGCGCCACGTCGCTGATGATCGATTGGCTGGTCTGCTGGCTGGCATCGGGCAGCCGTTTAAGCAATTGGCGGATGGGCATTAACGGCGCGGCAGGCGGCGGGCTGAACGTGTCAGCCGCGGGCGCACTGAGCGCTCGCAGCGCGTGTTCCAGGAGCGCGGGCAGCGGCGTATGAACGCCGTGGACTTTCAGCAGCCAGTCATTGCCAGCAGCGCTGAACGACAGCTCAACCCCGGCTTGCCGGGCATCGTGTTGCAGGGGGCGCAAACGCTCTTCCAGCACTGGTAGCAGGCTGCTCGCCGGGGTGGCCGCTAAACGCCAACGCAGGTAAACCGTCGCCTCGCCGTCGAGCGCGGGCAGTTCTGCGCTAAAGCTCATGGCCGACGATCCGTCGCGACGGCTACGCAGGCGATCTTGAGCAAAGGTTCGCAGGCCTCGGTGAGCGCTGGTCTGGCCGCGAATCAGACCCGCATTGGCCGGCTCTGTTGGCGCAGCCAGAAACGGGTTCGGCGCAGGCAGCTGCCACGCGTGACGGGCGGAAGGCTGCGTGGCGGGCAGCATGTGTTGCAAGAGGGCCTTGAGCGCGTCTACGGCTTGATCTGACAGGCCAGGTTCACGTTGCTCAGTGTCACGGCGGGCCAGTTGCAGTGCGTCGCTGACGTCTTGCTGACGCTGTTGCAGTCGCCGAAATTCACTGCGCAGGGAAGACCAGTCTTGTTGCGCGTTGAAGAACGCCAGCCAGTCGTAAAACGTCTCGCAGAGTTGTGCAGCGTTGTGGGCGATGTCATTCGGTGCGCTGAATTCAAGATGCAGCAGGGCCTGGCCGTTGAACTGATACAGCACGTCAGCGTTAAGGCTGTTGCACAGGTGCTGATCGCGCAGGTGTGCGATGAGTCCGCCGGGCTTGTCGGCATTGATCCAATGACACAGAAACTCCAGGGCCGCGTCTGACGCCTCTGGTAATTGTTCGAAGGGGAACATCAGGTTCAGGCACTGCCCGGTGAGCTGCTGGTACGCCGTTTCATGGCGTGGCATCAGCGCGGGTGGGCGGGCTTGGGCGCACGTCGGGCCTGTGGCCCATTGATCGGTGTACCGCTCGGCGAGTGCGCGAAGCGTGTCTTGCGGCACGGGGCCAACGAGGCTAAGGCTGATGTTCGACGCTTGATAGAACTGCTGGTAGAAGTCCCGCAGCGCCTGCTGAAAGGCGGGGCGCGGGATCGGCAGGCTGTAGCGATTGCCCGCATGGAAAGCCCTGAGCGGGTGCGCCGGGTTCAACGGCTGAAGCAGATTCAGTTGGCGCTGTGCCGAAGGCTCACGGGCCCAGGCAATAAATTCGGCGTGCAGCACCTCGCGTTCGCGCAGTTGGTCGTCCAGATTCATGCGCGGGTGGGCGAGCATGTCGCACAGCCGCTCCAGACCACCTTCAAAGGCGGCGGGCGGCAGTTCAAAAAAGAAGTCGGTGTGGCGCTCGCTGGTGCGGGCGTTTATCTGCCCGCCGTAACGTTGCACGTAGGCCATCAGGTTGTCGTCAGCCGCAAAGCGTTCAGTGCCGAGAAACAGCAGGTGTTCCAGAAAATGTGCCAGGCCGGGCCAGGCAGCCGGTACATCGTGGCTGCCCGCGTGCACCCGTAAAAAAGCCGCGCAGCGCTTGAGGCGCGGCTCATGGCGCAGTGAAAGGGTAAGACCGCTAGCGAGGGTCAAACGTTGGGCGTGAGTGTGGTTCAGCGCAGGCATGGGCATTTCCGGAACAGAGATGCCCACATGCTAGCGGATTACGGGCAATCAGCGCTTGCTCAGTGCGTTGTAAAGCTCCGGACGGCGGTCCGCGAGGTAGACGTTTGCGGTCTTGGCATCCAGCAACTGTTGGCGTTCGAGGGTGGCGGTGATCAGGGTTTCTGTCTGTTTGGCCAATGCGACTTGCAGGCCGTTGGGCGCGGCGATGCTGCTTTGGCCACAGTACTGGATACTGCCTTCATGCCCGCAATAGTTGGCGTAGGCCACATAGCACTGGTTTTCGAACGCCCGGCAACGCACGGTGACATCGGCGATAAAGTCGTAGGGCGCCATATTGGCGGTGGGTACGACGATCAGCTCAGCCCCGGCCAAGGCCAGGCGGCGGGTGTTTTCCGGGAACTCAAGGTCGTAGCAAATCAGTACCCCAAGTTTCCAGCCATTGAGTTCGAACACCGGGAACGCGTCAGGCCCGGCACTGAACATGCCGCGATCCAGCTCGCCAAACAGATGGGTTTTGCGGTAGTTGCACAGGCTTTTGCCGTGGCTGTCGATGATCTGCACGCTGTTGTAAATGTGCCCGTTCGCATCGCGTTCGGGGTAGCCGTAGGCAATCGCCATGCTGGTGGTTTTCGCCAGCTCGGCGATCTGTTGAGCAGCCTCGCCATCGTGGGCCTGGGCCAGTTCGGCCACGGCCTGTGCACCAATGTTGTAGCCGCTGAGAAACATCTCGGGCAGCACCAGTAAATCAACGTCTTTGGTCTGCGAGGCGATGGTTTTCAAGCGTTGCAGATTGCCTGCTACGTCCAGCGGCAAAGGGTGACATTGGTAAAGGGCGACGCGCATGGGGGCTCTCCTGTTGTGCACCATCCTCGTAGGAGCGAGCTTGCTCGCGATCTTTTGATCGTTTAAAAGATCGCGAGCAAGCTCGCTCCTACGGGTCTATGACGTTGAGTCAATCCGGCAAGGCAATCGGCCCGATGTCGTTGAACACATCGCCAGGGCCCGGGTTGTCGGCGTGGGTGCTGCCGCCGAAATGAGTCATGATGCCCCACACCGCGTTCAACGATGTTTGCACCGCGCCTTCAACCCAGGCCGGTGTCCATGAAACATCATCGCCAGCAATAAAAATTCCGCGCTGTTCGCTGGGCAGGTCTTGCTGCATGAAGTGCGCGTACATGCGCTGGTTATAGCGATAGTGGCCCGGCAATGCGCCTTTGAAAGCACCGAGGAAGTGCGGGTCGGCTTCCCACGACACAGTGATCGGGTCGCCGATGATACGGCTGGCGATATCGACCTTGGGGTAGATCTTTTTCAGCGAATCGAGCGCTAGTTTCACGCGCTTTTCCACCGGGTGCGGGAGCATTTTCAGCGCATCGCTCATCCACGAGTACGACAGGCAAATCACGCCCGGCTTGTCGTCGCCGTTATCGAACAGGTACGTGCCACGGGTCAGGCGGTCGGTGAGGGTCATGCTCATCAGGTCGCGGCCGGTTTCCGGGTCTTTGTCTTTCCAGAACGGGCGATCGACCATGACGAAGGTTTTCGAGGACTGCATATAGCGCGTGCGATCCAGCGCCATCCACACTTTTTGTGAGAACAGCGATTCTTCGCAGTCGATTTGCGTGGTCAGCAACCAGCTTTGGCACGTGACCAAAACAGCCTCGTGAGTGCGGGTGACGCCGAGGTTATCAGTGACCGAAAAATGCCCATCTGCCGAGCGTGAAATGGCTTTGACCCCGGTGCGCGGTGCGCCACGGTGCAGCGAGCGTAGGCTGGTGCCTTCAGGCCAGTGGGCGCAACGCTCAGGCACATGGCTCCAGATGCCCAGCGGCACTTGTTCAACGCCGCCGACGACCAAGTGCTGGTGGTCGTCGCAGTTGGTCATCACCACACGGAAAATTTCGAGCATGGAGTTCGGGAAGTCCGAGTCCCAGCCGCCCGTGCCGAACCCGACTTGTCCAAACACTTCGCGGTGCTGGAAAGACAGTTTGGCAAAGGCTTTGGACGTGGCGACAAAATCGTAGAAGGTGCGGTCATCCCACAGCGGAACCAGCGTATTCCATAGCTCTTTAAGGCGCGGGACGTCACGGTCCCGGATGGCTTGCTGAATATCGCCAAAGCGTGAGCCTGCTTCCAGCGCGTCGGCCCAAGCGTCGGCGACTTCCTGGAACAGCGCAGGCAAATCTGCCAGCTTTTGTGCGTAGAAGGTTTGGCCTTCAAGGTCGATCACCGTGCTGCCAGAAGCGGGCGTCAGCGGGTTGGGAAACGGTTTGGTTTCGAGGCCCAGCTTGTCGACGTAATGGTAAAACGCCGTTGAAGACACCGGGAAACGCATGCCGCCCAACTCGGCAATCACTCCTTCGCTGCCCTCAAACGCTTGCGAGCGCAGACGTCCGCCCATCTTCGACGCTTCATACACCACTGGCTTGAGGCCCAGCTTCATCAGCTCGTAAGCGGCCACCATGCCCGCCATCCCGGCGCCAACAATCGCCACCTCCGAACCCAGCTTGTCTGCCGGAATACTGCCCAGGCCTGCGGGGTGTTCGATCCAGTCATCAAAGGCAAATGGAAAGTCGGGCCCGAAAATAGTGATCGGTTTTTTGCCGTCGGCAGGGTGGCGATTATTCTTGTTCATGACTGACCTTACTGGGCGACTCGCGTTACACGTGAGTATAGGAAAAGACAGCCGTCAGTTTAGAGCGCGTGGAACACGTAATTAAGACGCAAAGTGTCGTCGTTATGACCTTGTTTAAGTCGATATGACGAACTTGATAGGCAGTTTGATGTGTCGTCGCGGCGTTATGGCTTAACCGCGATCTACTTTGCTGCTGAGAATGATCGACGTGGTGGTCTTTTCAACGCCTTCGACACTGCCGATCTGATCGAGTAACTGATCCAGTTGCTCGGGCGATTCACTGCGCAGCCAAGCCACGTAATCGAACTCACCGCTGACCGCGCACAACTGCTGCACCTGCGCCATATTGCTCAAGCGCCGCACCACCTCCTTGCCGGAGCGTGGCTGCACGGTAATCCCGACATACGCCTGCAAGCCGCCATCCATCAGGCGCTGACTCAGGCGCACGCCATAACCGGTGATGACCTGAGTCTTTTCCAGCCGCGCCAGACGCGACGTCACTGTGGTACGGGCAATCCCCAACTGCCGTGCCAGCATGGCCACACTCGCGCGGGCATTCAGCTGCAAGGCCGCGATCAATTGGCGGTCGATTTCATCCAGTGCAGGCGGGCGGGTATCGGACAAGAGAGGCTCCCCAGGTGTGAGCGTGACGGGCGGTTATCGTACAGGGCTGAGCGAGCGTGGGACATTCAATAGCGAGCCGTTACCGCCAATGCACCACGATCGGCGCCGCGGTGGAATTCAGGCAGGGGTATTGCTTGCATGATTTACCTGGTAGCGAGTACTGCGCCCACCTCCCGGCAGTCGGGCGATGTAACCCTTCGTTACCAGATCGCTTAGGTGGCGAGTGGCTGTCGCTTTAGAGACCTTGGCGACTGCTTGGTATTGAGCGGCGCTGATTCCGTCTTCAAATCCTCGCTCGCCGCCATCAAGCAGACGGTTAAGCACTTTGATCTGTTCAGCAGACAGGGCGCTATTGCGGTGCGTCTGCCAAAAGCGCGCCTTGCACAGCACACGGTCGATACGGGCAAGTGCATGCTCCAGGCTCTTGAGCAATGTGCCCAGAAACCACTGCAACCAGGCCGTGATATCGAGCGTGCTTTTCTGGCTAGACTCAAGATGGGTGTAATAGCCGGCGCGGTCGTCGAGGATGCTCGCTGACATGGCATAAAAGCGAATTGCCTTCTGCTCGCCTTGGGCCAGCGCCAAGTCTGTGATGGCGCGAGTAAGACGGCCATTTCCGTCATCAAAGGGGTGCAGGGTGACAAACCAGAAATGGGCAATGCCGGCGCGCAGCAATGGGTCTAGGCTGGTATCGTTGCGGCTGCTTTCGAACCAGGTGAAGAAGTCGGCCAACTGTTCTTCCAATCCCGCGCGTGGTGGGGCTTCAAAGTGTACGGTGGGGCGGTCGAGACGCCCGGAAACAACCTGCATAGGCTCTTCGCCGCGCAGTGAGCCTATGCGTATCGGGCGTGGCAACAGGTTGTCGTCGAGGGGGAATAGCCAGCAGTGCCAGCCGTACAATCGTTCTAGATTTAAAGGTTGCTGGTGTGCGCAGGTGGCATCGAGAAGTAACTCCGCCAAGCCTTCTGAGCGTGCAGTGGTGCGGGCCTCTTCGTTCAACCCCAAGCGCCGCGCCAGTGATGATCGCACCGAGCCGACATTCAGTTGCTCGCCCTCGATGGCTGATGAGGTGACGATGTTTTGCAGCATGGCATCCAGGCTACTCTGCACCTCTGTGTCACTGCCTACAGCACCGAGCATCCCGAGCAAACGGCCCTGAGCCTGGCCGCAAGCGCGCAGAAGCGGGGCAAGCGGTTCGGCTTGCCAACTGAAGTCTGGCCAGTTGGACTGCTGCCAGATCCAGAAGGGAGTATTCATCGGTTTGCTCATCTGTGAGGCGATTTGCGAGCCTATTCGGCTCATAAGCTGAGCCGATAATGCCGGCTATTCGGCTCACTGTCTAATCAACACTTTAAGTGCCTGTTACTTTGGACTATAGAACAGGCTTGGCGATTTTATCGCGGACATGAAAAAGCCGCGCAGTGCGCGGCTTTCAAAGTGGTGGGCCCAGTAGGACTCGAACCTACGACCAAGGGATTATGAGTCCCCTGCTCTAACCAACTGAGCTATAGGCCCTCAGTAGGCCGCGGATTATAACGATGGTTTCGTTCGAGTGCTATCCGAAAAGTCCTAAATAGAGGTGCGAAGAAATGTGGCTGCGAATTCTGTCGCACTTAATGGGACGCTGATGAGGTAGCCCTGGATTTGTTCGCAACCCTCTGCCGCCAGAAATGCTTGTTGCGCCTGGGTTTCGACGCCTTCGGCAATGATGCTGAATTGCATGCTGCGCCCCAGGGCGATGATGGCGCGCACGATAGCGGCGTCGTGAGGGTCGTCGGGCAGGCCGCGGATGAATGATTTGTCGATTTTTAGCGTGTCCAGCGGTAAGCGCTTGAGGTAGCTGAGGGAGGAGTAGCCGGTGCCGAAGTCGTCGATGGCCAGTTGCACTCCAATGTTTTTGAGCTGATGCAGGGCTTCGAGTGCTTCTTCGGTCTGGCTCATGATGGAGTTTTCAGTGATCTCCAGTTGTAAGCAGCCGGGTTTGAGGCTGTAGGTTCTCAGCAGTTGCTGGATACGACCGAGCAGTTTTGGCTGGTGCAGTTGTGCCCCTGTGAGGTTGACTGAGACAGGGCCAAAGGGTTCGTAGGTCTGATTCCAGAGGTGCATTTGTTGGCACGCGTGCTCAAGTACCCAGTCGCCTATGGGGATGATCATGCCGTTTTCTTCGGCCAACACAATGAAGCGCTCGGGTGAGATTTCTCCCAATGTAGGGTGGTGCCAGCGAATGAGCGCTTCGGCACCGATCAGTTGCAGGTCGTGCAGGCTGATCTTGGGTTGGTAGAACAATGACAGTTGGCCACGCTCCAGTGCTCTGCGCAGTTCTTGTTCCAGGACCACGCGCACGCTGGCCTGGGAGGTCAGGTCGTGGGTGTAGCGCTCAACCCGGTTGCGGCCTTTGAGTTTGGAGCGGTACATCGCGGCGTCAGCATTTTTGACCAGTGTGGCCACGTCTGTGCCGTCTTCCGGGTAGACGCTGATGCCAATGCTGGCGCTGATGAACAGTTCGTACTCCCCGGCGCTGAAGGGCGCGTTGAAGCAGGCCAGCAGTTTGTCGGCGATCAGTTCGGCGTCGTCAGGTTGCTTGAGGCCTGGCAGCAGGATGATGAATTCATCGCCGCCCAGGCGGGCAACGGTGTCGATGTCACGCAGGTGTTTTTTCAGGCGTGTGGCGATGCCTTTGAGCAGCAGGTCGCCGACGGGGTGGCCGAGGCTGTCATTGATGTTTTTGAAGCGGTCCAGGTCAAGAAACAAGACGGCGCCATGTTTGCCGTCGCGCTCCTGGTCAATCAGGACTTGCTGTAACCGGTTGTCGAACAGAAGTCGGTTGGGCAGGTTGGTCAGCGGATCGTGGTGGGCTTGGTGGTCCAAGCGTGCCTGGGCGCGTTTGATGCTGGATATGTCGGCAAACACGGCGACATAGTGGGTTACGTTTTTATCGCTATTGTGCACGGCGCTGATGGTCATCCAGCAGGGGTAGTTTTCGCCCTTTTTGCGTTTGTTGTAGATCTCGCCTTGCCAGTGGCCTGCTTGTGAAAGCTGGTGCCACATGGCGGTATAGAACGCACTGTCGTGTTGGCCCGAGGCCAGAATACGGGGTGTTTTGCCCAGTGCTTCGCTCTCGCTATAGCCGGTGATTTCAGTGAAGGCCCGATTAACGGCAGTGATTTTCTGCTGCGGGTCGGTGAAGAGGATGCCTTCGGCTGTGCTTTCAAACACGGTGGCGGTTTGCAGCAGTTTTTCCTGCATTTGATGGCGTTCGGTGATGTCGCGGGCGATGGCCAGCATGCAGCATTCGTTGCCAATCATCAGTGGGCTGCTGGAGATTTCACAGAGCCGGATCAGCCCGTCCTTGCGCCGTATATGGCAGGTGTAATCTCGCACAAAGCCATTTTTTTCCAGTAGCCCTACCAGGCCTTTGCGTTGCTCAGGATCGACCCACAGTTGCAGGTCCAGGGTTGATCGACACAGTGACTCGGCACTGTCATAGCCGCTGAGGCGGGTGAAGCCTTCGTTCACTTCGATCAGCAGGCCATCGCTTTGCCTGCTGAGTAGCAGGCCATCTGGCGATGCGTGGAAGGCTTTGGCGAACTTCTCTTCGGAAAGCCGCAAGGCTTCTTCGGTTTTTTTGGTTTCGCTGATGTTGATCATCAGGCCGCGCAGCACCGTGTGCGGGTGCTGGCTGGTGAGGCTGACAATATCCCGTATCCACAGGGTTTTACCGTCAGAGGTGAGGACTCGATAGTCGACGCTGTAGTTGTGCTCGGCGCTGATTTGCGTATCGCAGTAAGCCTTGATTCTGGCCAGTTCGTCCGGGTGCACGATGCTGTCCCAAAAGTCCGGTCTTAACCAGTCGCTCATGGGGTAGCCGAGCAGGGCTTCGGCTTGTGGCGATACGTAGGTATAGGTGTAGGTGTTGCCGTTGAGGCGGGCTTCCCAGGCAATGGCTGACAGATTTTCGATCAAGCCTCTGTAGTGGTATTCGCTGCTGCGCAGTGCTTGTTCGAGATCTACCCGGCGGGTGATTTCGGAGCTCAAGCGTCGATTGATGCGTATGAGCACGGCCATGACGGCGATCAGCAGCACGATGGCTGGGAGTCCATAGAACAGCAGCATGCGCCACAGGGGGCGATAGTCGCTGGTGCTGCCGATCCAGCGCTCTTGTATGGCCTGGGTTTCACTGGGGCTCATGTCGGCCAGCACTTTGTCGAGCAGTGCCAGCAAAGTGGTTTCGCTTTTGGGTACCGCCATTGCCATTTGGTAGCGGTAAGGCGTTTCGCCGCTGACGTAGAGGCCGTTGAGCTTGAGTTGGCGCAGGCTCCACACGCTTGAGGCCAGGTCGCCGACCATGGCATCCACCTGGTCGGTGGCCAGCGCTTGCAACGCGGAGCTGACGTTGGGCAGCGCGACGATGTTCAGGTCGGGGTGCTGAACCCGCAGTAGTTCGTGGGGGGCATAGTTTTCGACCACGGCAATTTTGAGGCCGTACAGATCATTAAGGTTTTTGGGGTTGGCGCCACCCTTGTGGGCCAGAATGACGATGGGGAAGTCGAGATACGGGCGGGTAAAGCCCAAAGTCTTTTGCCGTTCGGGAGTCGACATAATGCTGGGCAGCCAGTCGAGTTGGCTGTCATTGGTTAATTTCAGTACGGTGCTCCAGCTATACGGCTCCACCAATTTCACGGTGATCCCAAGCCGCTCTTTGATCAGCTTTACATAATCAGCGGTTAGCCCGGTGTAGATGCCTTGCTCATCACGAAACTCAAAAGGCGGCCACGTGGCGTCCACGCCCAGGCGCAGTTCGGGGTGGTTTTTAAGCCATTGCTGTTCTTCGTCGGTAAACGTCAGGGCTGCGACCGCTGAGTTCCAGGCAAGAAGCGATAGAGACAGAAGTACCAGCAGTCGTGACATGCGCTTCTCGTTTTACGCTCGAATAAAGCGAGTGTAGTCGGGCTCTGGCGCGGGGGGAGGTAGCGGGGAGGGAGATTGTGATGGCTATAAAGCAAAACCCCCGGCAGGGCCGGGGGTTTTGGGATCACTCGTCGAGGAAGGAGCGCAAATGCTCGCTTCTCGTCGGGTGGCGCAGCTTGCGCAACGCTTTGGCTTCGATCTGACGAATCCGCTCACGGGTAACGTCGAACTGCTTACCAACCTCCTCAAGGGTGTGGTCGGTATTCATGTCGATACCGAAGCGCATGCGCAGTACTTTGGCTTCACGTGCAGTGAGGCCGCCCAGTACGTCGCGTGTTGCTTCTTTAAGGCTCTCAACGGTGGCTACATCAATTGGCGACTGCATAGTCGAGTCTTCGATGAAGTCGCCCAGATGGGAGTCTTCGTCATCACCGATCGGGGTTTCCATGGAGATCGGCTCTTTAGCGATCTTCAATACCTTGCGGATTTTGTCCTCAGGCATTTCCATGCGTTCGCCCAGCTCTTCCGGGGTCGGTTCACGGCCCATTTCCTGCAACATCTGGCGGGAAATACGGTTGAGCTTGTTGATCGTCTCGATCATGTGCACCGGAATACGGATGGTGCGGGCCTGGTCGGCAATCGAGCGAGTGATCGCCTGACGGATCCACCAGGTGGCATAAGTCGAGAATTTGTAGCCGCGGCGGTATTCAAACTTGTCTACCGCTTTCATCAAGCCGATGTTGCCTTCCTGGATCAGGTCGAGGAACTGCAAGCCACGGTTGGTGTACTTCTTGGCGATGGAGATCACCAGACGCAAGTTGGCTTCAACCATTTCTTTCTTCGCGCGGCGGGCCTTGGCCTCACCGATCGACATGCGACGGTTGATGTCCTTGATCTCGGCAATCTTCAAGCCGGTTTCTGCTTCGAGAGCAGACAGCTTTTGCTGGCAACGGATGATGTCCGGTTGCAGGCGACCAATGGCTTCAGCGTATTTGCTTTTGCCTTTGGCCAGCGCGTCGCTCCAGCTTTCGTCGACTTCGTTGCCCGGGAACAGGCGCAGGAAGTCGGTACGCGGCATGCGTGCATCACGTACACACAGCTGCATGATGGCGCGCTCTTGTGCACGCAGACGCTCCAGGGCGCTGCGAACACGCTCAACCAGGCCTTCGAATTGCTTCGGGACCAGTTTGATTGGCATGAACAGCTCGGCCAGTGCGACCAGCTCGGCAATCGCTTGCTTGCTGTCACGACCGTGCTTTTTCAGTGCCTTGCGAGCGGCTTCCATCTGATCGGAGACGGCACCGAAACGCTGTGCTGCGATGATCGGATCCGGGCCACTTTCGACTTCTTCCTCGTCGTCAGTAGCGGTTTCGGCTTCGTCATCGTCGCTGTCGTCGTCAGCTTTTACAGCTTTCGGGTCGACAGGTGGCGGCACTTCGGCGGCAGGTGGCGCAATGCCGTCGTCCGGGTCGATATAACCGCTCAGAACGTCGGACAGGCGACCACCTTCGGTGGTGACGCGAGTGTACTCGGAGAGAATATGGTCAACCGTGCCAGGGAAGTGCGCGATTGCGCCCATCACTTCACGGATGCCCTCTTCGATACGTTTGGCGATTTCAATTTCGCCTTCACGTGTCAGCAGTTCTACCGTACCCATTTCACGCATATACATGCGCACAGGGTCAGTAGTACGACCAATGTCGGTTTCTACTGCCGCCAACGCTGCGGCTGCTTCTTCAGCAGCTGCTTCGTCGGTGTCAGCATCGGCCAACATAAGGGCGTCCGCATCCGGAGCACTCTCGTGTACGGGGATCCCCATGTCATTAATCATGCGGATGATGTCTTCCACTTGCTCCGGATCTGAAATATCTTCGGGCAGGTGGTCGTTGACCTCTGCGTAAGTCAGATATTTCTGCTCACGGCCGAGGGTGATCAACTCTTTGATACGAGACTGTTGTTGCGCTTTTCCGGACATAACACCCTATCCACTGAAGGTCTTGGCGGGCAAAAAACAAGCCGAGGATTATACCTTAGCTATGACCTCACGCGCCAGTTGAGGTCGGGTTTGATGCTGGATTATTGCGACTCAAGAGGTCGCGTAACTCATTTTTTTCCTCGGTACTAAGCTCGCCTTGACGTGCTTTTCGAAGAAGTTGCTCTAGATTTCGTTCACGTTGACGCGCTGACAGGCTAGTTATGGTGTCGAAAAATTGTTGTTCAAGGTTATCGGCATCAATTAGCCATTCCTTTTCCAGCAGTCTTTGCAGCAGCCGGCCCTGTTCGGTGCCATGCCAGCGCGACAACAGCTGTATAGAGCTTAGCTTAGGATTTTTCTGTACGGCCTCGACCAGAGCAATCAGTAGCTGATTATTGGTCTGATCTTCTGCAGCAAAGTGCCCGGCGTCTTCCACTTTTTTTGCCAGTTGCGGGTGATGCAGCAGTGTACGCAGGGCTGTGAGTGTGGGCGGCTCAACGCCGACCGGAACCCAGGCTTGCTCACGCTCGCCGCCCCGCTTGCCTTTTTTGTCCCAAGGTTTGTTTTCCCACTTCTTGCCGCCAGCGCCAGGCTTTTTCGGTGTCCATTCCTGTTGAGGGATGTACATGTCCGGTTGCTGGAAATCGCTGTAGTCGGGCATTGCATCGTAATCAATGCCGGGGTCGTAAGTCGGTTGTGCCTGGGGCTTGGCGGGTGCACTTTGCGCCAGTTGGCTGACGGTTTCGCTGCTCAGGCCGGTAATTTCGGTCAATCGCTGGCGCATCAGAATACGCAGATTGGCGCCCGGGACTTTGTCGATCAGTGGTGCGGCCAGCGTGGCCATGTGGGCCTTGCCTTCCAGTGAGCGCGGGTCGGCTTCTTCGGTCAGTTGCTGGAAGAAGTAATCGGCCAGCGGTTGTGCATGCTGGTTGATACGGGCTTTGAAGGCGTCTGTGCCTTCGGATCGCACCAGTGTGTCCGGGTCTTCGCCTTCGGGCAAAAACAGGAAGCGTGCGCGACGCCCGTCCTGCAGGCAGGACAATGTTGCCTCAAGGGCGCGCCAGGCGGCATTGCGGCCAGCCTGGTCTCCGTCAAAACAGAATAAAACGCTGGGCACCACGCGAAACAAACGTTTCATGTGCTCTTCGCTGGTGGCGGTGCCCAGGGTGGCGACGGCGTTACGCAGGCCTTGTTGGGCCAGCGCGATCACGTCCATATAACCTTCCACCACGATGATTTCATCGAGGCTGCGGTTGAACTTGCGTGCCTCGAACAGCCCGTACAGTTCCTGGCCCTTGTGGAACACTGGCGTTTCCGGGGAGTTCAGGTACTTGGGTTTGTCGTCGCCCAGCACTCGGCCACCGAAAGCAATGATGCGGCCACGGCTGTCGCGGATCGGGAACATGACGCGGTCGCGGAAGCGGTCGTAACGTTTGCCAGTCTCGGCGTTTTCGACCAGCAGTCCGGCGTCAATCATGGCCTTTTGCTGCAGGGTGTCGCTGCTCAAGTGCTTGTACAGGTTGTCCCAGCCTGGCGGGGCGAAGCCCAAGCCAAAGTCGCGGGCGATTTCACCGGTCAGGCCGCGGCCTTTAAGGTATTCGACGGCGGCTTTTCGCGAAGGATGGCTCTTGAGTGCTTGCCGGTAAAAGTCGGCTGCCGCAGTCAGAAGCGGGTAGAGCGGTGAGTCGATGGGCTGTCGGGGTTTGTGTTGGCGGCCGCTTTCTTCTCGGGGAATTTCCATGCCGGCGGCTTTCGCCAGCTCTTCGACGGCCTGGGGAAAGTCCAGGTTGTCGTGGTCCATGATGAAGCCGAGGGCGTTGCCGCCAGCGCCGCAGCCAAAGCAGTAATAAAACTGTTTGTCGGGGCTGACACTAAAAGACGGTGTTTTTTCTTTGTGGAACGGGCAGCAGGCCGTGTAGTTCTTGCCCGCTTTCTTCATTTGCACGCGCGAACTGACGACATCGACGATATCGGTGCGGTTCAGAAGGTCGTCAATAAAGCTCTGGGGGATTAACCCGGCCATGGCGTTCTCGTCATCACGGTGCAGAAATTATCCCAGTTGAGGGGGCTTGGTCATGATGGCGTGCACGGGAGTGCGCTGCTCGATCGTGTGACGTCTGCTCAATCATTTTTGGGGAAGTGTATCTGTCGAATCTCATCTGACTAAGGTTTTAATCAGTGCAAATGTGTTCGATAGGTGTCGCGCTCTGAGTCCGGATTGACCTGTGGTGGGTCTCGGATAGCTCATAAGCAGGTACAGGAGAAGTACCTTGGGCTGATCGTCTTTAGGAAAATCAGAGAAGTGTGCTCGTCGGTAGCCTTGTTAGGCTCGTCAGTAAAGACGTGCACCGCTGGCTGAAAGCCAGGTCTGACGTGGTGTTGCGCTTGTCGCGGTCGCGTCTGCGGCCTTGACGATAAAGCGTGTAACTTGCTGCAACTGCCTACGGCCCGGCTTTAGGCCGGGCTTGGCAGAAGCTTGCAACGAACGTCTGTGTATTAGTACAGACGAACGGCGCGGCGCTGCTCGCGCTGAACTTTCTTCGCGTGACGCTTAACAGCTGCTGCTGCTTTACGCTTACGCTCAGAAGTCGGCTTCTCGTAAAATTCGCGGCTGCGAACTTCAGCCAGTACACCGGCTTTTTCGCAGGAGCGCTTGAAACGACGCAGAGCTACGTCGAAGGGTTCGTTCTCTTTTACTTTGACGGCTGGCATCCAGAGCTACCTTCATTCATTACCGGGGTCAACGTCTCAAGGCAAAATCGCGTTGGAAGACGTCGGTTTTTAAGGGTTGCGGATGTTAACCCCTCATCGCCCGGAATGCAAAGCCTCTGATCGAAAACCGCTGGCCGGGGGCGGGAGTGGCGACTATTATGCGCGCCTTCGAATTTAGCCTCTACAAGGCGTAAACCCATGCTAGTACTGGGATTAGAAACCTCCTGCGACGAAACCGGCGTCGCGCTATACGACAGTGAACGCGGGCTCTTGGCCGATGCGCTGTTCAGTCAGATCGATCTGCATCGTGCTTATGGCGGTGTGGTTCCGGAGCTGGCTTCCAGGGATCACGTCAAGCGCATGCTGCCCTTGATTCGTCAGGTGCTGGCTGAGGCCGGCTGCGTGCCTACAGAAATTGACGCGATTGCCTACACGGCGGGTCCTGGATTGGTTGGAGCCCTTTTGGTTGGGGCCTCTTGCGCCCAGGCGCTGGCATTTGCCTGGGGCATTCCAGCCCTTGGCGTGCACCACATGGAAGGCCATTTGTTGGCGCCGATGCTGGAAGAGCAGCCACCGGAGTTCCCGTTCGTCGCTTTGTTGGTGTCGGGTGGTCATACGCAGCTGGTTCGTGTGGATGGCATTGGTGAGTACGAGCTGTTGGGCGAGTCGCTCGATGATGCGGCCGGCGAAGCGTTCGACAAGACCGCGAAGATGATGGGGCTCAATTATCCGGGCGGTCCTGAGATCGCGCGATTGGCGGCACAAGGCGTTGCAGGGCGCTTTGTGTTCCCGCGGCCAATGACTGATCGCCCTGGGCTGGAGTTCAGCTTTAGCGGTCTTAAGACTTCCGCTCTGAACACCTGGCAGCGTTGTGTGGCGGCGGGTGACGATACCGAACAAGCGCGTTGCGACATCTCGCTGGCGTTTCAGCAGGCGGTAGTTGAGACGCTGACCATCAAATGCAAGCGCGCGCTCAAGCATACGGGCATGAAGCGCCTGGTGATCGCGGGCGGAGTGAGTGCCAACAAGGCGCTGCGTGAGTCTCTTGAGAAAATGCTCGGCGATATGAAGGGGCAGGTGTACTACGCTCGGCCGGAATTCTGCACCGACAATGGCGCGATGATTGCCTTTGCCGGTTGCCAGCGTTTGCTGGCGGGTCAGCATGAAAGCCTGGCAATCAGCGTGCAGGCGCGTTGGCCGATGGAGCAGTTGAAGCCGCTGTAAGTATTGGGCGGACTAAGCGTGTGTCTTTTTCATCTGCACAATTCAGAAATGCCGTTCGCGCCCGGCCATCAGGTCGCGTAAATTGCTGCGGTGTCGCCAGACGATAAGCATCGTCAAGGTGCTCATGGGCAGCAGTGCGGCGGGTTCTTGCCAGGCCAGCAATGGCAGGGTGAGGGGGGCGGCAATCAGCGCTGCCAGTGAACTGGTGCGGCTGACCTGAAAGGTCAGCAGCCATGCAACAACGGCCAGCAGTGCGGCGGGCGGATAAAGCCCCAGCAGCATGCCGGCAGCAGTGGCCACGCCCTTGCCGCCTCGGAAGCGAAAGTACAGCGGATACATGTGCCCGACAACGGCGCAGGCGCCAATCCAGGCTTGTTCCTGGAGCGAGCAGCCCAGTTGATAGGCCAGCAATACGGGTAAAAGCCCTTTGCACAGATCGCCGAGCAAGGTCAGGATGGCGAGCTTTTTACCGGCCAGGCGCAACATGTTGGTTGCGCCGGCATTGCCTGAACCACTCATTCGCGGATCGGGATTTCCCGTCAGGCGGCTGAGCAAAATGGCGAAGGACATAGAACCAAGCAGGTAGGCGAGGATCGCCAGTAACCAAAACATGCTAACTATTCCGGGCAAGGACGCCCTGATTCTAACGGCGCATTGCGCCCTTGTCGTGCTGCGGAGAAGAGTGCTTGGACAGAGTGTTTATCGAAGGCCTGGAAGTTGACACCGTGATCGGTGCTTATGACTGGGAGCGCGGCATCCGTCAGTGTCTGCGGCTTGATCTGAGTTTTGCGTGGGACAACCGCCCGGCTGCTGCCGGAGACGACCTGACGCTGGCTCTGGACTACGCGAGCGTGTCATCGCGCATTCAGACATTTGCCGAGGAAGCTCAATTCCAGTTGGTCGAAACGTTTGCTGAGCGTTTGGCGCAAGTACTGATGAGTGAGTTCAATATTCCCTGGCTGCACCTCAAACTGACCAAGCCCGGCGCCGTTGCGGCGGCCACAGGGGTGGGCGTGGAGATTGAGCGCGGATGCCGCTAACAGAGGTTTATCTCGGGCTTGGCAGCAATGTCGAGCGTGAACAGCACTTGTGCGCCGGATTAAATGCGCTGGCTGGTTTTCTGCAGGATATGAAGTGCTCTGCGGTGTTTGAAAGCCTGCCGGTGGGCATCAAGAGCGGGCCTTTTTTCAATCTGGTGGTATCGGCAAAAACCGATTTTTCATTGGTTGAGTTAAGCCGACGTTTGAAGCTGATCGAGGCGGATAACGGGCGTTACGCGCAGGATCGCAAAGGCTTGCCGCTGGACATCGACGTGTTGTTTTACGGCGATTTGGTTGGCAGCTTTGAGGGATTGACCCTGCCGCGTGCAGAAATTCTCAAGAATGCTTTTGTGCTGTGGCCGTTGTCTTTGATGGCGCCAGACAAGGTACATCCGGGCGTGGGTAAAACCCTTGCCCAGATGTGGGCTGATGCGCAAATCGATCAAGTGTTGGCGCCGGTTGCGTTTGAGTGGCAGGGTGCGCATCTGACGCCGGTCGAGATGCTTGAGCGCTCGGTTTAAGGGGGCGTGCAAAACCCTGTAGCAGTTGACGAGCCTGCGAGGCTACGTCCGATTGCGTAGCGATCGTAAGCGCTAAATGCAAGGTTTTACTGCCGCGCCCCGCAGTGTTTGATTTTACGACTGCTGCGCAGCCGGACGTAGCCTCGCAGGCTCGGCAACTGCTACGAAATCGGCTTGTAGCGGATCCTCAAGTCAACGCTTGGCAGCGTCTTTGTAGGCTTGCAGTGCCTTGAGCCGTTCGCGTTTGAGGGCTTCGCCTAGTTCGGGGCCTTTGAAACCTTGCGCAAGCAGCGGTTGAACCGCTACCGCTTGCGCCGCCAAGGCTGCGCCCCGCAAGTAGTCGGCCTGTGGATACGGCCGATTTTCCAACCCCAGTCGCCCTTTGGCGTCCATCTCGCACGCCACCACAAACTCTTCGAAACGCTGCGGTCGACGGTACACGTCAAAACGTTGCATTAGCTCCAGCAATGTCGACGCCTTGAGTTCCAGGGCTCGATGGCCGTGGGTGTGATACTCGCCCACCAGCAGTGCCAGTTCCTGGCAGTCCCTCGGTACTTTGTAGCGTTCATTGACCGCTTTGATCAGGCGCAGCCCTTTGTGTTCGTGGGCAATGTGCCTTGGCCACTCGCTTTCGGGTGTCAGCCCTTTGCCCAGATCGTGTAGCAGGCAGGCCCAGCGCACGGTCAGGGGCTGGCCATGCAAAGCCGCTTGCTCAAGCACGCTCAGTGTATGCAGGCCGCTGTCGATTTCAGGGTGGTGAGCGGGAGGCTGAGGCACGCCAAACAGTGCGTTCACTTCGGGCATCAGCACTTCGAGTGCATCACAACTGCGCAGCACTTCAATGAAGACCTGTGGGTGATTTTCCATCAGTGCTCGGGAGATTTCTTTCCAGCAGCGCTCCGGGGTCAGAGCCTGCAGTTCACCAGAGGTGGACAGTTGGCGCATCAGTTCTAGCGTCTCGGGTGCGATGCTGAAACCCAGCCCGGCATAGCGTGCCGCAAATCGGGCAACACGCAGAACGCGCAGAGGATCTTCGGCGAATGCGGGGGAAACGTGGCGTAAAATGCGCGCTTCAAGGTCTTGTTGCCCGTGGTACGGGTCGGTCAAGTTGCCTGCATCGTCTTCGGCCATTGCATTGATGGTCAGGTCGCGGCGAATCAGGTCTTCTTCAAGGGTTACGTCTGGGCTTGCATGGAAGATGAAGCCGCCGTACCCGTGGCCGCTTTTTCGCTCGGTGCGGGCGAGCGCATATTCTTCACCGGTTATGGGGTGAAGAAACACCGGGAAATCCGAACCCACTGGGCGATACCCCAGGGCGAGCATCTGCTCGGCGCTTGCGCCCACCACGACCCGGTCGATGTCGGTGACGGGGATGCCCAGCAAGCGGTCGCGTACCGCGCCGCCTACTTGATAAATCTTCATAAAAAAGCCTCCGTTAGCGCGACAGAATAACCTGTGCGCCGTGCCAACGGAGGCGGGTGTTGTTACAGATGGACAACAGACAGGTCCAGGCGTCCGTAATCGTTGTCGCTATGTTCGCCTTTGGGGGGCACGTGGTGGACTTTCATCACCTGGTCGCCTTGCAGGGTTTCGAGATGAATATCAAAGCCCCAGAGCCGATGCAGGTGCTTGAGCACTTCGTCTGTGGATTCGCCCAGCGGTTTACGGTCATGTTGTTGATGGCGCAGGGTCAGTGAGCGGTCGCCGCGTCGATCAATGCTCCAGATTTGAACGTTCGGCTCACGATTGCCCAGGTTGTATTGCGCCGCCAGCGTTTCGCGAATGGTGCGGTAGCCGTTTTCGTCGTGAATGGCCGGCACCAGCAAATCATCCTTTTGATCGTCGTCCATGATGCTGAACAGTTTCAGGTCGCGGATCACCTTGGGTGACAGGTACTGCAGGATGAAACTCTCATCCTTGAAGCTGCTCATGGCAAATTTGATGCTGGACAGCCAGTCGGTGCCTGCCAGGTCCGGGAACCAGTGACGGTCTTCATCGGTAGGGTTTTCACAGATGCGCCGAATGTCGCGGTACATCGCAAAACCCAATGCGTAGGGGTTGATCCCGCTGTAATACGGGCTGTCAAAGCCGGGCTGGAAGACCACGCTGGTGTGCGAGGTCAGGAACTCCATCATGAAGCCTTCGGTCACCAGGCCTTCGTCGTACAGGTCGTTCATCAGGGTGTAGTGCCAGAACGTGGCCCAGCCTTCGTTCATAACCTGTGTTTGACGTTGCGGGTAAAAGTATTGGGCGATCTTGCGCACAATCCGTACCACTTCGCGCTGCCAGGGCTCCAGTAAGGGCGCGTGTTTTTCGATGAAGTACAGGATGTTTTCCTGCGGTTCTTCAGGAAAACGGGCGTTGTCTTTTTCGCTGTATTTGTCAGCCCCTTTGGGGATGGTGCGCCAGAGGTCGTTGATCTGTTTTTGCAGATGCTCTTCGCGATCTTTCTGGCGCCGGCGTTCTTCTTCGGCGGAGATCGGATAAGGCCGTTTGTAGCGGTCTACGCCGTAGTTCATCAGGGCATGGCAGGAGTCGAGGAGGTCTTCCACGGCGTCAATGCCGTGGCGTTCTTCGCACTGCATGATGTACTGCTTGGCGAACACCAGGTAGTCGATGATCGAGCTGGCATCGGTCCAGGTGCGAAACAGGTAGTTGCCCTTGAAGAAGCTGTTATGCCCATAGCACGCGTGGGCCACCACCAGTGCCTGCATGCAGATAGTGTTTTCTTCCATCAGATAGGCAATGCAGGGGTCGGAGTTGATGACGATTTCGTAGGCCAGGCCCATCTGACCGCGGCTGTACGATTTTTCGGTACTCAAGAAGTGTTTGCCGTAGGACCAGTGGTGATAGCCCAATGGCATGCCGACGGAGGCGTAGGCGTCCATCATTTGCTCGGCGGTGATGACCTCAATCTGGTTGGGGTAGGTATCCAGCGCATAGCGTTCCGCGAGGCGGCCGATTTCGCGGTCGTAGGCCTGGATCAGCTCAAAGGTCCATTCTGAACCCGTGGAAATGGGTTGGCGTTTATGCTCTTTGGCGGTCATGTGGCTAACCTGCGCTGGAAGAGTTCACGGAAGACCGGATAAATATCGCCGGCCGAGACCAGTTGCTGTTGAGCGAAGGTGTCGGAAAATGCCTCTCTGATCCGCTCATATTCGAACCAGAGCGCCTGATGCTCGCGTGGCGTGATTTCCACGTACGTGTAGTACTGCACAAACGGCATGATCTGGTTGATCAGAATATCGCGGCAAATGGGTGAATCGTCGTTCCAGTTGTCACCGTCCGAGGCCTGGGCCGCGTAGATGTTCCATTCATTGGTTGGATAACGCTCGGCCATGATCTCCTGCATCAGTTTGAGCGCGCTGGAGACGATGGTGCCGCCTGTTTCCCGGGAATAGAAAAACTCCTCTTCGTCCACTTCGCGGGCGCTGGTGTGATGGCGAATAAACACTACGTCAATCTTGTCGTAGTTCCGCTTGAGGAATAGGTACAGCAGGATAAAGAAGCGTTTGGCGATGTCTTTTGTGGCCTGGGTCATGGAGCCGGAAACGTCCATGAGGCAGAACATGACGGCTTTCGAGCTGGGATTGGGTTGCTTGACCAGCAGGTTGTACTTGAGGTCGAAGGTGTCGAGAAATGGAACGCGGTGAATTCTCGCGCTGAGTTTCTCTATTTCAGCCTCGATTTCTTTGATATCGCCGAAGTTGTCGGGTTCTTCGCGCTTCAGCCGTTCCAGTTCGGCCTTGGCTTCTTTGAGTTTTGCCCGACTGCTGCCCGATAGCGCAATGCGCCGCGCGTGTGCTGAGCGCAGGGTGCGGATGATGTTGATGCGCGACGGGTTGCCCTCGCTGCTGATGCCGGCGCGTACGGTTTTATAGGTATCGGTGCCTGTCAGGTTCCGTTTGACCAGATTCGGCAGTTCGAGGTCTTCGAACATGAATTCGAGAAACTCTTCCTGGGTAATCTGAAACACGAACTCGTCCATGCCTTCGCCGGAGTTGCCCGCCTTGCCGGGGCCGCCACCGCCTCCTGCACCGCCTTGCGGGCGCTGGATATGCTCGCCTGTGGTGAATTCCTTGTTGCCGGGGTGAACCACGGTTTGCTTGCCGCCACGGCCGTGGTGAAGCACGGGCTCATCGATATCTCGGCCCGGAATGCTGATTTGCTCGCCATGTTCCATGTCGGTGATGGAACGGTGGCCTACGGCCTCTTCGACCGCCTTTTTAATGTGGTCACGATAACGCCGCAGGAAACGCTGACGGTTTACCGTGCTCTTGTTCTTGCCATTGAGGCGTCGGTCGATCACATAGCTCATAAGGCCCTCCGGGCAGCTTCAAGTTGTCAGCTGCAAGCTGCAAGTCGAAGCACAGCGCGTGTGTTTTCTTCTTGCAGCTTGAGGCTTGAGGCTTACAACTGCCTCACTGCGATTTCCTGACTCGCAGATACCACTCGGAGAGCAGTCGCACTTGTTTGTCGGTGTAGCCGCGTTCGACCATGCGTGTAACGAAGTCGTTGTGCTTCTGTTGGTCCTCTTTGCTCGCTTTGGCGTTGAAGCTGATAACTGGCAGCAGGTCCTCGGTGTTCGAGAACATTTTTTTCTCGATGACGACGCGCAGCTTCTCGTAGCTGAGCCAGGTCGGATTTTTGCCGTTGTTGTTGGCACGGGCACGCAGCACGAAATTGACGATTTCGTTGCGGAAATCTTTCGGGTTGCTGATGCCGGCCGGTTTTTCGATTTTCTCCAGTTCTTCGTTGAGCGCTACGCGGTTGAGGATTTCGCCGGTTTCCGGGTCGCGGTATTCCTGATCCTGAATCCAGAAGTCTGCGTAGAGCACGTAGCGGTCGAAGATGTTTTGCCCGTACTCGCTGTACGACTCGAGGTAGGCGGTCTGGATTTCCTTGCCGATGAACTCGATGTAGCGCGGCGCCAGGTATTCCTTGAGGAAGCGCAGGTAGCGTTCGCGGGTTTCGGCCTGGAACTGTTCCTGTTCGATTTGTTGCTCCAGCACGTACAGCAGGTGCACTGGGTTGGCGGCGATTTCGTGCGGGTCGAAGTTGAAGACCTTGGACAGGATTTTGAACGCGAAACGGGTCGAAAGACCGTTCATGCCTTCATCCACGCCTGCGCTGTCGCGGTATTCCTGGATCGATTTGGCTTTCGGGTCGGTGTCTTTGAGGTTTTCGCCGTCGTAGACCCGCATCTTGGAGTAGATGTTGGAGTTTTCCGGCTCTTTAAGGCGCGACAGTACAGTGAACTGCGCGAGCATCTTCAGGGTGTCTGGCGCGCAGTGCGCTTTGGCCAGAGAACTGTTGAACAACAGTTTGTCGTAGATTTTTACTTCGTCGCTGACGCGCAGGCAGTACGGGACTTTGACGATGTAGATCCGGTCGATAAACGCTTCGTTGTTCTTGTTGTTACGGAAGGTATGCCACTCCGATTCGTTGGAGTGCGCCAGCAGGATGCCGGTAAACGGAATCGCGCCGAGGCCTTCGGTGCTGTTGTAGTTGCCCTCTTGGGTGGCGGTGAGCAGTGGGTGCAGCACCTTGATCGGTGCCTTGAACATTTCGACGAATTCCATCAGGCCTTGGTTGGCCCGGCACAGTGCGCCCGAGTAGCTGTAGGCATCGGCGTCGTTTTGCGGGAATTCTTCGAGTTTTCGGATATCGACCTTACCGACGAGGGCCGAAATGTCCTGGTTGTTTTCGTCGCCCGGCTCGGTCTTGGCCACACCGATCTGATTGAGGATCGAAGGGTAGAGCTTGACCACGCGGAACTGGCTGATATCGCCACCAAATTCGGCCAGGCGCTTGGTGGCCCAGGGCGACATGATGGTGCTCAGGTAGCGTTTTGGAATGCCGAAGTCTTCTTCGAGAATCGCGCCGTCTTCGGTCGCGTTAAACAGCCCCAGCGGTGATTCAAAGACCGGTGAGCCTTTGATCGCATAGAACGGTACTTTCTCGATCAGCTGTTTCAGCTTTTCAGCCAGCGATGATTTACCGCCGCCCACCGGGCCGAGGAGGTAGAGGATTTGTTTCTTCTCTTCCAGACCTTGGGCCGCATGGCGGAAGTACGACACGATCTGGTCGATGCATTCTTCCATTCCGTGGAAGTCTTCAAAGGCCGGATAGCGGCGAATTACCTTGTTGGAAAAGATTCGCGACAGGCGAGAGTTGGTCGAGGTGTCCAGTAGTTCCGGTTCACCGATGGCCAGCAGCAGGCGTTCTGCCGCTGAGGCATAAGCGCTTTTGTCTTGTTTGCACAGCTCAAGGTATTCCTGGAGCGTGAGCTCTTCTTGGCGTGTGGATTCAAAGCGTTGTTGGAAGTGGCTAAAAATACTCATGACGTCACCTCGCTCGATACGTGGAGCCGGCGATAGATCGGTCAGTTCGAGTGCTGGCATGCAGCAACATTGCAGTTGCCGTGTACCCCCCAGGACACCATCAAGGTGGCTAACCCCTTGAAGTTACTACTGATGATCCATACGCCGGTGTACCGGCTCTCCCCAGATTCGGATGGCCTGCGCTTAAGGATAGTTGGTAATCGGAGAGGTCAAGGCGAGATGCGTGAATTGTTATGTTCGACCGTTGGTCAGGAGGGGCGCCAGCCCAATGATCACGCGGGCTGGCGCTGATAAAAAAATTATTCGGCGGCGTTTGTAGAGGTTTCTAGTGGGTAAGTTGTACGCCACAGTTCGAAACCGCCATCGAGGCTGTAGACGTCAGAGAAACCCTGACTGATAAGGTAGGCCGCTGCGCTTTGGCTGGAGTTGCCGTGGTAGCAAGCGACGATCAAGGGGGCGTCGAGGTCCGCGGCCCTGATGAAGTCGGCGATCGAGTGGTTGTCCAGGTGCTTTGCGCCACTGATGTGCTGCGCGGCGTAGGCCTGTGGGTCACGAATGTCGACCACCACAGCACCTTTTTCGCGTAAGGCTTGAGCTTCTTGTGGGGGGATGCGTTTGAATTCGGTCATGTGTTTTCCTTTGGCCTGACAGCGGGTGCGTACTACGGCGCGCCCAAAGGCTGAGAAGAATGGGGTTGAGGGGTGGGGGCTGTGTGGCCCGTATCATCACAGTCGCAGCTCAGGCGCTGGCCGGTGTCGACATTGAGCAGGGTCATGGACCCGCCCCAGACACAGCCGGTGTCGAGCGCGAACACGCCAGGCTCTTGGCAGTTGCCTTCCAGTGCTGCCCAGTGCCCAAAGATGATCTTTATATCCTGGGTTTTGCGTTCTTTATAGCTGAACCACGGCGCGTAGCCGGGTGGAGCGCTGCCTACGCCCTCTTTGCTCTTGAGGTCGAGCTTGCCGTCGCGGTTACAAAAACGCATGCGGGTGAAGTAGTTGGTGATGACCCGCAAGCGTGTGATGCCCGTGAGGTCGTTGTCCCACTTGGCAGGTTCGTTTCCGTACATGCCATCTAGGAAGGGTTTGACCAGGTTGTCATCACGCAAAGCCTGTTCGACTTCGCTGGCGTACTTGAGTGCTTTTTTCAGCGTCCATTGCGGCGGTATTCCTGCATGCACCAGCGCTGTGTTGCGTTCTATGTCGTAGTGCAGCAAAGGAAGCTGGCGCAGCCAGGTGAGCAAGTCATCGCAATCGGGTGCCTGCAAGATCTCGCGCAACGTATCGCCTTTTTTCAGGCGTTCGATGTTGTAGGCGACGGCCAACAGGTGCAGGTCATGGTTGCCCAGCACGCAAACGAGGGAGTCGCGCATGCGGTAGAGAAAACGCAGGGTTTCCAGTGATTCCGGGCCGCGATTGATCAGATCACCCACCAGCCACAGTTTGTCTTTGGCTGGGTCGAAGGCGACGCGTTCCAGCAGGCACTTGAGCGGCTGCAAGCAACCTTGCAGGTCGCCAACGGCATACACCGCCATCAGTGCAGGGCTCCAGGAACGGCAAGGCGGAAGGGCGCAATGATGGCTTTGAATTGATGATCATCTGGCGCTTGCATCAAGTAGCTGCCCTGCATGGTCCCGACTTTGGTCGTGATCACCGAGCCGCTGCTGTAGATGTGCTGTTCGCCGGGCTCAATCAACGGCTGTTGCCCGACAACGCCAGCGCCGCGGACTTCTTCTACATGACCGTCGCCATCGGTAATTACCCAATGCCGGGACAGCAGCTTGGCAGCCACGGTGCCTGTGTTGTGCACTGTAATGGTGTACGCAAAGGCGTAGCGCTGATGTTCGGGTTGTGATTGTTCTGGCAGGTAACGCGTAACGACGCTGACGTCGATCACATAGCGAGGATCTTGCATGCGAGAGGCCTTACGTGAAAGCAGAGACACAGTTCCGGATAAAACTGATGCCTGAGTCTAGCCGGTACCAGGCCAGACGTCGCGTCTGACCTGGTGCCCGTTTTTCTCAGCGATCAGTCAGCTGCTGGCGCTTCGACAGGTTGTTCGCTGAGTTTGTCGGCCAGGCGCACGAAGGCGGCGAGGTCGAGTTGCTCTGGGCGCAAGCTGCCATCGACGCCTGCGGCTTCGATTTCGGCGTTGCTGAGCAAAGCTTTAAGGGTGTTACGCAGGGTTTTGCGGCGTTGGTTGAACGCTTCGCGAACCACACGTTCGAGCAGGCGATGGTCTTTGGCCGGGTGCGGCAGTACGTCGTGCGGCACCAGGCGGACAATCGCGGAATCAACTTTTGGCGGCGGGTTGAAGGCGCCAGGACCCACGTTGAACAGGTGTTCGACGCGGCAATGGTACTGAACCATGATCGACAAGCGGCCCCAGTCACCACCGCCAGGCCCTGCGGCCATGCGCTCAACCACTTCTTTTTGCAGCATGAAGTGCATGTCGCGGATCAGGTCGGCGTTTTTCAGCAGGTGAAAAATCAGCGGCGTGGAGATGTTGTACGGCAGGTTGCCGACCACTCGCAGCGTGCGCGGTGCGGCGTTGAGGCTCTTGAAGTCGAACTTCAGTGCATCGCCCTGGTGCAGGGAGAAGTTGCTCATGCCAGCGAACTGTTGATTCAGGATCGGGATCAGGTCTTTATCGAGCTCCACGACATCCAGTTGGCCGCCGCTGCTCAAAATGCCTTGCGTCAGAGCGCCCTGGCCCGGACCAATTTCCAGCAGGCGGTCGCCCGACTTGGCATTGATCGCGCGCAGGATGCGGTCGATGACGCCTGCATCGTGCAGGAAGTTTTGGCCAAAACGCTTGCGCGCCTTGTGTTGGTATTGCTCGGTCATATACGGGTCTCGGCCATCTGATAGGCGGTTTCCAGGGCGACTTGCAGACTGCCGGTATCGATCTTGCCGCTGCCTGCCAGATCCAGGGCGGTGCCATGGTCGACAGAGGTGCGGATAATCGGCAAGCCCAGGGTGATGTTGACTGCGGCACCAAACCCTTTGTATTTCAGTACGGGCAGGCCTTGGTCGTGGTACATCGCCAGCACTGCATCGCAGTGCTCCAGATATTTGGGGGTAAACAGAGTGTCGGCAGGCAATGGGCCACGCAGGTCCATGCCTTCGTTACGCAGACGCTCCAGGGTTGGTTCGATGATGTCTATTTCTTCATGGCCCAAATGGCCGCCTTCGCCAGCATGCGGGTTGAGCCCGCACACCAGGATACGCGGTTGGGCGATGCCGAATTTTTGTTGCAGGTCGGCGTGCAGAATGCGGGTTACGCGCATCAGACGCTCGGGGGTGATTGCATCGGCGACCTGACGCAACGGCAAGTGAGTGGTGACCAGTGCCACGCGCAGTCCGCGGGTGGCCAGCATCATGACGACTTGCTCGGTGTGGGTCAGCTCGGCGAGGAATTCGGTATGGCCGGAAAACGGGATGCCCGCTTCGTTGATCACGCCTTTGTGCACCGGCGCGGTGATCATGCCTGCGAAGTCGCCTTCGACACAGCCGTGGGCTGCGCGGGTCAGGGTTTGCAGCACGAATGCGGCGTTGGCCTTGTTCAGCGTACCGGCGGTGACACTCGCGTTCAGCGGGGTGTCCCACACATACAGACTGCCTGCCGGGGCCGGTTGCTCGGGCCAGTTGCCCGGGCCCGCCGACAGCAGGCTGACAGCCACGCCCAGTTGCGCGGCCCGCTCAGTGAGCAGGTCGCGGCTGGTAATGGCAATCAGGGGATGTGGCTGGCGTTGCGAAGCGAGAAGCAGGCACAGGTCTGGACCTATGCCTGCCGGTTCGCCGGGTGTCAGTGCAAAACGCTGTGTTTTCACTGTGCTCCCTGATCTGCGCTCTCTGCCTGGTTGGTTGCACCAGGAAGTTTGATTTCTACATAGGCTTCGTCGCGGATCTGACGCAGCCAGCTTTGCAGCTCTTCGTCGTACTTGCGGTTACGCAAGGCGTTCATAGCCTGTTGTTCGCGAGCTTGAGTGGTGCTGTCAGTGGCGCGACGACCAAGGACTTCCAGAACATGCCAGCCGTATTGAGTTTTGAACGGCTTGGACAGAACACCTTGCTGGGTTTCGGCCATGGCTTCACGGAACTCAGGAACCAGCGAGTTCGGGTCAACCCAGTTCAGGTCGCCGCCGTTGAGGGCAGAACCCGGGTCTTCGGAGTAGGTTTTAGCCAGGGTGGCAAAGTCTTCGCCCGATTGAATGCGGTCGTAGATTTTGGTGGCCAGTTCCTTGGTTTGCGCCTCGGTACGGATTTCGCTTGGCTTGATCAGGATGTGACGAACATGAACTTCGTCGACCATGACCGTTTCGCCGCCGCGCTTGGCGTTCAGCTTGAGGATGATAAAGCCGCCCGGTGTACGCACTGGAGGCGTAACGTCACCGACTGGCATTTCGCTCAGCATGCGATCGAACGGAGGCGGCAATTGAGCAGCTTTACGCCAGCCCATGTCGCCGCCCTCGAGCGCGGTGTCGCTGCCGGAACGGGCGATGGCCATCTGACCGAAGTCAGCACCTTGCTTGAGTTGTCTGTAGAGGTCTTCTGCCTGTTTGGCTGCAGCCTGGACGGCATCCGAACTCGCGCTTTCAGGCGTCGGGATCAGGATGTTGGCCAGGTGGTACTCTTCGGACATCTGCATCTTGCCCAGGTCTGAGGCAAGGAAGTTTTTCACTTCTTGCTCGGTGACCTGAATACGCTCGGCCACACGGCGTTGACGTACCCGGCTGATGATCATCTCGCGGCGAACCTGCTCGCGAGCGTCTTCATAGGACAGGCCGTCATGGGCCAGCGCCGCCCGGAACTGATCAAGGGTCATGTTATTGCGCTGGGCAATGGTGCCGATGGCCTGGTTCAGTTCTTCGTCAGAGATACGAATGCCCGAACGCTCGCCGATCTGCAGTTGCAGGTTTTCGACGATCAAACGCTCAAGCACTTGCTGATCCAGGACGCTGGCAGGCGGAACGCCCTGACCACGCTTGGCAATGGTTTGCTGAACTTCATGGACACGCTGGTCCAGTTGGCTCTGCATGATCACGTCGTTATCGACGATGGCCACCACCTTATCAAGGGGCTGTACTGCAGCGTGCGCTGCTGCAGTACCCAGGAACAACGCGCCCAATACTAGGGGGCGCAGACACTCAGAAAGCTTGATCTTCACGTTCACGATAACCTTGGATGCCTTTGTCGAGGAAGCTCTCTACTTTGGCGCCTGTAACGCCGCCGAGACCTTTCAGCACAATTTGAAGGAAGATCCCATGGTCGCCCTTTTCGTTTTGCGGGGCTTCTTGGGTGTATTCGTCGTTGGAAACCCAGTAGCGGCTGATCAGGCGCATTTTCCAGCAGCAGTTGTCGTACTCAAAGCCACCGAAGGCTTCCAGGGTACGGTTGCGGTTGTAATCGTACTGCCAGCGGCTGATGACGCTCCATTGCGGCACGAGCGGCCAGATCACCGAGAAGTCGTGCTGCTGGATTTTGTAGTAATCCTTGATGTAGCCAGGATCGCTCGGGGTCAGGTAGTCACCGCCAAATTGCCACTTACCGGTGTACTGGTTGTACACCACCTGGTCGTTGCGATAGCGATAGCCCAGGTTGACGACCTTGTTCGGGTTGTCTTCTGGCTGGTAATGCATCATCGCGCTGCCAGAACGTGGGCTACGGGTTTCCGGGTCCCAGTTGTAGTCAGCAGTGGCACGCCAGTCGCGGTTGAAGCGGTAAGCGTATTCCAGTGCGTACGGCGAAACGTTCGATGTCGAGTCATCGCGATCGTCGCTCACGCCTGGCAACTGAACCTTGCGGTCCTTGAAGTAGTACGCCTGGCCAATGCTCACGCGTTGACGCTCAAAGCCGTTTTCTTCGATCCAGCGGCTGGTCAGGCCCAGCGACAGTTTGTTCTCGTCGCCGATACGGTCAGAGCCGGTGAAGCGGTTGTCGCGCCACAGCGAGGAGTAGCTGAAGGTACTTTCGCTGGTGTCGAAAACAGGGATGTTTTCCTGGTTGCGCTCAGGCACATACAGGTAGAACGCACGCGGTTCCAGAGTCTGGCGGTAGTTGGTGCCGAACCAGTTGGTGTTGCGGTCGAAGTACAGGCCGCTGTCGACGCTGGCGATCGGTACGCTGCGGCTGACCGAGCTGTCGAACTTGTCGCCATCCGTGACCATTTGCGTTTTGCCGGTGCCATCAAGATCCAGGTCGTACTGGGTGTACGCGTACTTGAGGGTCGGGGTCACGTAGCCGTAGCTCGAAGTCATCGGCAACGACATGGCCGGTGCGAGGTTCAGACGCGTGCCGTTGGCGCGCGCCAGACCTGTTACGTTCCTGTCCAGACGCGGCGAGGTGACACCGTATTCGTCGGTGTAGGTGCCGTTTTCCAGGTCGCGCTCAAACCGCACCAGTTCGGTGTTGTAGGAGAAGTTCACGCCACCCGGGTGATATGGCAGGCCACCATTGAAAGTGAGCTGTGGCATCTGGTTGTACGGCGTGACCTGGGTCACGGTCGCCAACTGGTATGCGTGCACGTTCAGCTTGGCGGTGAAGTCATCGCCACGGTAGCTGACGGCTGCTTGCTGGTTCAGGTAGTCGCGGCTTTCGACGCCGACCTGATCAGTTTGCAGATCCTGGAAGTAGTACGGATCGCTGATTTTGGTGTAGTCGACTTCGGTCAGCACACGCGAATCAAGCCCGCCCTTGTGTTGCCAGTTGAGCATGTAGCGCGTGTCTTTGTAGTCGGTCTGCAGCTTGCGATCATCGTTGTCGTCGTTGAGATACGCCGCGCCTAATTGTCCTTCGCTGGACTCGGTCAGGTAGCGGAACTCACCTTCCATCAACAAACCGCGCTTGGTCATGTAGCGCGGGTACAACGTGGCATCGTAGTTGGGTGCCAGGTTGAAGTAGTACGGGGTCACGAGCGTAAAGCCGGTGTCGGAGCCGCTGCTGAAAGACGGCGGCAGGAAACCGGACTGACGGCGAGCGTCGATCGGGAAGTAGATGTACGGGGTGTAAAGAACAGGGATGTCTTTAACCCGCAGCGTCACGTTGGTGGCCGTACCGAAACCGGTGGCCGGGTTCAGCGTGATGTTGTTGCCTTTGAGCTGCCAGGCGTTGCTGTTCGGTTCGCACGTGGTGTACGTACCATCCTTGAGGCGGATGATCGCGTCTTCGGCACGTTTGGCGTAAAGCGCGCTGCCGCGAATGCGCGACTTGTGCAGCACGTATTCGGCGTTATCGACCTTGGCGGCACCGGTGTCCAGTTGAACATCAGCGTGATCGCCGACGATCAGGGCGCCGTTGTCACGCAGGCGTACGTTGCCATTCAGTTCGCCGCGGCTCTCGGCCTGGTACAGGCTGGCTTCGTCGGCTTCGACCTGCATGCTGCCTTGGCGCATGACAACGTCACCGGCCAGGGTGGCAATCTGCTCATCCTGCTGGTAGCGGGAAGCCTTGGCCCCCACAAACGTAGGCGAGTCGCTTTTGCTGGTGGTGTCGTGCATGCCCGGACGCGTGGGCTCAACGTACGAGCCCGAGCAGTACGGGCCGGTTTCGGCCAGTTGCGCAGGCGTGAGTTTGTCGCGCGGGACCCAGTCCAGATGGCTGTAGTCGTCACTGCGCGCCTTGAGGCCACGGCCTTTGGCTGCGGTTACCAGTGGCACCTGAGCCGCCTGTTCGCCTGACTCACCACCGGCTTCTGCTGTGGCGCCGGTATGTGACGGACGAGGTGGCAATTGCGCATTATTGGTTTTCGGTGCGCAATCCCAGCCACCCGTAGCCGACACGGAACAGTCATACTGCTCCTCGGCAACAGCGAACGGCACGGCTAGAGGTTGCATGGCCAGCAAACTGCCGGTTACCAGCAACGGAAATTTTTTACGAAACGCGGGGGATTTCAATGCCATCTTATTAGTCCGGGCTTCCTGCGTGCCATCAGCCCGCGGTGGGGGACCGCACGCCTATCGATGGTCTGGAAAAGATTCTGGATAATAAAGCATGACCCGCTTGACGGCTAGCGCCGTCGGAGACCCTTGTAATGCCTGACCAAGATGTACGCTTGCAACACCTGAAAGTTTGGCTTGATGAGCAGTTGATCACCCTGTTTGAGAGGGAGGGCTGGGGCTCCGTACCCCCGGCCACATTGACTGCGGCCAGCAGTGACGCGAGTTTTCGACGCTATTTCCGTTGGGCCGGCGAAGGCCGCAGTTTTATCGTGATGGACGCTCCGCCGCCCCAGGAAAACTGCAAACCTTTCGTCGATATTGCGCAATTGCTGCGTACCAGCCTGATAAACGTGCCGAAAATTTACGCTCAAGACCTGGAGCGCGGTTTTCTTTTGCTCAATGATCTGGGTAATAAAACCTTTCTGGACGTGATCAACAGCAGCAACGCCGATGAGCTGTTCAAAGACGCCATCGAAGCCTTGCTGGCCTTTCAGCAATTGCCGATGACCGAGCCATTGCCCAGCTATGACGTGGCATTGCTGCGCCGCGAGCTTGAACTGTTCCCGGAGTGGTACGTGCGCCGTCATTTGGGCGTCGAGTTCGATGAGCAGCAATTGGCGGCCTGGCAACGGGTCAGCACGCTGTTGATCGACAGTGCGTTGGCGCAGCCCCAAGTGTTGGTGCACCGCGACTTTATGCCGCGCAACTTGATGCTCAGCATTCCGAACCCCGGCGTGCTCGATTTTCAGGATGCCGTGTATGGCCCGGTGACCTATGACATCACCTGCCTGTTCAAGGACGCGTTTCTCAGTTGGCCCGAAGAGCGCGTGCGCGCCTGGCTGGAAGACTACTGGAAGCTGGCCTTGCCGCTGGGCATCCCGGTGGGCGCCGATTTTGAAGAGTTCTTGCGGGCCAGTGATTTGATGGGCGTGCAACGTCACTTGAAAGTCATCGGCATTTTTGCCCGGATCTGCCACCGCGACGGTAAACCACGTTACCTGGCCGATGTGCCGCGCTTCTTCTCTTATATAGAAGCGGTGTTGGCCCGACGTCCTGAATTGGCGGAGTTGGGTGAGTTGTTTGCCTGCCTGCGTCTGTCTGCCGAGGCCAATGCATGAAAGCCATGATTCTGGCGGCGGGTAAAGGCGAACGCTTGCGTCCGTTAACCCTGCACACGCCCAAGCCGTTGATTCGCGCGGGCGGTGTGCCGTTGATCGAGTACCACCTGCGAGCGCTGGCTGCGGCAGGTTTTACCGAAATCGTGATCAACCACGCCTGGCTCGGTCAGCAGATTGAAGACCATTTGGGCGACGGCTCACGTTTGGGTGTGAGCATTCAATATTCGGCTGAAGGCGAGCCCCTGGAAACCGGTGGCGGAATTTTTAAAGCATTGCCGCTGCTGGGCGATAACCCGTTTGTCGTGGTCAATGGTGACATCTGGACCGACTACGACTTTGCCCGCTTGCGCCAACCGCTGGCGGGCCTGGCGCATCTGGTGCTGGTGGATAACCCGGCGCACCACACAGGCGGTGACTTTTACCTCAAGGGCACCCAGGTACTGGATGCTGTGCCGGGTGTCGAGACGCTGACCTACAGCGGAATTGCCGTCTTGAGCCCCGCGCTGTTCCACGGCGCGCAAGCCGGGGCGTTCAGGCTAGCGCCACTGCTGCGTAACGCCATGGCTGCTGGGGCCGTGACGGGGGAGCAGTTACAGGGGCATTGGGTGGATGTCGGCACACATGAACGCTTGGCTGAGGTCGAATTGTTGATACAGGGTAAAGACTAAGATGCTGTGGCCAGGGACTCTGATCGGAGCCGGGGCTGGCTTTTTGATCGCCAGCATTCCGGGGGCCATGTTGGGTGCCTTATTGGGACAGGCCCTTGATCGGCGCCTGCAACTGCACAGTTGGGCGCACCTGCGTGAGCGTTTGGGTGGCCGCGCGACGCTGCGTAACGATGAGTTGTTGTTTGTGCTGCTCGGTCGGCTGGCCAAGAGCGGTGGGCGGGTCGTTGAGAGACATATCGAACAGGCGCGTCAGGAAATGCGTCAGCTCGACATGAGCGCTGCCGCACAGCAGCGGGCCATTGCGGCGTTCAATCGCGGCAAGTCAGGGCGTGATTCGTTGCGCGGGTATCTCGGGCGCCTCAAAACGCAGCCGCATGCGGCAGAAGGTGTGTTGCGTGCCTGTTGGCGAATGATGGTGGCGGATGGCCGAGTCGACCCCAAAGAACGCGAGTTGATCGTGTTGTGGGGGCGATGGCTGGGCTGGACGCCGCAACAGGTGCAGGCGCTCGGTGCCGATTATGAACCGCAGAAAAAACCGCTGGCGACTCGCGGCGGTACGTATCAGCAGTCGTTGGCTTTGCTCGGTGTGACGGCCAGTTCAGACCCGGAGCAGATCAAACGGGCGTATCGACGTTTGCTCAGCCGTCATCACCCAGACAAGGTTGCTGGCACCGGAGCCAGCCCGGCTCAGGTGCGTGAGGCCACGGAAAAAACCCGTGAGTTGCACCATGCCTATGCGCTGATTCGTGAGCAGCGCGGATTCCGCTAAGGACTGCAATGCTGTTCACTTAAATGTGGGAGCGGGCTTGCCCGCGATGGTATCGACGCGATTTAACAGAAAAACCGCATCGCCTGCATCGCTGGCAAGCCAGGCTCCCACAGAGGCAGAAATCGCTTAAATCTAAGGACTGGGCTTATCCACAGGCTGCGGACTGAGCCAGCCGCGCACCCTGCGAAATAACTGTTCCTGTTCGCCTTCACGATTGCCCGGAGTGGCGAGCAATTCCAATTGTTTGAAATTTGAGCGGTTCATCCGTTTGCTGGCTTGCAGCCGTTGCAAGGCGGCCTTGCGCATGAGTGGCTTGTCTTTATAGAACACATCCAGCAATGCAACCGAGAGTGCAAGCGTGAGCTGGTTCAAATCAGGTTGCACGTGGGCGGGTGTCTGCGCGGACACCAGGATGAGTTTTTGCACCTGCGTCGGGTGTTTTTCGTTCAGGTAGCGTGTCGCCCAATAACCCCCTGTGCCGTGGCCGAGCAACACAATGCTGCGCATGTGCTGTTGTTGGGCGAAGGCCAGCGCGGCGTCGATTCGGGCGAAAATACGTTCAGCATCGGCTTTGGTCATCGCTTCAACAGCTTCGTCCGATTGCGCTTCTGCATCAGGATTTTCAGTCCCGATACTGGCCGCCTGTTCGATGGGTTTGGCTGTGGTGCTGGCGTCTTTGCTGCTACTGTTCGGCGCGGGCGCTGTAGGAATAGTTTCTGGCTCGACCACGCGTGCCTGGCTGGCGTCGTTGCGCATGTCCGGCAGACTCAGGCTCAGGCTGGCCCAGTGGGTATCCGGCAGCTTGTTGCGCAAAGGGCCGACGGTCAGTGGCCAGTCTGCGGTTTCGCCCGCGCCCGGGACGATGATCACGACCCCGTTGGGGTCGCTGCTATTAGCGGGTTTCCAGAGGGCCAGAAAGGTGTCTTCGCCAGCCTGAAGTTGTTGCTGCTCATCGGCCGGGAGTTGGCGTTCAAGAGCGGCCGCGTCTTCCTGGCTGCGCTCGGGCAGTGGTTGACGGGCCTCTGATTGATGTACATCTGGCGCAGATTCGGCGGATTTGCTCACCGGTGCCGGGTCGGCCGCCAGCACCGGCAAAGCCGATGACAGGCACAGCGCTGCAAGCGCCAGGCGCAAAGAAGACATAAGTGGTTCCAGGCCAGAAGTAATCCCGGCAGCCTAATGGGTGTGAGTGTTCAGATGAAGCGTTTTTACTCTCTGTTGGTTATCGGCTGGTTGTGGCTGCCCTTGATGGCCCATGCGGCCTCCATCCCGGCTGCGCAGCTCAGTGCCGAACAACAGCAGTGGCTGGCGCAGCACAAAGCGCTGCGGGTCGGGCTGGTTTTACAGGTGCCCTATGCCAAATTTGATCAGCGCTTGCAGCAGTTGTCCGGGGCCAATGTGGAGCTCATGAAGTGGCTGGCGCAGAGCCTGGACATTGAGCTGACGTGGCGCAACTACCCTGATCTCGAGCAACTGGAGCGAGCGGCCCGTAACGGGGAAATCGACCTGGCGCCGGGGCTGACGCAAACCCCGGCCGGGCTGCGGCTGTGGCAATTCTCCGATCCGTACATGCGGGTTGCGCAGTTGGTCGTGGGTGAGCGTAACGGCGCAGGCTCGGTGGATCTTGAGCGTATCGACAGCAATACCCGGGTCGCCGTGCGCATGCCCAGCGCCACAGCCGACTTTCTTCGCTCCAGTTATCCGGGACTCAATTTGCAGGGCGTGCCCCTTGAACGCCAGGCCTTGCAGCTGTTGCTTAGCCAGCAAGCGACCTACGCCGTCATTGATGAGGCGCAGCTCGCGCGTCTTTCCGCAGAACCCGAATTCGTCGGTCTGACCGTGGTCGGGGACATTGGTTTTCCGCAATTGCTGCGGGTGGCCACGCGCCGTGACTGGCCGCAGTTGGCCGGTATTGTTGAGCGCGGGCTGCATGCCATTCCGGCGCGGGACATGGAGCAGTTGCACACCCGCTGGTTGCAACCCAAATACCCCCACGCCGGGCAGTCGCCCGGTTTTTGGCAGAATCTGTGTTTGCTGATCGGCGCACTGTTGCTGGCCAGCATGGCCATTGTGGCGTGGCAGCGTCGTCATCAAAGCGCTCTGGAGCAGGCGCTGCTCAAGGCGCGCGAAGACCTCGCGGCAGGTACTGCCAGCGCCGAAGCGTTGCGCTTGACCCAGTTTTCGATTGACCAAAGCCCGGTGGGCATTTTATGGGTCAACTGGGACAGCCACGTGCGCTACGCCAACCAGGCCGCTGAAGCCATGTTGGGCTACCCGGCTGGCGCGGTGCTGGATCGGCCGTTGGGCGATTTCAAACCGGGCCTGAACATGGACAGCTGGTTGAACCTGTGGCGCCGCGCGCGCGGCAACGAGGAGGGTGCGCAACGTATCGAAACCCATTGTGTTCGGGCCGATGGCAGCGAGTTTCCGGCAGACGTGACCTTGAGTTTCCTGCGCTTTAAACAGGCCGAATACCTGGTGGTGTACCTCAATGACATCACTGAGCGGCGTCTGGTGCAGGCTGCTCTGCAAGAAAGCGACGCCCGTTTGCAAGGCATTGCGGCCAACGTTCCGGGGCTGGTTTTCCGATTGGAGCGGTCCTTGCTGACTGGCGATCTGGACTTTCCTTACATCAGTGAAGGCAGCGAGAAGCTGGTGGGGTTCTCCCCGGCAACCCTGCGTCATCGTGACGTTGGCTTACGCAGTCTCGTGCACCCGGATGACAAGGCGGATTACCATCGCGTGCAGGACATCGCCTTGGAAAGCGACAGCGACTGGTCGTGGCAAGGGCGGATTTTGACCCGTGAAGGCCAACAGCGTTGGGCCGAGATCAAAGCCATCACCCGGCGTCTTGAAGATGGCACGGTGGTGTGGGACGGCATCGTCTGGGACATCAGTGAGAGCAAACGCATTGAATTGGAGCTGGACAGTTCTCGCGGGCAGTTGCGCGAATTGTCGGCTCATCTGGAGAGCGTGCGTGAAGAAGAAAAGGCGCGAATAGCGCGTGAGGTACACGACGAACTGGGACAGATGCTGACCGTGCTCAAACTCGAAACCTCGATGTGCGAGCTGGCCTATGCCGAGCTGGATCCGGGGTTGCGCGAGCGGCTCAACAGCATGAAAAAACTCATCGCGCAGCTGTTCCAGCTCGTGCGCGACGTGGCCACGGCCTTGCGGCCACCGATTCTGGATGCGGGTATCAGTTCGGCGATCGAATGGCAGGCCCACCGTTTTGAGGCACGTTCCAACATTCCGTGTCTGGTGCAGGTGCCGGAAAGTTTGCCCCCGTTGAGTGCGGCCAAGGAAGTCGGGCTGTTCAGAATTTTGCAGGAAGCCCTGACCAATGTGATGCGTCATGCTCACGCGCAAACCGTCGAAGTGACCTTGAGTGTGGAGGGCCGTGAACTGTGCCTGAGCATCAGCGATGATGGCCGGGGATTTGTGCCGACGACCGGGCGAGCCACCTCCTTTGGTCTGGTCGGCATGCGTGAGCGTGTCTTGATGCTCGGTGGTACGTTGGCGTTGCACAGCGAACCGGGTGAGGGCACCACGCTGACGGTGCGCGTGCCATTAATCCAACGTCTTTAGAAAGGAAATAGCCGTGATTCGTGTACTGGTAGCGGAAGATCACACCATCGTGCGTGAGGGCATCAAGCAGTTGATTGGCCTGGCCAAAGACCTGTTAGTGGTGGGCGAGGCGAGCAATGGCGAGCAACTGTTGGAAACCTTGCGCCATGTGCCGTGCGAAGTGGTGCTGCTGGATATTTCCATGCCCGGGGTTAACGGGCTGGAGGCTATCCCGAGGATTCGCGCCTTGAACAACCCGCCGGCTATTTTGGTGTTGTCGATGCATGACGAGGCGCAAATGGCGGCCCGCGCCTTGAAGTTCGGGGCGGCGGGGTATGCGACCAAGGACAGCGATCCGGCGTTGTTGCTGACGGCGATTCGCAAGGTAGCGGCGGGTGGGCGATACATCGACCCGGAGCTGGCTGACCGCATGGTGTTTGAGGTTGGATTGACCGATGAGCGGCCGTTGCACGCGTTGCTGTCCGAGCGGGAGTTTTCAGTGTTTGAGCGCTTGGCTCAGGGGGCTAACGTTAACGACATTGCTCAGCAACTGGCGTTGAGCAGCAAAACCATCAGCACCCATAAAGCGCGGCTGATGCAAAAGCTCAACATCACCTCGCTGGCTGAACTGGTGAAATACGCGATGGAACATAAACTGCTGTAGGGCGAATCCGTAGCAGTTGCCGAAGGCTACGTCCGGCGACGCAGTCGTCGTAAAGCCGGCCGCCTCGGTCTTTGAGAAAAGCCCAGTGCTTTGGCTTTACGATCACCTCGCAATCGGACGTAGCCTCGCAAAACTCGGCAACTGCTACGGGATTTGGGTCTGTCTCAGCAAGCGACACCTATCTATTTGCGACAGTTTTATGACGCGTCTTTGCGTGGATGCGGGCCGGCCTTAAAGGCAGCGTTCTAATCGCGACATCGCTGTAGGGCGATCCCTACAAGAAGCTGTCCAACCTGCTGATGCAAATCTCTCCTGCGCCCCGATTTCTGCGGGCTGGCGGCACCTTTAGTCTTGGACCACAGCAGTCCAACACAGAAGGTGCGGTTATGAGTGAGGTCGGTGCAAGCGCTGGGGCGAGTGAGGTATTGGTCAGCTTCCGTGGCGTGCAAAAGAGCTATGACGGCGAAAACCTGATCGTCAAAGATCTCAACCTGGATATTCGCAAAGGCGAGTTCCTGACCTTGCTCGGGCCGTCCGGTTCGGGCAAAACCACCAGTCTGATGATGCTGGCCGGCTTTGAAACGCCGACCGCTGGCGAGATTTTGTTGGCCGGGCGCGCCATCAATAACGTGCCGCCGCACAAGCGTGACATCGGCATGGTGTTCCAGAACTACGCGCTGTTCCCGCACATGACAGTGGCTGAAAACCTCGGATTTCCGCTGTCGGTGCGCGGCCTCAATCGCACTGATATCAGCGAGCGGGTCAAGAAAGTGCTGAGCATGGTGCAGCTCGAGGCATTCGCTCAGCGTTACCCGGCGCAACTCTCGGGCGGTCAGCAGCAGCGAGTGGCCTTGGCCCGTGCATTGGTGTTTGAGCCGCAACTGGTGCTGATGGACGAGCCGCTGGGTGCGCTGGACAAACAACTGCGTGAGCACATGCAGATGGAGATCAAGCACATACACCAGCGCCTGGGTGTGACCGTGGTGTACGTGACTCACGACCAGGGCGAAGCGCTGACGATGTCTGATCGGGTGGCGGTGTTCCATCAGGGCGAAATCCAGCAAATCGCCCCGCCGCGTACCCTCTATGAAGAGCCCAGCAATACCTTTGTGGCCAACTTCATTGGCGAGAACAACCGCCTTAATGGCCGCCTGCACAGTCAGGACGGTGAGCGCTGCGTGGTTGAGCTGAGCCGCGGCGAGAAGGTTCAGGCGCTGGCAGTGAATGTCGGGCGCACGGGTGATCCGGTGACGCTGTCGATCCGACCTGAGCGCATCAGCCTCAAGGGCTCCAGCGAGTCGTGCGCGAACCGTTTCACAGGACGGGTCGAGGAATTTATCTACCTGGGCGACCACGTCCGGGTACGCCTGGAAGTGTGCGGCAAGAACGATTTCTTCGTGAAACAGCCGATTGCCGAGCTGGACCCCGCCCTGGCCGTCGGTGACGTCGTGCCGCTGGGCTGGCAAGTCGAACATGTACGTGCGCTTGACCCTCTCTTAGAGGCGAATTGATCGCCCCGGCTTCACCAACCCTGCACAGTGGAGAACAACAATGCATAAGACTTTCAAGTTTACGGCGCTAAGCCTCGGCCTGATGTTTGCGGGCAGTGCGCTGGCGGCAACCGACCTGACCGTGGTGTCGTTTGGCGGCGCGAACAAGGCCGCTCAGGTCAAAGCGTTTTACGCGCCTTGGGAAGCCAAGGGTGATGGCAAAATCATCGCCGGCGAATACAACGGTGAAATGGCCAAAATCAAGGCCATGGTCGACACCAAAAGCATCTCCTGGGATCTGGTAGAGGTTGAATCGCCAGAGCTGTCGCGCGGTTGCGATGAGGACATGTTCGAACCCTTGGACGCCGCGCTGTTTGGCAACCCGGACCAGTACGTCAAAGGCGCTATTCAGGGCTGCGGGGCGGGCTTCTTTGTATGGTCGACGGTGTTGGCTTACAACGCTGACAAGCTGAAAACCGCACCGACCAGTTGGGCTGACTTCTGGGACACCAAAACCTTCCCGGGCAAGCGTGGCCTGCGCAAAGGCGCCAAGTACACCCTGGAATTTGCCTTGATGGCTGACGGCGTGGCACCGAAGGATGTGTACACCGTGCTGGCGAGCAAAGACGGCCAGAACCGTGCCTTCAAAAAATTGGATGAACTCAAGCCGAACATTCAGTGGTGGGAAGCCGGTGCACAGCCGCCGCAGTACCTGGCCTCTGGCGACGTGGTCATGAGCTCGGCGTACAACGGCCGGATCGCCGCCGTACAGAAAGAAAGCAACCTGAAGATTGTGTGGAACGGCGGGATTTATGACTTCGATGCATGGGCCATCCCTAAGGGCCTGAGCAAAGCAAAGGCTGACGCTGCCAAAAAGTTCATGGCGTTCACCTTGCAGCCGCAGCAGCAGAGTGTCTATTCGCAAAACATCGCGTACGGCCCGGCCAACAAAGAGGCGATGCCTTTACTGCCTAAAGCCGTGCAGGAACAAATGCCAACCGCCCCGGAAAACATTGCGAACCAGGTGCAAATCGACGTCAGCTTCTGGGCTGACAACGGTGAGCAACTGGAACAACGCTTCAATGCCTGGGCTGCCAAGTAAGCAGCGTTGAAATGCGGCGCGGCTGATTCAGTCGCGCCGCCATCGTTTAAAGATTTTCGGAGTTCGCCATGGCCATCGCCGTTCCCCTGAACGAGGTCTCCAGCCCAACGTTGAAGAAGCGTCTTGCGCATGCCGAGCGGGTTAACCGCTGGAAGGCACAGGCCTTGATTGCGCCGTTGGTTATTTTCTTGTTGCTGGTGTTCCTGGTTCCGATCGCGGCCCTGCTCTACAAAAGTGTCGGCAACCCGGAGGTGGTGGAAGGCTTGCCACGCACGGTGGTTGCAGTGGCGGGCTGGGACGGAAAAGGTTTGCCTGCGGAGCCGGTGTACCAGGCACTCAGCGAAGACTTGGCCGAGGCTCGCAAGAATCAAGTATTGGGCGATTTGTCCAAGCGCCTGAACATGGAATTGGCCGGCTATCGCAGCCTGCTGATGAAAACCGCCAAGGGGCTGCCGTTCAAGGCGGTGCCCGAATCTTACAAAGACGCGATGGAGTCGCTCGACGAACGTTGGGGCGACCCGGCGTATTGGCAGGCGATCAAACGCAACGTCTCAAGCGTGACCCCGTTTTACCTGCTGGCGGCAGTCGATCACCGCATTGACGACTTGGGTGAAATTGCCCCCGCTACGCCTGATCAATCGATTTACCTGGATATTTTTGCCCGTACGTTCTGGATGGGTTTTGTCATCACCTGCATCTGCCTGGTGCTGGCGTACCCGTTGGCGTACTTGCTGGCTAACTTGCCTGCACGTCAGAGCAACCTGCTGATGATTCTGGTGCTGCTGCCGTTCTGGACCTCAGTGCTGGTAAGGGTGGCAGCCTGGATCGTGTTGTTGCAGTCGGGTGGCCTGATCAATAGCGGGCTGATGAGCCTGGGCATTATCGATAAGCCGCTGGAACTGGTGTTCAACCGCACCGGCGTCTACATCGCGATGGTGCACATCCTGTTGCCGTTCATGATCTTGCCGATCTACAGCGTGATGAAAGGCATCTCTCCGACCTATATGCGTGCGGCAATCTCACTGGGCTGTCATCCATTTGCCAGTTTCTGGCGGGTGTACTTCCCACAGACGTATGCAGGCGTCGGGGCGGGTTGCTTACTGGTGTTCATCATCGCCATTGGTTACTACATCACCCCGGCCTTGCTGGGCAGCCCGAACGACCAAATGGTCAGCTACTTCGTGGCGTTTTATACCAACACCAGTATCAACTGGGGCATGGCGACAGCGTTGGGCGGTCTGTTGTTGCTGGCAACTGTGGTGCTTTATCTGATCTACAACTGGCTGGTAGGCGCGACCCGCCTGCGCTTGAGCTAAGGAGCCTGCCATGCTGAGTCCTTATATGTCGCCCGTTGAGCGGGTGTGGTTTTACAGCTTGCGCATTCTGTGTGGGCTGATCCTGTTGTTTCTGATTTTGCCGGTGCTGGTGATCATCCCGTTGTCGTTCAACTCGGGCAGCTTTCTGGTGTACCCGTTGCAGGGCTTTTCGCTGCACTGGTACCAGGACTTTTTCGCGTCGGCGGAATGGATGCGGGCCTTGAGAAACAGCGTGATCGTGGCGCCTGCGGCTACGGTGTTGGCGATGGTGTTTGGTACGTTGGCAGCGATTGGCCTGACGCGGGGGCATTTCCCCGGCAAAGCGCTGGTCATGGCCTTGGTGATTTCGCCGATGGTGGTGCCGGTGGTCATCATCGGTGTGGCCAGCTACCTGTTCTTTGCGCCGCTGGGGTTGGGCAACAGCTTCATCTCATTGATCGTGGTGCATGCGGTGCTGGGTGTGCCGTTTGTGATCATCACCGTGTCGGCCACGTTGCAGGGGTTCAACCATAACCTGGTGCGGGCGGCGGCCAGTCTGGGTGCCTCGCCACTGACAGCGTTCCGCCGCGTGACCTTGCCGTTGATTGCCCCAGGCGTGATCTCGGGGGCGCTGTTTGCCTTTGCGACCTCGTTTGATGAAGTGGTTGTGACCCTGTTTTTGGCGGGGCCAGAACAAGCGACCTTGCCACGGCAAATGTTCAGTGGCATCCGCGAAAACCTCAGCCCGACCATTGCCGCAGCGGCGACGTTGCTGATTGCCTTTTCGGTGGTGTTGTTGCTGACGCTGGAGTGGTTGCGCGGGCGCAGCGAGAAAATGCGCACGGCCCAGGCGTAAGGGTTACATCCAGCAGGCGTCCCAGAGGGGGTAGTCTGCGATTCGTGTGGCCAGGCCCGCACGGATCGGGTTTTGTACGATGTAGCGGGCGGTTGCCTTGAGGTCTTCTTCACGGCGCAATGCCCTGTCGTGATAACCCTTTTGCCATACGCGGTCACTGGTTTGAGCGAAGTTGTTTATGTTTAGGCTGCTGCGCGATTTAACGCGGCACATCAATTCTCCAAGTGTTTTGTTGTGTAGCTCTACCAGCCAGTGGAAATGGTCTGGCATGACGACCCACGCCTTTGACGTTACGATACCGTCGTCATGTGCTTGCCTGAATTGATCGACCACCAAGCGTCCCAGTTTGAAGTCCTGAAAAAGCGGGCGTCGTTTCTGGGTGATAGTGGTTAGCAAATAGAGGCGACCGGGCTCTGAGTAGCGGCCAATATGCAGGCGATAAGCGTTCTTGGAGTTTGGCAATCCTTTGCCCTCTGACTAGGTGGTTTTCTAAAGTTAGATCACGCAAGGCCCAGGCATTGATGCAACGAATGAGTAGATGTTGCGACGTTCCGTAGCAGCTGCCGAGCTCCGCGAGGCTGCGTCCGATTGCGAAGCGATCGTAACGGCTAAGAATCTGATGGATCTGACAGACCGCGACCGCTGGTTTTACGACGACTGCGTCGTCGGACGCAGCCTCGCGGAGCTCGGCAGCTGCTACGGGGTTAATCATCACGGCCCGGTGGCGCTTCTCGGCAGGCGGTATACAATGCGCGCCACCGTGTTTTGCTCATTAAAAGGTGCGTTATGCAGCCCTTCGCTATTGCCCCATCGATTCTTTCTGCCGATTTCGCCCGTCTTGGCGAGGAAGTCGACAATGTGCTCGCCGCTGGCGCTGATATCGTGCACTTCGATGTCATGGACAATCACTACGTGCCAAACCTGACCATCGGTCCGATGGTGTGCGCTGCCCTGCGCAAGTACGGCATTACCGCGCCCATCGATGCGCATCTGATGGTCAGCCCGGTCGATCGGATCATTGGCGACTTTATCGAAGCAGGCGCGACCTACATCACGTTCCATCCCGAAGCCACTCAGCACATTGACCGCTCTTTGCAGCTGATCCGCGAAGGCGGTTGCAAGGCAGGTCTGGTGTTCAATCCGGCCACGCCGCTGGATGTGCTCAAGTACGTGATGGACAAGGTCGACATGATCTTGCTGATGAGCGTTAACCCAGGCTTCGGCGGGCAGAAGTTCATCCCTGGCACGTTGAATAAACTGCGAGAAGCCCGCGCATTGATCGATGCCTCTGGCCGCGAGATTCGCCTGGAAATCGATGGTGGCGTAAACGTCGGCAACATCCGTGAAATCGCTGAAGCCGGTGCCGATACGTTCGTGGCAGGTTCGGCGATTTTCAACACGCCGAACTACGAAGAAGTGATTCAGAAAATGCGTGCCGAGCTTGCGTTGGCACGCCCATGAGTGGCTTTGAGCAGTTGCTTGGGGGGCAACTGCCCAAACTGGTGATGTTCGATCTGGACGGGACCTTGATCGATTCGGTTCCGGATCTGGCCGCCGCCGTGAATACCATGCTGCTCAAACTGGGCCGCCCGCCCGCCGGTATTGAAAACGTAAAGATGTGGATCGGCAACGGCGCGCCCATGCTGGTGCGCCGTGCACTGGCCGGCAATATGACGGCCTCGGGTGTCGATGACGCGGAGGCTGAAGAGGCGCTGGCGATTTTCATGGACGCCTATGATGGCGGCCATGAACACACCACGATCTACCCCGGCGTGCGCGAAAGCCTTAAATGGCTGCAAAAGCAGGGTGTTGAAATGGCGTTGATCACCAACAAGCCCGAGCGGTTTGTCGCGCCATTGCTGGATGAGCTGAAGATGGGGCGGTTTTTTCGCTGGATTGTGGGTGGTGACACCATGCCGCAGAAAAAGCCTGACCCTGCTGCACTTTTTTTCGTGATGAAAATGGCCGGTGTGACACCGGAACAAGCGTTGTTTGTCGGCGATTCACGCAATGACGTGCTGGCGGCAAAAGCGGCTGGTGTGCGCTGTGTGGCCATGAGCTATGGCTACAACCATGGTCGGCCGATTGCTGAAGAAGCCCCGGATGTCGTCATCGACAATCTGCATGAGCTGATAGCCGGTTGCTTAGATTCTGCGCCTGAGATAACGTTGGGCGCTTCCGTTCACCCCTCTCGAAGAGATTCCATCGTGGTGGTCACTCGCAAACTCTGGATGAAAGTTATCAAGGCCCTGGCCCGCTGGCGTTGGCGCGCCTGACTTGAATCTGGCCGGAGATCCGGCACGTTTGCACACCTGACCGTTTTACCCTCATGCCACGAGGCACCTCATGATCCGCGAAGAATTCCTGCGTTTGGCCGCTGCCGGCTACAACCGTATCCCGCTTGCACGTGAAACCCTTGCTGACTTCGACACGCCGTTGTCGATCTACCTGAAACTGGCCGATCAGCCCAACTCCTATTTGCTGGAGTCGGTGCAGGGCGGCGAGAAGTGGGGGCGCTATTCGATCATTGGCTTGCCATGCCGCACGGTGTTGCGTGTGCACGAGCAGCAGATTCGCGTGACTCATGACGGCGTCGAAATCGAATCTCACGAAGCTGAAGATCCGCTGGCCTTCGTTGAGGCATTCAAAGCCCGTTACAACGTGCCGACCATTGCTGGCTTGCCGCGCTTCAATGGTGGGCTGGTGGGCTATTTCGGTTATGACTGCGTGCGCTACGTGGAGAAGCGTTTGGGCAAGTGCCCGAACCCGGATCCGCTGGGCGTACCGGACATTTTGCTGATGGTGTCGGATGCCGTCGTGGTGTTCGATAACCTGGCGGGCAAGATGCACGCGATTGTGCTGGTCGATCCGGCGCAAGCGGATGCGTATGACGAAGGTCAGGCGCGTCTTGAGGCGTTGCTTGAGCAATTGCGTCAGCCGATTGCACCCCGCCGTGGCCTGGACTTCACCCAGCAGCAAGCCGCTGACCCGGTGTTCCGCTCCAGCTTTACCCAGGATGACTACGAAAAAGCGGTCGATACGATCAAGGACTACATCCTGGCGGGCGATTGCATGCAGGTCGTGCCGTCGCAGCGCATGTCGATTGACTTCAAGGCTGCGCCGATTGACCTGTACCGAGCGCTGCGCTGCTTCAATCCGACGCCGTATATGTACTTCTTCAATTTTGGTGACTTCCACGTGGTGGGCAGTTCGCCGGAAGTGCTGGTCAGGGTTGAGGACAATCTGATTACCGTGCGCCCGATTGCCGGCACGCGTCCTCGCGGCGCAACCGAAGAAGCTGATCTGGCGCTGGAAAAAGACCTGCTCAGTGATGACAAGGAAATCGCCGAGCACTTGATGCTGATCGATTTGGGGCGCAACGACACGGGCCGTGTATCGGAAACCGGTTCGGTCAAGCTCACGGAGAAGATGGTGATCGAGCGCTACTCCAACGTGATGCACATTGTGTCCAACGTCACTGGCCAGCTCAAAAGTGGGCTGACAGCGATGGACGCGCTGCGAGCGATTTTGCCAGCGGGCACGTTGTCGGGCGCACCGAAAATCCGCGCGATGGAAATCATCGACGAGCTGGAGCCAGTTAAACGTGGCGTGTATGGCGGCGCAGTCGGGTACTTCGCCTGGAACGGCAACATGGACACGGCCATCGCGATTCGCACCGCGGTGATCAAGGACGGTGAGTTGCACGTGCAAGCGGGTGGCGGCATTGTTGCTGACTCGGTACCGGCCCTGGAGTGGGAAGAGACGCTGAATAAACGCCGCGCGATGTTTCGTGCCGTAGCGCTCGCTGAACAAACCCCCGCGTCCGACGCCTGAGGAGCTTTGCCATGTTGCTGATGATCGACAATTACGACTCTTTTACTTACAACGTTGTGCAGTACCTCGGCGAGTTGGGTGCCGACGTTAAAGTCGTGCGCAACGATGAATTGACCGTGGCTCAGATCGAGGCGCTCAACCCTGAGCGCATCGTGGTGTCGCCCGGCCCATGTACGCCTAACGAGGCGGGCATCTCGCTTGAAGCGATCAAGTATTTTGCTGGCAAGTTGCCGATTCTGGGGGTGTGCCTCGGGCATCAATCCATCGGCCAGGCCTTTGGCGGTGACGTGGTTCGCGCCCGGCAAGTCATGCACGGTAAAACCAGCCCGGTGTATCACCTGGATACAGGTGTTTTTCAGGGGCTGAACAACCCATTGACTGTGACCCGTTACCACTCGCTGGTGGTCAAGCGTGAAACCTTGCCTGAGTGTCTGGAGCTGACGGCCTGGACGCAAAATGCTGACGGCTCGGTCGACGAGATCATGGGGCTGCGCCACAAAACGCTGAACATCGAAGGGGTGCAATTTCACCCTGAGTCGATCTTGACCGAGCAGGGCCATGAGCTGTTCGCTAACTTCCTCAAACAAACTGGCGGCACGCGCTAAGGACTTCTTATGGATATCAAAACAGCCCTGAGCCGTATCGTCGGTCACCTTGATTTGAGCGAAGCCGAGATGCGCGATGTGATGCGCGACATCATGACCGGTCAATGCACCGAAGCGCAGATTGGCGCGTTCATGATGGGCATGCGCATGAAGAGCGAGAGCATCGACGAGATCGTCGGTGCCGTCACGGCCATGCGCGAGTTGGCCGACAAGGTTGAGCTCAATACCCTGGATGGCGTGGTCGACATCGTGGGCACTGGCGGTGATGGCGCGAATATTTTCAACGTGTCCACCGCTTCTGCGCTGGTGATTGCAGCCGCAGGCTGCACCGTGGCTAAACACGGCAATCGCGCAGTGTCGGGCAAAAGCGGCAGTGCTGATTTGCTTGAAGCCGCCGGTGTGTACCTGAACCTGACGCCTGTTCAGGTTGCGCGTTGTATCGACAGCGTCGGCATTGGTTTTATGTTTGCCCAATCCCATCACGGCGCGATGAAGCACGCGGCTGTCCCGCGTCGCGACCTGGGGCTGCGCACCTTGTTCAACATGCTTGGCCCGCTTACGAATCCGGCTGGCGTGTTGCATCAAGTGGTTGGCGTGTTCAATCAGGCGCTGTGCCGTCCGCTGGCTGAAGTCTTGCAGCGTTTGGGTAGCAAGCACGTGCTGGTGGTGCATTCGCAAGACGGTCTGGATGAGTTCAGTCTGGCGGCGCCGACCTTTGTGGCAGAGCTGAAAAAGGGTGTCATTACGGAATACTGGGTTCAACCAGAAGACTTGGGTATAAAGAGCCAGAGTCTGTTTGGCTTGGTGGTCGATAGCCCGGAACAATCCCTGGAGCTGATTCGCGATGCTTTGGGGCGTCGTAAAACGGAGTCAGGTCAGAAGGCTGCTGAAATGATCGTGCTCAATGCCGGCGCTGCGCTGTATGCCGCCGACCTTGCCTACACGCTTAAAGAAGGTGTGGCGTTGGCTCACGATGCGTTGCACACAGGGCTGGCTCGGGAAAAACTCGAAGAGCTGGGCGCCTTTACCGCGATCTTCAAGCAGGAGAATGAAGCATGAGTGTGCCTACCGTTCTAGAGAATATTCTGGCGCGCAAAGTTCAGGAAGTGGCCGAGCGCAGAGCGCGCGTCAGCCTGGCGGAGCTTGAAGGTCTGGCGGCCAAGGCGGATCCGGTACGCGGCTTTGCCAAGGCATTGCTGGCGCAGGCCAAGTTGAAGCAGCCTGCCGTGATTGCCGAAATTAAAAAGGCATCGCCGAGCAAGGGCGTGATTCGTGAGCACTTTGTGCCGAGCGAGATTGCCCTGAGTTATGAAAAGGGCGGCGCGACCTGCTTGTCCGTGCTGACCGACATCGATTTCTTCCAGGGCGCCGATGCCTATCTGCAACAAGCCCGCGCGGCCTGCGGCCTGCCGGTGATTCGCAAGGACTTCATGATCGATCCTTATCAGATCGTTGAAGCCCGTGCGTTGGGTGCTGACTGCGTGCTGTTGATTGTGTCAGCACTGGATGACGTGAAAATGGCCGAACTGGCTGCCGTTGCCAAAAGCGTCAATCTGGATGTGCTGGTTGAAGTGCATGATGGCGATGAGCTTGAACGTGCACTCAAGACACTGGATACCCCGTTGGTGGGGATCAACAATCGCAATCTGCACACCTTCGACGTCAGCCTGGAAACCACGCTGGATCTGTTGCCGCGTGTTCCGCGTGATCGATTGGTCATCACTGAGAGCGGCATCCTCAACCGTGCGGATGTCGAGTTGATGGAAATCAGCGAGGTGTATTCATTCCTGGTGGGTGAGGCGTTCATGCGTGCTGAACAGCCGGGCGCGGAATTGCAGCGTTTGTTCTTCCCGGAGCGCGGTAAACCCGTGGCGGGCTCCACGCTGGATTGATCCTCGATTGACTGTGTGGGAGCTGGCTTGCCAGCGATGGTATCGACGCGGTTTAACAGAAAAACCGCATTGCATGCATCGCTGGCAAGCCAGGCTCCCACAGTTGTTTTGTGTCGGAACAGGTACTTTATGGCGCTCATCCAGCAACTCACCGTCGAGGCAGGTCTTAAAGCCGAGCAGGATTTATTGGCCTCGGTGTGTGCAGGGGAGCGCGAAGCGGGCGTGTTGTTCTGGCAACCCACGGACAGTTCGCTGGTTATGCCTCGGCGCTTGAGTCGGTTAGCCGGGTTCGAGCAAGCCAGTGTTGAGCTGGCAGCCAGTGGTTGGCCTATCCTGTTGCGCGAAACAGGCGGAGAGCCTGTCCCTCAGTCACCTTCTACCGTCAACATTGCGCTGGTTTATGCCCCGCTGCGCAGCGAAGGTGATCACGGCCGTATCGAAGCGGCATATCGCCGCCTGTGCGAGCCGATCTGCGATTTACTGACTGCGCTCGGGGGCTCGGCGTCGTTAGGCGAAATTGACGGCGCCTTTTGTGATGGGCGCTTCAACGTGAATCTCAATGCCCGAAAGCTGGTTGGTACGGCTCAGCGCTGGCGTCAGAGCCAAGGCGGGCAACGGCCGGTGGGTTTGGTTCACGGCGCGTTACTGGTTGAAAATGAGCGTGAGTCGATGGTCGCTGCGGTCAATCGTTTCAATGAGCGCTGTGAGCTTGCGCAGCGCTGCCGTGCTGAAAGCCATATCGCCTTGCATGAAGTGTTTGCCGCGCCCGGCTTTTTTGAGCGCCTGAGCGCCAGTTATCAACAGATCCTGGCACCCTTGCTAAGGCCTTAGCGCGTGCCGAACACCACCATGGTCTTGCCTTTGACGCTGACCAGGTTTTGCTCTTCAAGGCCTTTGAGCACACGGCCGACCATCTCTCGCGAACAACCGACAATGCGACCGATTTCCTGACGGGTGATTTTGATCTGCATGCCGTCTGGATGGGTCATGGCGTCGGGCTGTTTGCACAGCTCAAGCAGGCAGCGTGCAACTCGCCCGGTGACATCAAAGAACGCTAGGTCTCCGACCTTACGTGTGGTGTTGCGTAGGCGTTGAGCAATTTGGCCGCTAAGCGCGTAAAGAATTTCTGGTTCTTGTTGCGCGTATTCTCTGAATTTTATGTAGCTGATTTCTGCGACTTCGCACTCGGTTTTGGCCCGGACCCAAGCACTGCGTGGTTGTTCTTGCCCTGCCTGTTCAAACAGGCCCAGCTCACCAATAAAGTCTCCTGGGTTGAGGTAGGCAATGATCATCTCGCGACCATCGTCGTCTTCAATCAGAATCGTGACAGAGCCTTTGAGAATGAAGAACAGTGTGTGTGAGTGTTCTCCCGCGCAAATGATGTTGCTCTTGGTTTGATAGCGTCTGCGTTGGCAGTGAGTCAAAAATTTGTCGAGATTTTTGATCTTGGGTATGGGGGTAATAGCAACCATGGTTGTATCCCGAAAGCGAGCACAGTAGGGGTCAGATCTATTTTTATATAGAGCGCTGGCTGGCTGGCGCCAGTGATTTGGCGCCAGCTTAACAGACAGATTCTGTGTGGTTTGCAGAATTTTCCCTTCGTCTTGTCCAAGAAAGGCCATGGCGCAGTGAGTCATCAGTTTCGGACCCTGTGATAAGCTGGCGCCCCTTTTAAAACAGTGGAGTCTGGGCGATGAAGGCACGCATTCAATGGGCGGGTGAGGCCATGTTTCTGGGTGAATCAGGCAGCGGCCACGTCGTTGTGATGGACGGCCCGCCTGAAAGTGGCGGTCGCAATCTGGGCGTACGGCCTATGGAGATGCTTCTGCTGGGGCTCGGTGGTTGCAGCAACTTTGATGTTGTCAGCATTCTGAAGAAATCACGTCAGGCAGTCGAAAGCTGTGAAGCGTTCCTGGAGGCCGAGCGCGCTACCGAAGACCCAAAGGTTTTTACTAAAATTCACCTGCACTTTGTGGTTAAAGGTCGCGGTTTGAAAGAAGCTCAGGTCAAGCGTGCTATCGAGTTGTCGGCCGAGAAGTATTGCTCGGCGTCGATCATGCTGGGCGCGGCGGGTGTTGCTATCAGCCATGACTACGAAATCATTGAACTGGGTTGAGTGGACATTCAATTTTCATAAATGCAATGCAGACTCTGGCGATCAGTCGCTGACGTCTGCATAATGCGCCACTTTTTTCAGGGTAGTGGCAGGGAAAAACTCCCGGCCGCATGTCCGAACAGATAACCAAAATCGCCATCGCGAAGAGGTGTTAACCGTCCTACGCAGGTGCGTCCACGCACTTGACGGGCATGCTGGATCACGCGGCCGAGCCGCATCGACATAGAGAGTTTTATAACGGTGAAAAGCAAACTCAAGCTCCACGGGTTCAATAACCTGACAAAGACCTTGAGCTTCAACATCTATGACATCTGCTACGCGGAAACCCCGCAAGACCAGCAGGCATACGTTGAGTACATCAATCAAGAGTACGACGCAGAACGCCTGACGCAGATCCTCACAGATGTGGTTGATATCATTGGTGCCAACATCCTGAACATCGCCCGTCAGGATTACGATCCCCAAGGCGCCAGCGTGACTATTCTGATTTCCGAGCAGCCGGTGATTCCTACCGAAAGCCAGATTGAAGAATCCCCAGGCCCGCTGCCCGAGACCATTTTGGCTCACCTCGACAAAAGTCATATCACGGTACATACCTATCCAGAGATTCATCCTGTGGACGGTATTGCGACTTTCCGTGTGGATATTGACGTGTCGACGTGCGGCGTTATTTCACCGCTTAAAGCTCTCAATTATCTGATCCATCAGTTTGATTCGGATATCGTGACGGTCGACTATCGTGTGCGTGGTTTTACCCGTGACGTGGAAGGCAAAAAGCACTTTATCGATCACGAGATCAATTCGATCCAGAACTACCTTTCCGAAGACACCCGCGACGGTTATCAGATGACCGACGTGAACGTGTACCAAGAAAACCTGTTCCACACCAAGATGCTGCTCAAGGATTTCGAACTGGATAACTACCTGTTCGGCGACGCCACCAGCAATCTGTCGGTTGAACAGCGCGAGCAGGTGACTGAGCGTGTGAAGCACGAAATGCTCGAAATCTTTTACGCCCGCAACATGGCGTAAGGTTTCAGCCACAAAAAAGGCGGCTCCCGAAAGGTTGCCGCCTTTTTATTTGCCTCTGTCCCGACACTGTTAGTGTGGCGTCAGATGCGATAGGTGCTTTTGGTCATGACTTTTGCCATCAGGCTCATGCCAAATTTTACCGGGGCTGGGAAACGGTAGCCGCCAGCATTGAGTGCGGACTCTGCGTGCTGCTCTTCATCGAGGCGCATTTGCTCAAGAATCGCCCGGGACTTTTCATCTTCGGCAGGGAGTTGCTCAAGGTGTTCGTTAAGGTGCTTGCAGACTTGGTCTTCGGTGGCGGCGACAAAGCCGAGGCTGACTTTGTCACTGATCAAACCGGCCACGGCGCCAATACCAAAAGACATGCCGTAAAACAGAGGATTCAGCACGCTGGTATGGCTGCCTAGCTGGTGAATACGCTGTTCGCACCAGGCCAGATGGTCGATTTCTTCTTCTGCGGCATGTTCCATGGCTTCACGTACTTGCGGCAGCTTGGCGGTCAGGGCCTGGCCTTGGTACAGCGCCTGGGCACAGACTTCGCCCGTGTGGTTGATACGCATCAGGCCAGCAACGTGGCGAGCGGTTTTCTCATCCAGCGGCTTGTCGGTTTTAACGATGGCCGGAGACGGGCGATGCGGCTGGCCACTGAAGGGCAGCAAGGTGCGCATGGCGGTATCGGCTTGTAACAGTAGACGGTCAATCGGCGAGTAGTGACGTTGGGTAGTCATGCTTACCTCCGGAAAAAATCACGGGGGCCAGTTTACCCCAAACGGGTGGGCAGGGTTTGCGTTGGATCATCCGCAGGCGTGGGGGAAGTGTCGCCCCCACGACGGTGTTGTACTCGTATCAGGCTAATCAGCCCGGAGGCCAGTTCATCTGGCGCTGACCCAGCACATGCATATGAATGTGGTAAACCGTTTGGCCGCCCTTTTCATTGCAGTTCATCACCACGCGGAAACCGTCTTCGCAGCCTAACTCTTTGGCCAGGCGCTGCGCCGTGAACAGAATGTGTCCGGCCAGCGGCTTGTCTTCTTCGGTCAGGTCGTTGAGGGTGCGGATCGGTTTTTTCGGAATGACCAAAAAATGGATCGGCGCTTGCGGGGCAATGTCGTGAAACGCGAGCACGAGATCATCTTCGTAGATGATCTTGGCCGGTATTTCACGGTTGATGATTTTGGTGAACAGAGTATCCAAAGCGTTGTCTCCGTGAGTGAAGTCCGGTCTGAGTGTACTCAGGCTCACGGATTACGCCCAGCCTCGTTAACGCGGGCAGTAGGATTTGTTGACCGAGGCTGCGATTTTTCGGGTCATCCAGCGAGAGAGCAGGCGTGGCATGCGGGTTAGCCAGCGGTTACGCCAGCCGGGCATGATGATGGCCTTGTTCTTTTCGAGGGCGCGCACGGTGTAAAGGGCGACTTCTTCGGGGCTCAGGGCGCTTTTATTGCGTTTGACGGCATCCGGGTTCATTTTGGCTGCATCGAAAAAACCGGTTCGGGTGACCCCGGGGCAGAGCACCGAGACCTTGATACCGGTTTTTTTCACTTCTTCGCGCAGGCCTTCGGAAAAGTGCAGCACGTAGGCTTTGCTTGCGAAGTAGGTGCTGAGCCACGGGCCGGGCTGATAGGCGGCGATCGATGACACGTTGAGGATCTGCCCGCCGCCTTGCACGGCCATCATGTTGCCGATGGCATGGCACATCCGCGTCAGCGCCAGAATGTTGAGTTCGATCAGGTCTTGTTCGGCGCTCCAGTCATGGGCGAGGAACGGGCCGCAGGTGCCGATTCCTGCACAGTTGACCAGCAAGTCTATTTGCCGGTCGCCTTCTTCCAGCTCCAGCAAAAAGCCGGACAGGCGCAGGGGTTCGCCCAGGTCGCAGGCGCGGAACAAGACGTCGACACCGAAACGCTGAGTCAGCTCAAGCGCAATGCTTTCCAGTGCGTCCCGTTGTCGGGCCACAAGGATCAGACTGCGCCCACGACGGGCAAGGGCTTCTGCCAGGGCCAGGCCAATACCACTGGAAGCGCCAGTGATCAAAGCGTAACGGGTCATGCTGTTCTCCATCGCAACGGTACAGTCCGGTGACAATGATGTCCCTGGCGTTAACGCGTTCATTTAGGTGCGCAGTCTACAGGGTGTTGCCGTTGACTGCGTTGATCAACGCAGCCATAAGGCCCAAAGCAAAAAGGGCGATCATCACGCAGATGCTCAGACCGATCAGAAAGATGATGATCCAGGCCATAACGGTGACGGACTGACTGTTGGGCGGTGGCGGCGGTCCGTATTTGTTCGGGCCGGGTGTGCCGGGCATCAACAGCATCATGAGGGTCAGCACAAGGTTGGCCACAGGTACCAAATGCAGTAACAGCATCCAGGCGGACCAATTGAGGTCATGCAGGCGCTGGGCACTGATTCTTAAAGCGATCAGTAAATAAGCAATGCTCAGGGTCGCGCCACAGGTAATGCCAAGCGTTGGTGAAACGTTGACTGCCAGCAGGACGAGTATTGAAACCACTGTGGCAATGACGGTGAGCACCGTGTTCCAGACCAGTAATCGCAAGCGCCCAATACGGCCGCTGAATCCCAGGGGATCCAGGGGGGCAAAATGCTCTTCTTGAGGGGCTTGTTCCAGGCTCAGTTCTGGCATTGGGGCTTCCTTGTCCGGATGTCTTTAAAACGCCCGCCGGGTTGGCGGGCTTCGAGGGATTAGTGGTGCGGCCAGTGCTGCGCCAGTTGTGAGGTAAGGTTTAGCGCTTTGCGGTATTCCTCATCCAGTCGTGTAATCAATTGGTCGATTGTGGGCTGATCATTGATTTCTCCGACACCTTGGCCAGCAGACCAGACGGTCTTCCAGGCTTTTGCTTCGTCGGCGAGGGGTTTGAGTTTTACCTCACCTTGTGTTTTAAGCGCTGCGAGATCAAAACCGGCATTTTCGAGACTTTGGCGCATAAAACTGGCGGGTACCCCTGATACGGCCGGGGTGTGAATGATATCGGCAGCCTGAGAGGCCAAGAGCATTTCTTTATAAGCGTCAGGTGCATGGCTTTCTTGGGTGCTGATAAAGCGTGTCCCCAAGTAGGCAAGGTCAGCACCGATTACCTGCGCCGCCAGGATTTCGTGTCCATGGTTCAAACAGCCAGCAAGCAAGATGGTTTTATCGAAGAACTGACGAATTTCGGCGACCAGTGCAAATGGGCTCCAAGTGCCCGCGTGGCCACCGGCACCTGCTGCGACTGCAATCAGTCCATCTACACCCGCTTCTGCGGCTTTTTCGGCATGCCGTCGCGTGGTGACATCGTGAAATACCAGCCCGCCGTAGCTATGGACGGCATCAACGACTTCTTTAACGGCGCCCAGGCTGGTGATCACGATGGGCACTTTGTGCTCGATGCAGATCGCCAGGTCAGCCTGTAGCCGCGGGTTGCTGTTGTGCACAATCAGATTTACGGCATAGGGGGCGGGGTTATCCAATGTGGCCAGACCCGCTTCGATTTCTTCAAGCCAGGCCTTGAAACCGCTGCTCTCGCGTTGGTTGAGTGCAGGAAAACTACCGACAACGCCATTGCGGCAGCACGCCAGTACCAGTTGAGGATTGGAAATCAAAAACATGGGAGCGGCGACTACCGGCAAGCGCAGGCGTTTATCAAGCAGAGCGGGCAGTGACATTGGATAACCTCGGGGGATAAGTTGAAGTCAGAACGGTTTGACCACCACCAGAATGACGATGGCCAGTAAGAATAAAACAGGCACTTCATTGAACCAGCGATAGAACACGTGGCTGCGTTTGTTCTCGCCACGGGCGAAGCGTTTCACTTGCGCGCCGCACATGTGGTGGTAGCCGATGAGCAGAAATACCAGTGTCAGTTTGGCGTGCATCCACCCTTGGCTGAGAAAGCCTGGAGCAAGGTAGAGCAGCCAGCCGCCGAAGATGAGTGCGGCGATCATGGCGGGGCCCATGATGCCGCGATACAGCTTGCGTTCCATGAGGCTAAATCGTTCTTTACTGACGGAATCTTCGCTTTGAGCGTGGTAAACAAAGAGGCGGGGCAGGTAAAACAGGCCAGCAAACCAACAGACGATGCTGATGATGTGGAAGGCTTTGATCCATAGATAAAGCATTTTTAGTTATTCCCAGGTTCACGGTAGATCAAATAGTAGTAGTAGAGCGTTCTTGAGTCACCTTGATGGTTGTCGCAGGGGCGCGCTGTCCCTATTATCGAGGGCTTTCCAGTGGGTTCGTTGAGGGCAGGTTATGGTCAAGGTCGGTATTGTCGGCGGCACGGGTTACACCGGTGTCGAATTACTGCGTTTGCTGGCACAGCATCCGCAAGCTGAAGTGGTTGTTATCACTTCTCGATCCGAAGCGGGCCTGCCTGTTGCCGATATGTATCCCAACCTGCGAGGGCACTATGACGGCCTGGCTTTCAGTGTTCCGGATACGCAAACACTGGCTGCGTGCGATGTGGTGTTTTTTGCCACACCTCATGGTGTAGCCCACGCGTTGGCGGGCGAGTTGCTGGCCGCCGGTACCAAGGTTATCGACTTGTCCGCTGACTTCCGATTGCAGGATGCAGATGAGTGGGCCAAATGGTATGGCCAGCCACATGGTGCACCAGAACTACTGAAGGAAGCTGTATACGGTCTGCCTGAGGTTAACCGCGAGCAAATCAAGCAGGCCCGACTGATTGCTGTGCCAGGTTGCTACCCTACCGCCACTCAGTTGGGTTTTTTGCCGTTGCTGGAAGCGGGGTTGGCCGACACCTCGTTGTTGATAGCGGACTGCAAATCTGGCGTTAGCGGCGCCGGTCGCGGTGCAAGCGTCGGTTCGCTGTATGCCGAAACCTCAGAAAGCATGAAGGCTTATGCCGTAAAAGGGCATCGTCATTTGCCTGAAATCCGCCAGGGTTTGCGCCGTGCAGCGGGTAAGGATGTTGGTCTGACCTTCGTCCCTCATTTGACGCCGATGATTCGCGGTATTCACTCCACGTTGTACGCAACCGTGGTTGATCGCTCGGTCGATCTGCAGGCGTTGTTTGAGAAGCGCTATGCCGGTGAGCCTTTTGTGGATGTGATGCCTGCCGGCAGTCATCCGGAAACCCGTAGCGTGCGCGGCGCCAACGTGTGCCGTATCGCGGTACATCGTCCGCAAGATGGCGATCTGGTGGTGGTGCTGTCGGTTATCGATAATCTGGTCAAAGGTGCATCGGGGCAGGCAGTTCAGAATATGAACATCCTGTTTGGCCTGGATGAGCGCCTGGGACTGTCCCACGCGGGGATGTTGCCTTAGACGCCGTTGCAAGTACCAAGCTGCAAGTGATGAGCGATCTCAGCTTCTCGCTTGCGGATTGTTGCTGAAAACTTGCCGCTGCTCTTCAAATAGTTGACCGCTTTTCTAGGAGAAGCGGATAATGCGCGTCATCACGCATTATGGCGGCATAGCGCCGGGAGATAGTCAGCATGAGCGTCGAATCCTTCACCCCCACGGCTTTGCAATTCACCGAAGGTGCTGCGCACAAGGTGAAGAGCCTGGTCGATGAAGAGGGTAATGATCGTTTGAAGTTGCGCGTATTTGTTACGGGTGGCGGTTGTTCCGGTTTTCAGTATGGCTTTACCTTCGATGAAGAAGTGGGCGATGACGACACCCTGGTTGAGCGCGAAGGCGTGAGCTTGGTGGTCGATCCGATGAGCTTCCAATACCTGGCGGGTGCCGAGGTGGATTACCAGGAAGGTCTGGAAGGCTCGCGCTTTGTCATCAAGAACCCGAATGCGACCACGACGTGTGGTTGCGGATCATCGTTCTCGATTTAATTGCGCAGTACAGGTAACACACTCAACGCCGCGTCGATTCGCGGCGTTTTGCTGTCTGCTGCTTAAGCGGGGTAGATCGCGCCCAGAACGCGCAGGCCATGTGCGCCTGTGACGCTCGGGCGATTGGCAGGGATGTTTTCAAGGCAGCAATGTGCAAGCCATGCAAAGGCCATGGCTTCGACCCAGTCAGGATCTACGCCTTTGGCTTGGGTGCTGCTGACCTGTGTGTGTTCGAGCAATTGAGCCAGGCGAGTCATCAATGCGGCGTTATGGGCTCCTCCGCCGCACACGAGCAGTTCGCTGGTGCTGGGTTGAGCCGCTTGCAGTGATTGCACGATAGTCTTTGCTGTAAGTTCCAGCAGGGTTGCTTGAACATCTTCGGCGGTGAACGCTGGTAGCGCGTCAAGATGATTCGTTAACCACTGAAGGTTGAATACCTCGCGCCCGGTGCTCTTCGGACCCTTTGTTTGAAAGAAAGGATCGCTTAGCAATGTGTTGAGCAGGAGGGGTTCTACCTTGCCGCTTGCCGCCCACTGGCCATTTCGGTCATACAATTCATTTCGTTGTGCTTGTATCCAGGCATCAAGCAGAACGTTGCCTGGCCCGCAGTCGAATCCCGCCACTGGGTGAGCTGGCGTTATCAGGCTTAAATTGCTGAAGCCTCCTACGTTCAATACAGCCCTATGCCCGGCTTCTCCGGTAAACAAGGCCTCATGGAAGGCTGGAACCAGCGGCGCACCCTGGCCTCCGGCGGCTACATCGCGACGACGGAAATCACTGACAACGCAGATGTTAGTTAGCTCTGCGAGTAGTGCTGGGTTGCCGATTTGCACAGTGAAGCCCTGTGCGGGCTCGTGCCGGATCGTCTGACCGTGACTACCAATGGCGCGGATGGCGTCTGGAGTCAGGTGTTGCTGGGCGAGCAGGGTGTTGATGCCTTGTGCGGCGAGCTCGACCCAATGGTTTTCAGCGATAGCGCAGCGGGCCACTTCGTCTGGGCCGCTGCTGCACAAGCCCAACAGTTCAGTACGCAGTTCTGGCGGCATAGGGGTGTAGTGGGTGGCGAGCAGTGTAATGCTCGCCCCCAGTTCGATAAGCGCAATGTCCAAGCCGTCAAGACTGGTTCCGGACATCACACCTATATAGAGGGCCATGGCTTAGCGCTTGCTCGAGGCCAGAAGCGTGGCCTTTTCCTGATTCATGCGTGCCATTAACGGCTGGCTTTGCTGCAGGAAACGTGTGCGTTCGGCTTTCGCGATAGGGTCAGCCATTGGAAGCTTTTGGCCCAATGGATCAACGTGTACGCCATTGACCTGGAACTCATAGTGCAAGTGTGGCCCGGTGGAAAGACCGGTGGTACCGATGTAGCCGATCACCTGTCCCTGCTTCACTGCTCCGCCGGTTTTGATGCCTTTGGCGAAACCTTGCATGTGGCCGTACAGGGTGCGGTAAGTATTGCCGTGCTGAATGATCACGGTGTTGCCGTAGCCGCCACGACGACCAGCAAGCAGCACTTTGCCATCGCCGGTGGCCTTGATTGGGGTGCCGCGTGGTGCTGCGTAATCAACGCCTTTGTGAGCGCGAATCTTGTTCAGGATCGGGTGTTTGCGACCTGAGGAGAAGCGCGAGCTGATGCGGGCAAAATCAACCGGAGTACGGATGAAGGCTTTGCGCATGCTGTTGCCTTCAGCGGTGTAGTAATTGCTGTTGCCTTGCTTATTGGTGTAACGCACTGCGGTGTAGGTCTTGCCACGATTGGTGAAGCGGGCGGAGAGAATGTTGCCAGTACCAACGGTCTTGCCGTTGATGACTTTCTGCTCGTAGATAACTTCGAATTGGTCGCCGGGGTGTATGTCCTGGGCGAAGTCGATGTCGTAGCCAAAGACCTTGGCCATGTCCATGGTCATGCTATGCGGCAGGCCTGCGCGCTGCCCGGAAGCAGACAGCGAGCTGGTAATGACGCCATGTACATAGGCTGAGCGCACAGTCGGCTGCGCTGTTACGCGCCGAAAGGCGTAGCCCTTGGCGGTTTTGCTAAGGGTGATGGTTTCAAGATCACTCACTTGGCTGTGCAAGTTGCTCAATTGGCCATCAGGGCTCAACTCAAACTCTAGCTTCTGGCCATGTTTGAGTTGGCTGAATTGCTTGGCTTGTTTGTCGCTGGCCAAAATTTCATGAACGGACGCGGCAGGCAGGCCTACTTTTTCGAATAAAGTAGAGAGCGTATCGCCTTTGGCAACTACGACTTCTCGATGATTCGGGGCTTTTGGCTCTTCGGTTTCTACTGTCGCGACCGGTGCGTCGTCTTGCTGTTCTATTTGAGCAAAGGGGGATGGATTGGCTTCATTTGCAGCTTGAACGAGCTCGGTGGTGCCTTGATCTTGTGTCAGTTGCTCTGCTGGGGATTCTGGTTCGAGGTTTAAGGTTGTTCTTTTTGCTTCTACTTCGCTCGACGGGAAGACCAGCAGGGCCAAGCTTAAAAGGGCGGCGATACCACTTGCTGCGAGCAGGTGGGTCTTCGGATAAAGCGGTGGCGCTTTAGGCGGTTGACTGGTCATAGATAATTTGACTTTGAATAAAGGATGAATTGGAAAAGATGACTGACACGGTAAAGATGAAATAACTGTATAAAATATAACCAAATCACCCTTGAAGCAAGTCTGCAAGCCTTTACCGGACGGATAGTTGCCGTATGCCGGGCAGAACTTGTAATTAGTCTCTGATCTTGTATGGTTGGTTCCCTTTGAATTTGAGCCTTACGGGTCTGATATGAAGTCGGTTGAAGAGCAGCTAGCGCTAATCAAGCGTGGTGCCGAAGAGGTACTGGTCGAGTCTGAATTGGTCGAGAAACTCAAGCGCGGCCAGCCGCTGCGTATTAAGGCAGGATTCGACCCGACGGCACCTGATCTGCACTTGGGTCACACCGTACTCATTAATAAGCTGCGCCAGTTCCAGGAACTGGGTCATCAGGTGATCTTCCTTATAGGTGATTTCACCGGGATGATTGGTGATCCAAGCGGCAAAAGTGCAACGCGTCCTCCGTTGACGCGTGAGCAGGTTCTCGATAATGCCGAGACCTATAAAACTCAAGTCTTCAAGATTCTGGATCCAGCAAAGACCGAGGTGGCTTTCAACTCCACCTGGATGGATCAAATGGGGCCGGCTGATTTTATTCGGCTGACGTCCCAGTACACCGTTGCTCGCATGCTTGAGCGCGATGACTTCGATAAGCGCTATACCACGAACCAGCCAATCGCAATTCATGAATTTCTTTACCCGTTGGTGCAGGGTTATGACTCGGTTGCATTGAGAGCTGACGTTGAGTTGGGTGGTACCGATCAGAAGTTCAATCTGCTGATGGGGCGTGAGTTGCAGCGCGGTTACGGTCAGGAAGCTCAGTGCATCGTTACGATGCCGCTGCTTGAAGGGTTGGACGGTGTTAAAAAGATGTCCAAGTCTTTGGGCAACTATGTAGGCATTCAGGAAGCGCCTGGCGTGATGTATAGCAAGCTGGTGTCCATTCCTGATGCGTTGATGTGGCGCTATTTTGAGTTGCTGAGTTTTCGTTCGATGGACGAGATCAATGCGTTCAAGGCTGAGGTTGAGGCGGGGGCTAATCCGCGCGATATCAAAATCAAGCTGGCTGAAGAAATTGTTGCTCGGTTCCATGGTGAGGATGCTGCTGCCAATGCTCATCGTGGTGCGGGGAACCGGATGAAGGATGGTGAGTTGCCAGATGATCTACCAGAGATCGAACTGACTGCAGCTGAGGATATGCCGATTGCTGCCGTCCTTAATAAGGCCGGCCTGGTTAAGAACTCTGCAGTTGCTCGGGATTTACTGGGCTCTGGTGGTGTGCGTATAGATGGTGAGGTGGTTGATCGCACCTATATATATGCATTGGGTTCGACCCATGTCTGCCAGGCTGGCAAGAAGGCTTTTGCACGTATTACGTTAAAAGCTGAATAAATCTGAAATAAGTGCTGGACGGCGCATTTTATTAGCCTATAATGC